>CAZIXP010000143.1:0-2806 GCA_964543245.1 uncultured Starkeya sp.
GCACAGCGAGGTCAGCCTCAGCGTCAGTCCTAGCACCAGCAGCGTGTTCAGCAGGCCGACGATGAAGGCGCGGCCATAGGTCGAGGTTTCGGTATAGGGGACGAGCGTCTGGCTGATGCCGAAGCCGGCGGTGTTGTCGAGAAAGCCGAAGCCGGTGGCGATCTTCTGCGCCGCGAGATTCTCCCGGGCGTTGTCGACGAACATCCAGCCGAGGATGACGACCGCGATCAGCGCCAGCAGCTGGAGAACGATGCTTCGCACCTTCGGGTCGTTCGCGAAAGACGTGCCCGGGGGCTTGCCCCGCGCGGACTCAACCAGTTCTGCCATGGTCCCCCTCGCCTCGTTCGAGGCCTTCATGTGTGGGGCCCCGCGCCGGGGCGCGGGGCCCGGATCCTCAGCGGATCGGCATGCCGTACTGCAGGCCGCCCTTGTTCCACAGGGCGTTGGTGCCGCGGGCCAGCTTCAGCGGGGTGTCGGGCCCGACATTGCGGTCATACATCTCGGCGTAGTTGCCGACATGCTTGATGATCCGGTAGCCCCAGTCATTGGTGAGGCCCATGCCTTCGCCGAACTTGCCCTCCGAACCCAGCAGACGCTTGATCTCGGGGTTGGCGGACTTGGCCTGCTCGTCGAGGTTCTTGGACGAGACGCCGAGTTCTTCCGCGTTGAGCTGGGCGAACAGCACCCACTTCACGATGTCGAACCACTGGTCGTCGCCGTGGCTGACGACGGGGCCGAGCGGCTCCTTGGAGATGACTTCCGGCAGAACGATGTGGTCGTCCGGGTTGGTCAGCTTGAGGCGCTCGCCGGCAAGGCCGGAACGATCGGTGGTGAGCACGTCGCAGCGGCCGGCGTCATAGGCCTTGACCACCTCATCATTGGTGGCGAAGGCGATGACCTCATAGGTCATGTTGTTGGCGCGGAAGTAGTCGGCCAGGTTCTGCTCGGTGGTGGTGCCGGTCTGGGTGCAGACCGAGGCGCCGGAGAGCTCGAGGGCCGAGTTCACCTTCTTGTCCTTGCGGATCATGAAGCCCTGGCCGTCGTAATAGGTCACGCCCGTAAAGTTGAGGCCGAGCGAGGTGTCGCGCGTGATGGTCCACGTGGTGTTGCGCGACAGGATGTCGATGTCACCGGACTGAAGCGCCGTGAAGCGGTCCTTCGCCGAAAGCGGGGTGTACTTCACCTTGGTCGGGTCGTCGAAGATGGCCGCCGCGACCGCGCGGCAGAAATCGACGTCGAGGCCGGTCCAGTTGCCCTTGTCGTCCGGCGTCGAGAAGCCGGGCAGGCCCTGGCTGACGCCGCACTGAATGAACCCCTTGGACTTGACCTGGTCCAGCTTGGCAGCCTGCGCGCCGGCCGCCGAGAGACCGAAGACCCCGGCAAGAGCGAGCGTGGACAGGAGGCGTTTCATGTTTCCAGCCTTCTTCATGAGCTTGAGCGGGTACGGCCCCACGTTGCGGAGCCGCGAGTGAACTTAAAGGCAATTAGCGTGCCGTCGTCGACCACAGGACGCCGCAGCGTCATACGCCTCGTTCCGGCGTCTGCCACGGGCTGCATTCCCCCCCTGCCGTGCGACGTGACGTCATCTGAACGCCGAGCCGCCGTCGGGTCAAGCGCTTGACGGCGCCGGCCCTGCCGCCTCATTGACAGGCACAATCTGACGCCAGCGCCTGCCCGGATGGTATGAGAATGAACAGGACATCAACCCACGATGGCAACGAGCCGCGCGCTCTGGACACGCAGATCGTCACGCTCGGCCGCGACCCCGCCCGTTTTGACGGCTTTGTGAACACCCCCGTCGTGCGCGGGTCCACAGTTCTTTCGCCCACCGTCGCCGATCTCGAAGACCATACCGGTCGCTACAGCTATGGCCGGCGGGGCAACCCGACGCTGGAGGGCCTGGAGACCGCGCTCACCGCGCTGGAAGGCGGCAGCGGCGTCGTGCTGACGCCTTCCGGGCTTTCCGCCGTCAGCCTCGCCCTGCTGTCCTGCCTGAAGGCCGGCGACCACCTGCTGATGACCGACAGCGTCTACCAGCCGAGCCGCCGGCTCTGCGGCACGGTGCTGAAGGGCTTCGGCATCGAGACCAGCTTCTACGATCCGCTGGTCGGCGCCGACATCGCCACCCTGCTGCGCCCGAACACCCGCGCCATCTTCATGGAGGCACCGGGCTCTCAGAGCTTCGAGATGCAGGATGTGCCCGCCATCGTCGCGGTGGCGAAGGCGCACGGCATCACCACGCTGATCGACAACACCTGGGCGACCCCGGTCTATTTCCGGCCGCACGACGTCGGGGTCGATCTCTCGCTCCAGGCCGGGACCAAATATCTCGGCGGGCATTCCGACCTCAATCTGGGCGTGATCTCGGCGAACGCCGCGCTATGGCCGGCGCTGAAGGGAATGCATGGCGACCTCGGCATCACCGTGGCGCCGGAGGACGCCTTCCTCGCCGCCCGTGGCCTGCGCACCCTCAAGGTGCGGCTGGAACGGCACCAGGCGTCCGGGCTCACCGTGGCGCGCTGGCTGCAGGCCCGGCCGGAGGTGCGGCGGGTGCTGCACCCCGCGCTGCCGGACGACCCGGGGCATGAGCTGTGGAAGCGAGACTTCGTTGGCGCCAGCGGCCTGTTCAGCGTCGTGCTGAAGCCGGTGCCGAAGCGCGCGGTCGACGCGTTTCTCGACAGCCTCGCCCTGTTCGGCCTCGGCTATAGCTGGGGTGGCTTCGAAAGCCTCGTCATGCCAAACAATCTCAAAGGCCGCACCGCCTGCAAATGGAAATATTCCGGCCCAGGCATTCGCGTGCATATCG
>CAZIXP010000143.1:2816-10059 GCA_964543245.1 uncultured Starkeya sp.
CTGGGGTGGCTTCGAAAGCCTGGCGATCCCCTGCGACTGCTCGACCTATCGTACCGCGACGCGCTGGGCGCCGGGAGGGCCGGCCGTGCGGTTCCATATCGGCCTCGAAGAGCCGGCCGACCTGATCGAGGACCTCGCCCAGGGCCTGGAGCGGCTGAAGGCCGTCGCCGCGCAGGACGACGCGCCGCAGGACTGAGCCGCGGCGGCGCCGCCGAAGCAACGGACGCAAGGGCTCTGCGGCCAACGCCGCCGGGCTCGGCTACCAGCGGCGGTCGGCGTTGCGGAACAGCGACAGCCGCACCCGCCGGCCGGTGTTGAAGTTGAACCCCCGCACTTCCTCGCCCCGCTCGATCCGCAGGCCTAGCGCCTCGGCGCGCCGGGCGAAGCGGCGTTCGTCGTGGCGCTCCACGCAGGCGGCGTGGCAGCCGCCCTCGGCGAGGAAATCGGCCGCCGCGGCACCGTCCATGTAGCGCACCGGACGTTCCAGCAGGAACATCAGGCTGGGCTCGTTATAGCCGGCGGCGGCGATCTCGGCGGGGCGGCCGTCGCAGTTCTCCGCCACCGCCAGCGCGGCGAGCTGGGGCGAAATCCACACGCTGTCCATCCGCGGCAGGATGAGCTGCATGACGCCGAAGCCGGACACCAGCATGCCCGCAACCCCGAGCAGCGCCGCGCGGTCGAGCCCATAATCCCGCGCATAGGCCGCCGCGGTGACGAGGAAGAAGAAGCCGGTCAGCAGCAGCGGCCACGCCAGCACGCTGGTGCTGCGGTCGAACACCGCCATGCCGAGCAGGACGCCGACTGCAATCACGGCGCCCACCAGCGGCCACAGCCACAGCAGCCGCACCAGCCGGGTGTTCGCGATCGCCATGGCCCCGCGCTCCATCGACAGCGCGACGAGGATGGCAATGGCGGGGAAGGTCGGCACGATGTGGGTCGCGAGCTTGGCCGGCACCAGCTCGAACAGCACCCAGGCCGGCAGCACCCAGGCGAGCAGGTACCGCACCGCCCGCAGCCGGCGGGCCTTCCACACGATTGGCGCGGCCAGCGCGGCCAGCGGCGCCGCCGGCCAGAACAGGCCCCAGAACATCAGGAGATAGGCGCCGGGAGGGCCGACGAAGCCGCGGGTGGAGGGCGCCACCCGCCCGACCACCGCCTCAGCGGTCTCGGCCGCCGCCTCGGTCGAGAGGTGGCGAGCATAGGCCCAGGCCGCCCCGACCACGGCGACCAGCAGCAGGCCGCGCAGCGGCGCCAGCCGGCGCAGGAACGCGCCGGAACGATCCACCACCAGCAGCGCGGCGATCGCCAGCGCGGGATAAAGCGGCGCCAGCAGGCCCTTGGTGACGAGCCCCACCGCCAGAGCGACCCAGAAGATGGCCGCCAGCTGCAGATCAGCCGCCGGCGCCGGCGCCTCCGGCTGCGAGGCGGCGCGCCCGGCGGCGAGATACACCCGGCCCAGCGCCCCCATCATGGCGACGACGCTGGCAAGGAAGATCGCCTCCGGGATCGCCAGCCGGGCGCCGAGGTCCAGCGCGACCGAGGCGCCGAGAAAGATGGCCGCCAGCAGCGCCGCCGGCCGCCCGACAAAGCCCAGCGCGGCCCAGAACGCCAGCAGCACCGCCGCCACCGCGCCGAACAGCGAGGGCAGGCGGTAGAGCCAGATGGTGCGCTCGGCGTTCTCCACGCCCAGCCGGTCGGCGACCGAGAGGATGCCGACTTGCGCCCAGTGCAGGGCGAGCGGCAGGGTGCGATTCGGCTCGGCGCCGATCCGCACCAGGGTGAGCTGGCCGGTCTCCACCATCTGCTTGGAAATCTGGGCGAAGCGCGCCTCGTCCCGGTCGATCGGCGGCAGCGCGAAGAAACCGGGCAGGAAGGCCACGGCGCACAGCCCCAGCAGCAGCAGCACGGCACGCCGGTTCGAGGCGGCGCCGGCGGCGAACAGCGCCGCGATCCAGCCGGCTATGCCGCGGCCATAGGCATCCACGCCCATGCCCCGTGGCCGCCCCAGCCCCTGATCCATCTGCACCATTGCGCCGTCCACGCCCTTCGCCGGGCGGGACCATAACAGAAACACACCGCCCCGGAAGGGCATGGGCGATGACCGTCCACCGCCGCGGCGGGCGCTATTTCGTCAGGATCAGCTTGTTCTGCGAGGTCAGCCGCAGCCTGTAACTTTCGCCACGGTGAGCAATGACGATCTCCTTGGTCGAAATAAAGAGCTCGCGGCTGTCAATGATCTGGTCGACAATCGGGATGACGCGCCGTGACCCGGCCCGGACTCCCGGCGGTTCATTGGATGAAGGCGTGTCCGTCATCTCTTGAGAATCCACATAAGAATAAAATAAGACTGGCCCATTGTGGATTTATTCTAATCTGTAGCACCCACCGCAGCGATTGGATGCCCACGAATAGTGATACGGCTCGAATCCGGCGCGGGCAAGCCCGCACCGGTTGTCTTGCCGGCGATGACGGTGAAACAGAGGTGAAATCGGCCGATGTGAGACCCATCGGGGTCGCCCGACCGCGGCGCCGGCCCGAACGACCGGGCTATCCGATGGAAAGCCCGCCGATCGAGAGCCCCCGGGCTTCGTCGGGTGTCAGGGTCTGCAGCAGCCACGGCACCCGCGCCGCCGGCAGGGCCCGGGCATAGAGGTAGCCCTGGGCGATGTCGCAGCCGTGATGATGCAGATAGGCCGCCTGGCTCGAGGTCTCGACGCCCTCGGCGACGGTGCGGATGCCGAGGCTGTGACCCAGATTGATCACCGCGCGCACGATGGCAGCGTCATCCGCGTCGCGCTCGAGATCGCTCACGAACGACCGGTCGATCTTGATGATGTCGACCGGAAACTGCTTGAGATGGGTGAGCGAGGCATAACCGGTGCCGAAATCGTCGAGCGCGATCAGCACGCCCGCCGCGTGCAGCATCTGCAGGCTGGCGCGGACCCGCTCGATGCCGTGGCCGAGAAACACCGTCTCCGTCACCTCGAGCATCAGCCGTTCCGGCGAGACCTCGGCCGCGGCGAGGGCCGCCAGCACCCGCGCGCCATATTCGCCGCGGCTGAATTCGGCCGAACTGACATTGATCGAGATGCGGCCGAACTCATGGCCGCCCGCCAGCCAGTCGCGCATGTCGCACAGCGCCAGCGCCAGCACCCGCTCGCCGAGAGCGATGGCGAGGTCGGTATCCTCGAAGGCCTGGCTGAAATGGGCGGGAGCGAGCAGGCCCTTGCGGGGGTGGCGCCAACGCAGCAAGGCCTCGAAACCGATGATCTCGCCGGTCTGCAGCGAGACCTCAGGCTGGTAGTAGGGAATGAACTCGCCATTCTCCAGCGCCGCCCGTACCCGGCCAGCGAGCTGGATGCGGGTTTCGGTGGCCTCCCGCATGGCGGCATCGTAGCGCACCACGACATCGCGGCCGCGCGCCTTGGCGCGGTAGAGGGCGATGTCGGCGTTGCGCAGCAGTTCGGAAGGGTCGCTGCCGTGTTCGGGGGCGAGCGCGATCCCCATGCTGCCGCGGCAGTTGAGCAGGGTGCGGCGGAAGGTGAAGGGCCGCCGCAATTCGGCGAGGATGCGCTCGGCGGCGGTCACCGCCGCACTGGCATCCTCCACACCGTCGAGCACCACGACGAACTCGTCGCCGCCCAGCCGGGCAACGGTGTCGGTGGCGCCGACGCTCGCCATCAGCCGCCGGGCCGCCTCGATCAGCAGCGCGTCGCCGGCATCGTGACCGAGGGTGTCGTTGACGTCCTTGAAATTGTCGAGGTCGATCAGCATCAGGCAGACCGGCAGGCCGGCACGGCGGGCACGGCGCAGCGCCGTGTCGAGCCGCTCGCGCAACAGTCCCCGGTTTGGCAGATCGGTGAGCGCGTCGTGATTGGCGATATGCCACATCCGCCGCTCGAATTCGCGCTGCTCGGTAATGTCCTGCAGAATGCCGAAGGCCCGCCGCGCTTCGCCGGCCTCTTTCTCGACATCGAAGGTTAGGCGGACGATCCGGTTGTCACCCTGGGCGGTGACAAAGGGCAGCACCTCGTCGAACGACGTGCCGTTGACGATCGCTCGCTGCAGCTTCTCTTCGAGCTGCATGCGGGCATCATCGGGAAAGTGCGACAGCGCGAGTTCCCGGGTGGGCCGACTGTCCGGCGACAGGCCATAGATGCGGTAGAGGCCTTCCGACCAGGTGAAGCGCCCGGTCGGAAAATCGACCTCCCAGCCGCCGACCCGGGCGAGCCGTTCGGTCTGGGCAAGCAGGCTTTGCCGCCGCCACAGTTCCCGGCTCTGCACTTCCAGCAATCCCTGGCTGGTGCGGCGGTGCATCAGCTCCAGCTTGGTACGGGCGGTGGCTTCATGCAGGCGAAGCTGATCCGACAGGATGCGGGCGAGCTGGCGAACGATGCCGGCTTCCGCCGGCGCGAGTTCGCGCGGGCGGGGGTCGAAGATGCACAGCGAGCCGACATTCAGGCCGGCCCGCACCCCGATCGGCGCGCCGACATAGAAGCGGATGTTCGGCTCGCCGGTGACATAGATGTTCCGCGCGAAACGCTGGTCCTCCCGAGCGTCGGGCACCACCAGCAGCTCATTAGAGAGGATGGTCCAGGTGCTGAAGGAATGCTCACGGGAGGTGCCGATCAGGCTGGTGCCGGCCCGCGCCTTGATGATCTGCTGGTCGCGATCGACCAGCCCGACGCAGGCCGACTGCACGTTCAGCAGGTCGCAGACCAGGCGGCACACCCCCTCCATGTCGGCGATCGGCTCGCCGTCCAGTATGCCGAGGGCGTGGAGGCTTGCCAGCCGCTCCAGCTCCTGCTCCGGCACGGGAAAGGGCATCTCAGAACCGCTCCGGGCTTTCCCGCGTGTCGCCCGGCGGCTGCCCGCAGAGAAGCGATGGCGAAGGTATTATCGACCAGAGCACGACTATATGGCGGGCTCTGCCACGGCGTGAAGCCCTTCGGCGCGCTCTCGTCTCGACAAGGTGAACGGGTTGCGCCGGCGCCCCGGAGCGGCGGGCGGCGCGGGGGAGTTGGCCCGGGGACGCGCGAGACCGCGCCGGCGGATCGCGCGTGGGGTCAGGAGGCCGCCGCTTCGGGCACGGGGGCACCCGCCAGCCCGCCCGCGGTCTCGATGAAGCGGGCGACCTCCGCGACACCCTGGCCTTCGCGCACATTGGCGAAGACGAAAGGCCGCCGCCCGCGCATCCGGCGGGAATCCCGATCCATCACCTCCAGCGAGGCGCCGACATGGGGGGCGAGGTCGATCTTGTTGATGACCAGCAGGTCCGAGCGGGTGATGCCGGGGCCGCCCTTGCGCGGGATCTTCTCCCCAGCGGAAACGTCGATGACGTAGATGGTGATATCCGCCAGCTCCGGCGAGAAGGTCGCGGCGAGGTTGTCGCCGCCGGATTCGATGAGGATGAGGTCGAGCCCAGGAAACGCCGCCCGCATCTCGGCGATGGCGGCGAGATTGGCGGAGGCGTCCTCGCGGATCGCGGTGTGGGGGCAGCCGCCGGTCTCCACGCCCATGATGCGTTCGGCCGGCAGCGCGCCGGCGCGGGTGAGGATCTCGGCATCCTCCTTGGTGTAGATGTCGTTGGTGAGGGCGCAGAGGTCGTAGCGGTCGCGGAAGATGCGGCACAGCGCCTCCATCAGCGCGGTCTTGCCGGACCCCACCGGGCCGCCGATGCCCACGCGCAGCGGGCCGGTGCTCTCGCTCATGTCTCGTCTCCGCTCAGCTTCGGAACAGTCGGGTGTACTGGGTTTCGTGGCGCATCGCGGCAATGTCCGAGCGCAGCGCGGCGCCGGCGGCGTCCGCCAGCGGGCGGGCCGCCGCGCGGTCGGCGATGGCATGGACCCGTCGCGACAGCGCCGCGAGCGCACGGTTGCCGTCGGTCTGGCCGAGCGGCACCAGCCGCACCGCGGCCGAGACGAGGTTCGCCGCGACCGCGGTGAGAAACGCGCCGAGCGTGACGCCGAGCGGCACGCCGTGAGCCGCCGCGCTTACTCCCACCGCAACGGGATAGGCGGCCCGCCCCTCCCAGGCGTGGGTGAGACGATCGAGATCGGGCGCCGGCCAGGCGACACGGGTGGCGGCGAGAAAGGCGTCGCCCTGGTTCAGCGTCTCCATCTGCCGCTCGCGGGAAGGGGCGAAGGCGGCGGCGAGCTCGGCGACGTCGCGCAGCGCGGCATCATCGCGCGCCCGCACCGCGCGCCAGGCATGGGCGAGGAACACCGCGTCGGTGAAGGGCCCGCCCTGCTCCAGCAGGTCGCCGACCCAGCCTTCCAGGCTGGCAAGGTCCCGGATGTCGCCGGCCTCGACCGCCCATTCCAGCCCGTGGGAATACGCGAAGGCACCGACGGGATAGGCAGGCGACAGCCAGACCAGCAGCGGCACCAGATGCGCCGCCGCGCCGGCCGCCTCCCCCACTTCGCCGCCGCCGCCTTCGCTCAGCACCGTTCCGTCATCCATGCCGGCGACCGGCGCCGCCCGCGCCATGAGGACCATGCTCGTGATGATGGTCGTGGCTGTGATGATGCTGGTGGTCGTGGTGGTGATGGTGCTCGTGCTCGTGGTGGTGCTCGTGCTCGTCGGCACCGATGTGGACGTGGTGGTGCTCGCCATGACCGTGGCTGTGGCCATGGTCATGGCTGTGGTCATGGCCGCAGCCGCAGTCCGGCCCGTGGGCGTGGTGATCGTGCGCGTGGTGGCCGTGATCGTGGTGGCCGTGATCCTGCGCAGCCACCGCCATCACGTCACGCACCGGGGCCGCCGGCGCGTGGCCGTGATGCGCATGGTCGTGGTCGTGATGATGGCCATGATGATCATGGCCGCAGCCGCACGCCTCGCCATGGCCGTGGGAATGGGCGTGACCGTGGTCGTGCCCGTGGTCGTGCTCTTGGGAATGCCCGTGGCCATGCGCGGCGGCGGCCTCATAGGCCCCACCTTCCGGCTCGAACGGCGCCTCGACCACGGCGACGCTGGCGCCAAGGCCGCGGGCCATCTCCTCCAGCACCGGATCGCGGGCGATGCGGATGCGGTCGGCGAGAAGCTGGGCGGCGACGTGCCGGTTGCCGAGATGCCAGGCCAGCCGGGCGAGATGATGGGCGTCGTGCGCCACGATCTCGGCCACCGGCTCTTCGGCGGCGACCACCGCGACGACCCGCTCGTCGTCCAGCCGGATCCCGTCGCCATCCTTCAGCCGCACCGCCTCCTCGACCAGTTCCTCGGGGGTGCTGGCCCCGTCGAGGAA
>CAZIXP010000144.1:0-9970 GCA_964543245.1 uncultured Starkeya sp.
AGATCAACCCTCGGACTCTCTCCTAAGTCGGAGGAGAAAAGGGTCTCAGGTCACAAATCCTCGTCGGACATATTGCGAAAGAGCGTCATGCAGCCTCCCTCAACCAGAAGGAGACGGTGCCATGTCGGCTTTGTAGCGGCAAGCGACTACGGTAGCACTGTCCTCAAGCGGACCCCAGGTCCACCGGCCTTCAACTCCCCATCGGCGAGGAAGACGACGCCGGCGGCTTCGAACGCCGCCTGGATGGCCGCGAGCGTACTGGCTTTGGCATCTGATCCGTTTTCGATGCGGGTCACGGTGTTCGCCGTCACCCCCGCTTTCTCGGCGAGCTCGCGCACGCCCCATCCGATCGCGGCCCGCGCCATGCGCATCTGAACGGCGTTCATTTGTACAGTGTCCAAATTCGAGTTGACAGAATGGATATCTGTCTCCATCAATAGGTACACCGTACTAATGAATGGTTACAGGATCAATCCCATGTCGCGCACCACTGCGCCGGCAAACGCTGGCGGCATGCCTGCCACCAATCGCGATCGTAAGCTCGCCGCGAGCTTCGACGACTTTGAGCGGATGATCGTCGAACTGCGTGGAACGGCCGCTGTGCTGGAAATCGTCGAGCATGAGACGATCCTCAAGCGCTTCCCGCTGGAGGACGAGGTCAGGCAGCGGTCGGGCTTGTCGCCGGGCTATGAGCTCCTGATCCTCACGCCGAGCCAAGGCGAGGCCATCCGTCACGCAACGTTGCAGCTTCGGCTTGCGGCCGAGCGGCTATGCGAAAGCTACTTCGCCGAGATGGATGCCGCCGCGGAATAGTTCCGCGGCCGCCATCCGGGCGCTACCGTTGGAAGTCAATCGTTGTCGTCGGGCGGGTTCCTGACCTCGCGCGTGAGCTCTCGCAGCTTTCGCTCCAACTCCTCAACTCGCCCCCAAAGTTCCCGGGACTGCTCGACCTCGGCAACCAGCTGCTCGAGCGTCTTGAACTGATCGAGCGACTTTTCCAACCGCGAGACAATCTCTGCATTCATGGATCGGCCGGTCTCTCGCGCAGCGACCGCAATGCGGTCACGCATGCCGGGGGGCAAGCGCAGCATCACCTTATCGGCCAGATCGCTCGGCGCCGGGGCTTTTGTCATCAATCGGATTCCGCTTTTCATCTCGACACAAATTGACAGCACAACGGCAATATGCGCAACTGCTGTCGAGACGCTTTAGGTCGACATATCGGAGCTAGCACTTCATGGCCCCCTCTCAGATGAAGACGGAACGCGTTCATCTCATGATGGCTCCCGCCGAGGTGAATGCGATCGACGATGTTCGCTTCAACCTCCGCTTCGGCACCCGTGCGAAGACAATCCGCTTCCTCGTGCAGCGCGGCCTGGAGAAGATCGCTGCGGAAGCGGAGCCCGTCGCTGGGGCGTCTGCAGAATGAGCGCTGTAGGCGAGCGTATCTACATGGGTGCGAAGGCGATTGCCCGGCGGATCGGTGATCCCACCTCAACCGACATGGTGCGTCGGTGGGCCAGGCTCGCCGAGGATCCGCTGCCGTGCTTCCGGCTTGGTGGCGGTCATTCGTCGCCGCTTTGCGCTCGCGAGAGCGCTATCGCTGCCTGGCTGGCGCGGCGTGAAGCGAAAGGGGTATCCCTCTGATGGCTCGATCCTCGCTCAGGGAAACGTCGCTCCCGCGCTTCGCGCTTCGGCGCGAAGAGGCAGCGGCCAGTGTCAGCGTGTCGCCTACGACGTTCGATAAATGGGTCGCCGACGGCCGGATGCCGAAGGGACGCAAGGTCGACGGCTTGACCCTTTGGGATACCGAAGAGGTGCGCGAGCATTGGGTCGCGATCAGAGATGGTGCCATTGTCAGGAATCCGCTCGATACGAGGGTGATCTGATGGCGCCGCTCCGGCTTCGGTATTTGGTTTCGGACACCGACCGACACGGAAAAGTCCGCTGGTACGTTCGGACGCCGGGCCGGAAAAAGGTACGCATCAGGGCGAAGCTCAACGAAGACGGAACGGCATCGTCCTCGTTCATGGAGGCCTACTGGAAGGCCGTTCGGGCAGAGGAGGAGGCGACTTCCGCTCGCCCAGACCGAGTCATCGAAGGTACTTTCCAGCACGCTCTCAACCGGTATTACGCCTCGATCACCTTCCGTGGGTATGACGCAGCAACCCAGCGCGACAAGCGCAGTGTCTTGGACCGCTATGCCGCCGACGGCGCAGGCCCCCTGCCTCTCAAGGCATTTCGAGCCGACGATCTCCGTCGCAGCCGGGACAAGCGCAGCGCGACACCGGCGGCGGCCGACAAGCTGGTCAAATACCTGAGGGTGTTCTTCGCGTGGGCGATCAAGGAACGCCTGGTGGAGAACAACCCGGCCGCTGGCGTCGAGAAGATCAACACGCAATCGGAAGGGCATCACACCTGGACGGTCGAGGAGGTGCGCCAATTCGAACAGCGCCACCCGGTCGGAACGATGGCGCGGCTGGCGCTTGCTCTGATCATGAACACCGGTGGCCGGCGCGGCGACGTCTACGCGCTAGGTCGTCAGCATGAGACGAACGGCTACCTGTCCTTCGTGCAAGAGAAGAACCGCCGGCATCGTCCGGTCCGCATCGAGATCCCGATGCGAGCGGAATTGCGAGCCATCATCGCGGCGACGAAGACAGGCGATCTGACCTATGTCGTATCGGCGCATGGACGCCCCTACACCAAGGAGAGCTTCGGCAATCGCTTCCGCGATTGGTGTGATGAAGCCGGATTGAAGCACTGCTCCGCGCATGGTGTGCGGAAGGCGGCCGCGACGATCTTTGCCGAGAACGGCGCCACCGCTCCTGAGCTTTGCGCCATCTTCGGATGGAGCAAGCTGGAGACGGCGGAGATCTACATCAGGAAGGCTCAACGGAAGGTCATGGCGGGCAATGCGTTTGCCCGCCTCGATTCGATTTCGGCCCGTACCAGTGTCCCACTTTCGAAGCCTGGAAAGCGCAGTGGGACGAAAGAAGGAAAAAGCGATGAAAGATCAATGCCGAAAGTCGGTGTTGGTAGGCCCGGCAGGACTCGAACCTGCAACCAGACCGTTATGAGCGGTCGGCTCTAACCATTGAGCTACAGGCCCAGCCGGCGGGACAGGCGCCCGCGCCGGGCGAACCTAGCAAAGCCGGGCCGGCGCGCCAACCGGGTCGGGGCGGTCGTCCCCATTCCCCGGCGTCCCCCTTCCCCTCGGCATGCGACGCGCCGCGCCGGCGCCGGGTGGAGGCCATTTCCCCGCGTCCGCGCGTTGGCCGAAAGTCTCCAAAGCACCGCGCAGGCGCGCAGCCGCATTGGCGTGGCGCGAGCCTGACCGCTTCCGCTCTCCCTCAAGGCGCGCCCATCCGCAGCCGGCGCGCCAACCGGGGCCTGAGCGCTTCCGCACCGCGCCCGTGGCGGCTTCGGCGCGCGGCCAAGCCGGCGCGGGCGGCCGGCACCCCTCTCAGCGCAGCTTCCAGTACCAGCGCTCCTGGCAGCGCCGGCCGACCAGGCACTGCTTCTGGTCCGCGGTGGGAATCCAGGCCGGGGCGGTGGTCTGCTGCATCATGCAGAAGCGCTGCCCGGTGACGATGCGCTCATAAAGGTCCGGCCCGGTGGCCAGCACCACCGCGCCGCTCTGGCGCACCAGCGCGCGGGCCGCCTCGCAGCTCATCGTCAGCGCGTTCGGCAGCGGCTGCGCCGTGGCGGCCGGCAGACCGAGCAGCAGGGCCGGCAGCACGGCCAGCGGCCGCAGCACGGCAGGCCGAAAAAGCGGGGACGACAGGGCGGCGCGGCGCATGGCGAACCTTTGGGCGGGCGGTTTCCTCACGCCGACAAGCGGATGCGGCGGATACGGTTCCGGCGGCGGTTTCGGTGCGTCTTCTCGCTCATTTCCAGCGGCGCGGCCAGCCCCGGCGCAGCGCCGTCGGGGTCGCCGGGACGGCAGGCTTGCCGCCGCGCCGCGGCTCCGCCACTCTGGGGGCCGGCGCGCCGAACGGGCGGCCGCGCCGCGCTTCCCACCCTTCCGGCTCCCGCCACCGCACCCGCCGCAGCCATGGACCTCATCGTCTATCACGACGCCCAATGCGCCGGCTCGCACGAGGTTCTGGCGCTGATCCGCCATGCGGGGCTGGAACCGCACGTCATCGAACCCGCGCGGTCGCCGCCCGCCCAAGGGCTGCTGGAAGAGCTCGCCCGGCGCGCGCGGGTGCCGCTGGCGGCGCTGCTGTGGGCAAGCGAGGCTCCCCTAGCGGACGCCGGCACCCCCGCCAGCGCCATGCCCCCGGCAGCGCGGGCCACCGACGACGACGCCGGCGGGCACACCCTACAGGAGGGCGCCACGCTGTGCACGCCGCTGGTGGTCTCGCCGCTGGGGGTGAGGCTGTGCCGGCCGGCGGAACGGGTGCTGGAGCTGCTGCCGGCGCCGCCCACCTCCGATCTCGACCGCACCGACGGCGCGCCCTTCCTGCGCGACGAGCAGGTCGCCGCCGCCGAGCCGCGGCTGGCGAAGGCGCTGCGCGAGGCCGGCCTGCCGACGGATGACCTGCGGGGCTCGCCCGGGCGTTTCTTCGCCTTCCGCACCCTGGGCGGAACGCTGGCGGGCTATGGCGGCTACGAGGCGTTCGGCGCGGAGGCGCTGCTGCGCTCCTTGGTGGTGCGGCCGCAGTTGCGCGGCCGCGGCGCCGGGCGGGCGATGGTGCGGCTGCTGATGAGCCGGGCGCGGGAGGATGGCGCCGCGCGGGCATGGCTGCTGACCGAGGGGGCGGCCGGCTTCTTCGAGCGGCTCGGCTTCGTGGCTGCCGCGCGGGCGCAGGCGCCGGCGGCGATCCGGCAGACGCCGCAGGCCGCCACGCTCTGCCCGGCCGCGGCGCGGCTGCTGGTCGCGCCGCTGCCCGACTGAGAACCTCCCGCCCCTCGCGCGGGCGGCGGTAATCAATGGCGGCCCGACCCGCCTACCGGGAGGCGGCCCGGCCGCCCGTTACCATTCTCGGGGCGGAATAGTCGAAGAGGCTCGCATTTGCGCGGGGATGCCCTACATAGAGCCGGTCGCCCGCCAATCTCGGCGGGAGTCCCTGAGCCGCCCTCCGGGCATCGATTGGAATAGGTTTTGCAGGTATTCGTCCGCGAGAATAACGTCGATCAGGCCATGAAGGCCCTGAAGCGGAAGCTCCAGCGTGAAGGGCTTTTCCGCGAGATGAAGGCGCGCCGCGCCTATGAGAAGCCGTCCGAGAAGCGCGTGCGCGAAAAGGCCGAGGCCGTGCGCCGCGCCCGCAAGGCCGCCCGCAAGGCCGCCCAGCGCGAAGGGCTGCTCCCCGCCCCCAAGAAGAAGCTGCTCGCGCCGGGTCGTCCGCGCTAGGCTTCGCCCCCCGAGAGCGAATAGCCTTGCAAAGGACACAATGGACGCGTAGGGTCACCTCATCGATCTTGCACGTTGAACTTTGTTTCGCGCTTCGGCGCTTCGGCGAACTTCCTCTCAAAATCGAGCTATTTACGCCACCTCGAAGCTCTCGGGGTGGTGCTGTTACACTGTTACCTGAAAGGAATTCGCTATGGCGATCGGTACTGTGAAGTGGTTCAATGGCCAGAAGGGCTTCGGTTTCATTCAGCCGGACGCCGGTGGGCCGGACGTTTTCGTCCATATCTCGGCCGTCGAGCGCGCCGGCATGTCCTCGCTCAACGAGGGCCAGAAGGTCAGCTACGAGATCGAGACCGACCGTCGGTCGGGCAAGAGCTCTGCCGGCAGCCTGCGCGCCGCGTGAGGATATCGCCTCCGGGCCCTGACCACGGATGTACTGGCACGGCCCGTCGAGGCGATGGAGAGAAGGTCGGGGCAACCCGGCCTTTTTTCGTTTTGGAGGATCCATCATTTGGCAAAGCTCACCAAGGACAGCCTGTTCCAGCCCAAGCTTTCGGCTGGCGAGGCCAAGCGGGCCGCGACCGACAAGGTGGCCCAGACCATGATCGACCAGGAAGTCGCCAACCGCGACGCCAAGACCGCGCGGCTACGGCTGGCCCGGCTCGCCAAGGAAGCCGCCGAGCGCGACGCCGCCGCCAGCGCCCCGCCACCGGCGAAGAGCGTGCGCAAACGCAGCTGACCTGACCCGCTCCACGCCGGCCGTCCTGCCACACGCTCCCAGGACCCTGCCGCGCACGGTGCGCCGCGCCTGTCCCCGGGCCGTCCCCAGCTGCGGCGCCGTGTTCTGCCTGCCGGCCCGTCCCCTCGCGCAACGCTGTCCTGCCCGGAGGCTCCATGACGCACCGCCCCGCGGCTTTCGCCGCCTTGCTTCTGTCCGCCCTTCTCGCCTCGGCGGCTCCGGCCGACGCCAGCGGCGCGCGCAATGCCGCGCATGATCGCGAGATGCTCCGGCTCGACCCCACCACCCGCATCGAGCAGCGCTGCGACGCCCGCGCCATGGGCGAGGTGAGCCGCCACCACCCCGGCATGAAGCCGGACGAACTGGTCACGTATGCCTATGCCGATCCGGAGATTCGGGACCAGAGCATCAGCGCGCCCGGTGCCGCGGTGCGCAGCAAGGGCACGTGGTACCATCTGGCGTTCCGCTGCACCACCTCGGCGGACGGGCTCGACGTGCTGTCGTTCGAACACCGGCTCGGCACGGCAATTCCGCGCAGCGACTGGGACGGGCATTATCTCGTCGCCCCCTGAGTCGGGGGCGCCACCTGCCCACCCCGGACGCCGATGGCCTCGCGAGATTGATGCCCCCCATGACCTCGATTCCCGCCCGCCCCTATGATTTCCCTCATGGCGGCGACCTCGCCCCCGCCAGCACCGCGCTGCTCATCATCGACATGCAGCGCGATTTCTGCGACCCCGCCGGCTATATCGGCGCGATGGGCTACGATGTCGGGCCGGCGCAGGCGCTGATCCCGCGCATCGCGGCGCTGCGGGCGGCGATACGCGCGTTTGGCGGGCTGGTCATCTACACCCGCGAGGGCCACCGGCCTGACCTGTCGGACCTGCTGCCGCAGAAGCGCTTCCGCTCGCGCGCCGGCGGCGCCGAGATCGGCTCGGCGGGACCGCTCGGCCGGCTGCTGGTGCGGGGCGAGCCGGGCTGGGACATCGTGCCGGAGCTGGCGCCGGCCGACGGCGAACCGGTGGTCGACAAGCCGGGCTTCTCCGCCTTCCAGGCCACCGATCTCGACCGGCTGCTGGTGACGCGCGGCATCCGCCACCTCCTGCTCTGCGGGGTGACGACTGATGTCTGCGTCCACTCGACCCTGCGCGAGGCGGTGGACCGCGGCTACGAGCCGCTGCTGGCGAGCGATGGCTGCGCCGCGACGATCGCGGCCAATCACGACGCGGCGATCGAGATGATCTGCGCCGAGGGCGGCATCTTCGGCGCGGTGGCGCCCTGCGCCGGCATCGTCGCCGCGCTGGCGCGCTGACGGCTCGAAAAGGGTCCGGCGACGCCGGCCGGAGCCAGGCGTCGCCGTCAAGGGCGGACCGCAAGCGGGGGAGCCGGCACCGCCCTCAGCTCACTGCGCGGTGAGAACCTTCACCTCACTGCGCAGACGCTCGGCGAAGTCGACGATCTCGCGGGACACACCGGCGATCTCGTCGGCGGAGCCGCGGATTCGGGCGGATACGGTGGACACCCCGTCGATGCTGCGGCTCACCGAATCATTGGTGGCCGCCTGCTCCTCGACCGCGGAGGACAGCGCCACGAACACGTCGCGCAGCGTGCGCACATTGTCGGTGATCTCGCCGACCGCCTGCGCTGCCGCCCCGCTGGCGCGCTGCACCGCGTCCACCTGGTTGCTGATGTCCTTGGTGGCGTTGGCGGTCTGCAGCGCCAGCGCCTTCACCTCCGAGGCGACCACCGCGAAGCCCTTGCCCGCCTCGCCGACCCGCGCCGCCTCGATGGCGGCGTTGAGCGCGAGAAGGTTGGTCTGCGAGGCGATGCGCTCGATGAGCGCGGAGACATTGCCGATCCGCTCGACGCTCTGGACGAGGCCGCCGACCAGCCCGTTGGCCGAGGACGCCTGTTCGGCCGCCTGGCTGGTCATGGCATTGGCGCGGTGAATCTGCTGGCTCACCTCGTGGAACGAGGCCGACATCTCCACGACCGAGGCGGCGACGGTGCCGCTCATGTGCTCGCTCTGGGCGGTGAGGCTGGTGAGCTGCTGGCTGGCATTCTCCATCGCGGTGGAGGTGCGCGACATGCCCTCGATGACGCCGTTCACGCTGTTGGCCACCCGCACGGAATCCGTCACCAGCGCCCAGGTCAGCATGGGACCGTCATAGGAGCCGTCCGGCCGGGTCAGGGCGGAAACGGAGAGGTTGAGCGTCTCCGGCCCGACCCGGATGCGCGCGGTGTGCGGCAGGCGGGAGGCATCGGCCAGCATGCCGCGCTGCATCTCCGGCTTTTTGTGGAAGACGTCGATGGAGGAGCCGATCAGCTCCGAGGCCTTGATCGGCAGATATTGCTCGATGCGGCGCAGCGTCTCGAGGCTGGTCTTGTTGGCGTAGTCGATGACGAAGCCGTCGAGCGAGCAGGTCATGACGTTGATGGGCATCTGCTCGACCATCTGGAACAGCCGGCGGTATTTCTTCTGCGCGGTCACCGCCTCGGTGTCGACGCTCCACACCACCTGGAGATGGCCGGACCGGCCGCGGGAATCGGGCAGCGCGACGATGTCGAAGGTCAGCGCCTCGCCGCCGACCTCCACCGTCTGGTGCAGCGGCAGCACCCCGGGGCGGGTGAAGCGGTCGCCGGCCGGGCCGAGATCGAGCCCGAACAGCGCGAGGCTGGCGCCGACCAGCTCGTCGGTCTTCGCGGAGAGGGCGTGGCGGATGCCCGTGAACTGGGTACGGGCGCGGGCATTGGCGTAGCGCACAAGGCCGGTGGCGGCGTCGCACAGCAGCACGGCGGATGGCAGGCCATCGAGCAGGGCGGTGTCGAAACCCAGCGCCTGCGGGCGCCGCCGCAGCGCGTGGATGGAAGCGGAACTCATCGATATCTCCGGGTCGCGAGCGCCTCATTCCGCCCCGACGGTGGAGAGGCACCTTGAGCTAACAAGCGGAGCTTGCTCCTGGCTGGTACGCGATCTCCCGGCTGGCGCGCGAGCCCCGGCACCGGCGCCCGCCCCCCGGCACAGGGGCGCCGCGGCGTCAGCCTGCCGCGCGCTCGCCCAGCACGGTGAAGGCGGCGGCGTCCGCCCCGGTGCGGCGCACCACGATGTCGAGCGCCCGGCCGTCGGCGAGCACCAGCACGCCGCGGCCGGCGGTTTCCACCTCGAGCAGCGTTGCAAGCTCGCTTTCGAGCGTCCCGCCGGCGTCGTCGGCGAGCCGGTAGCGCGCCGTGGCGGCGGCGAAGCTGCGGGCCCGCAGCCAGCCGGCCGCCGCCGGTCCCGCGATGGCGCAGGGCCGCTCAGCCGCCGCGGCAGCGGCGCAGGGTCGCTCAGCCGCCGCGGCGGGCGGCGCCCGCTCGGGGATCGCCCCGGCCCGGGAAGAGGGCGCCGCCGCGCGCGGCCGGCCCGCCGCCCGCGGGGCAAGAAGGGGCACGAAAGCCTGGAACGCCACGAAGTCCGAAAAGGCCGGGAATGCCATGACCGCTCTCCCTGTTGACCACGCCCGGACAAGCCCGGCGGCGGCGGCGGCGTTCCCCGCCGGCACGGCGGGGCTGGCGGCATGGCTAACAGGCGGTGAACGCGTGGAGCAGCCCCCCGGCCGCACCCGGCCGCACCCGTCGGCGCGGCCGTTCAACCGCAGGGCCTTTCAACCGCAAGGCTCTTGCAGCAGCGCGGCAACGGACCCACAAAGGGCCGTTTCCCCTCCCCCACCGCCTTCCCCTCCCCCCACCGCAATCCCTCTGCTGGAGCCGCTGCCGTGCTGAACGTGACGCGAACGGATTTTTCGGGACCTGGTCGTGCGGCGGTTGTTGCGGGGGCGGCGATGGTGGCGACGTCGCACACGCTGGCGAGCGCGGCGGGGCTGGAGATGCTG
>CAZIXP010000145.1:0-9738 GCA_964543245.1 uncultured Starkeya sp.
TCGCCGAAGAAGGCAGCGGCCCCAACCCCGCGCCCGCGAGCGTGCGCCCCGGCGAGATCGACCGGCTGCTGGAGCCTGATGCGGTCCACCAGGGCCTGTTGGCCGAGGCGGACCCCCTGCCCTCGCCGAGCCTGAAGGAAGCGGCGCGCTGCGACCTACTGCTGGTGCTCGACCAGATCACCGACCCCCACAATGTCGGGGCCATCGTCCGTTCGGCCGCGGCGCTGAAAGTGGGGGCGATCGTCACCACCGCCCGCCACAGCCCCGCGGCGACCGGCGTGCTGGCCAAAAGCGCGAGCGGCGGCCTGGAGCATGTGCCGTTCTGCTTCGTGCCCAACCTTGCCCGTGCGCTCGACGAGCTGAAGGCGCATGGGGTGCAGGTCGTCGGCCTCGACAGCGAGGGTCCCGCCGACCTCATCGACACCGCGCTGCGGGCGCCGCTCGCGCTGGTGCTGGGCGCGGAGGGCAAGGGCCTGCGCCAGCTCACCCGGCAGACCTGCGACACGCTTGCGCGGATCGACCTGCCCGGCGCCATCGTCAGCCTCAACGTCTCGAACGCGGCGGTGCTGGCCCTGCACATTGCCCGCCGCGCGATCGGCACCACAGCCGGTTGAGGCTGAAGGTTTTACGACCAATTACCAATCGTCAAAACGGCAGCTTTTCGCCAAGCTTCCGAACATAAGCGCGTGGAGTCAGAGTAATTCCCGCGCAATCGCCGGAACCTTTCCGCCTTGATGCGCGGTTCCGGGAGGAACGAACCGGGTGGAGGGCAGCCATCAGGCTTCCCCGACTCGCTGAATGGATTCGGCCGGCTTTGCGCCGACGTGAGCGCCCGTGTGCGGTTCGCCATGCGACCGCCGCATTGCCTCGCGCCGGGCGCCTGCCCGCGAGAACTTAATGAGGGGAAGGGAAGCAGCACATGAGCGTATCAACCAGCGGCGCCGCGGCGCCACAGCCCATGACGCGGGAAGAGAGGAAGGTGATCATTGCCTCCTCCGCCGGCACCGTCTTCGAATGGTATGATTTCTATCTCGCCGGCTCTCTCGCTGCAAATATCGCGGCGACTTTCGTGCCGGGCAGCAACGACACCGCCAAGTTCATCTTCGTGCTGTTCGGCTTTGCCGCAGGCTTCGCCGTGCGCCCGTTTGGCGCGCTGGTCTTCGGCCGGCTGGGCGATCTGATCGGCCGCAAATACACGTTCCTCGTCACCATGACGCTGATGGGCATCGCGACCTTCGTGGTCGGCCTGCTGCCGGGCTACGACACGATCGGCTATGCCGCGCCGGTGATTTTCATTCTCTGCCGTCTCGCCCAGGGCCTTGCGCTCGGCGGCGAATATGGCGGCGCGGCGACCTATGTGGCCGAGCACGCCCCGCATGGACGGCGCGGCTTCTACACCTCGTGGATCCAGACCACCGCTACGGTCGGCCTGTTCCTCTCGCTGCTGGTCATCCTGACCCTGCGCCTGTCGATGACCCCGGAGTCCTTCGCGGCCTGGGGCTGGCGCGTGCCGTTCCTGCTGTCGATCATCCTGCTTGGCTTCTCGCTGTGGATCCGCCTGCAGCTTGCCGAATCCCCCGCCTTCCAGAAGATGAAGGATGAGGGCACCCGCTCCAAGGCGCCGCTCACCGAAGCCTTCGGCAAGTGGTCCAACGCCAAGATCGCGCTGATCGCGCTGTTCGGCGCCACCGCCGGCCAGGCTGTGGTCTGGTACTGCGGCCAGTTCTACGCGCTGTTCTTCCTGACCCAGACGCTGAAGGTCGACGGCACCACGGCCAATCTGCTGATCGCCTTCGGCCTCCTGCTCGGCACGCCCTTCTTCGTGTTCTTCGGCTGGCTGTCGGACAAGATCGGGCGCAAGCCGATCCTCATCGCCGGCTGCCTCATCGCGGCGGCGACCTATTTCCCGCTGTTCGAGCTGATCGCCCGCACCGCCAATCCGAAGCTCATCGCCGCCACCAGCGAGGTGAAGATCGAGCTCACCGCCGATCCCGCGAGCTGCGGCACGCTGTTCGATCCGGTCGGCGTGCGCGTCTTCACCCGGCCCTGCGACGTGATCCGGCGGACGCTGGCGACCAATTCGATGCACTACACCCTGCTGCCCGGCGGCGCCGGCACGCCAGTGGTGGCGACGGTCAACGGCACCGAGGTTCCCACCGCCGACAACACCGGCGCGGCTCTCGTCGCCGCGGCGCAGGCGGCGGGCTATCCCAAGGCGGGCGATCCCTCCATCATCAAGCAGCCGAGCGTCGGCGGCGTGCTGAGCGACAGCCGGTCGCTGACCCTGATCGGGCTGCTCTTCGTCCTCGTGCTCTACGTCACGATGGTCTACGGCCCGATCGCGGCGCTGCTGGTGGAACTGTTCCCCACCCGCATCCGCTACACCGGCATGTCGCTGCCCTACCACATCGGCAATGGCTGGTTCGGCGGCTTCCTGCCACCCACCGCCTTCGCCATCGTCGCGGCCTCGGGCAACATCTTCTCCGGCCTGTGGTACCCCATCATCATCGCGCTTATGACCGTGGTGATCGGGCTCATCTTCCTGCCCGAGACCAAGGACCGGAATATCGAGGACTGGCACTGACGCCAGCCGCCCGCCCAAACGAAGACGGCCCCGCGCGAGCGGGGCCGTTTTGCTTTCGGCGTCAAAAGCCGCGTGAGCTGCCGGGATCAGATCGCCGCGACGACGACGATCTCGACCTTGTATTCCGGGGTCGCCAGCGCGGCCTCGACCGTGGCGCGGGCGGGGGTGTGGCCGGGGGCGACCCAGCCTTCCCACACCGCGTTCAGCTCGCCAAAGGTGGCCATGTCGGTGAGGTAGATGGTGGCGGCGAGGATCTTGGTCTTGTCCGAGCCGGCCGCCGCCAGCAGGCGGTCGATCTCGGCGAGGATGGCCGCGGTCTGCGCCGCAACGCCGTCGCCCTTGGCAACCTGCCCGGCGAGGTAAACGGTCGAGCCGTGAATCACGGCCTGGCTCATGCGCGGGCCGGTCTCAATCCTGGTAATGCTCATCTCTCATCTCCAAACAAAAGGCCGGCGGAGAGGTCTCCGCCGGCGCCACGCCATGGGTCGCAGACGTCACTGCGCCGAAGGCATCGGCTTCAGCGTTCCGATGTTGAAGATCTGGACGCGACGGTTGATCGGGTCGTCCGGATTCTTCGCGTTCTGCAGCGCTTCCTGGCCGAGGCCGACGGCCTCGAGACGCGCCGGATCCACCCGGTACAGGTTGACGAGCGCATCGACAATGGCCTGGGCGCGCTCCTGGCTGAGCTTCAGGTTATAGGCGCGGGTGCCGGTGGCATCGGTATTGCCCACGACGGCAAAGCGATAGTTCCACAGGATGGGGTGATGCATGGCATCGGCGATCGAGCCGATCGCCTCATAGGATTCCGGGCGGATGATCGCGGAATTGAGCGCGAACTGGATCTGCACGGTGATCTGCGCCAGCGAGAACAGCTTCTTGACGATCTCGGGCTGGGTGACCGGAATGGCGGCGTTCTGGGAAACGCTGTTCTGCGCCCAGGCGCGCAGGGCCTGCGCATCGACGACCGGCGAATCGCTGGTCACCGCGGTCAGACCCTGGATGATCTGGCCGTAGGAGGTCGCCGTCTGCGCGGCGGCCGGGAGCGAGAGCGGAGTGGAGAGGGCGACGGCGATCGCCGCGGCGCTGGCGAGGCGGATGAAGCTCGACATGGGTGTGATCTTTCCGTGAGCGTGAGCAGCCAGACCGTCAGTACCAGCCGGCATCGAGGAGCACCTGCTTGCAGGCACCCTTCACGACAGCCTTGGAATCGACCAGACAGCCGAGGATGTTGCCGTCACCGGGCGCGACGCCCGAGCAATAGGCGCGCACATCCGCATTGCAGACGTTGTAGGCGTCGCCCTGCGCGGCCACCCGCTTGTTGATCGAGGCGACCACGGCAGCGAAATCCGCAAAGCACTGCGGGGGCACGTCAGCCTGGTGGGACTTGAGGCAGTCCATCACCTTGCCGCTACCAATGTTGTCCTTCGAGCAGTACTTCTCGATCGAGGGCCCGCAGCTCTTGGCGATCAGCGCGCCGGCGTCGGCGTAGCTCAGGGTCTGGGCGCTGGCGCCCATGGTGAGGCCGGCGAGGAACAGTCCTGCCAGCAGCATCAGTCGTGTCATGATTGTCCGCCCTCCATGCGCGAGACGATGTGCAGGAGACCACCCCAGGTAAGGGCAACCCCCCTCTCCCCGCTTACGCGGGGACACCTTCCTGTTGCAGATCATACCTCCCGACGCAACACGCGATTTTGAAGCAATTCAGTCATACTCGACAACCGGTTGCCTGCCGCCGCCGGTCTTGCTACGTCGGGATGGCGCACCGGTCTAGCACAGCGGCGAAGTCACGATTTGCGAATGCAGGACAGGTGCGCCACGAAATGGCCCGGATCATGCGGACAGGCGCCGCGTGGGCAGGCAACGGGCAGAACAGGCACCGGTTTGGGTGCGATTAAGGGCCGGCTTAGCACAGCGGTAGTGCAGCGGTTTTGTAATCGGAGGGCCTTGAGGCGGAAAGGCGAATCGGATCATGCGCTTAAGGAGCGCGCGGTCCGCTTAAGTACCGAATAGGCACCGGGTACCGGTGTCTGAGGGCCGGATTAGCTCAGCGGTAGAGCAGCGGTTTTGTAAACCGAAGGTCGGGGGTTCAATCCCCTCATCCGGCACCATCCCACCGACGAAAGCTACCTCTTGGGGACAGGCGGCCGTCTAACCCGACCGGCCGTGTACGAGAGCTCGGACGCACGGTATCGTCAAAAGAAGAAGAATCGTGGATAGGCGGAGAGATGGCAAGTTGGGGGACGACACACGACATTGAAATTGCCGCTGCGCTTAGAGAGCGGCGTCGTGCATCGATGCCCATTTACGAGACTGACCTCGGCGCCGCCTACTGTGGCGACTCCCTCAAGCTTCTGAAGAGCCGAGCGTTTGAGGCCCGGAAAGGCAAGGTGCAACTCGCCTTCACGTCGCCACCGTTTCCGCTGAACACGAAGAAGAGCTACGGGAACAAGCAGGGAGAGGACTACATCCGTTGGTTCGCCAGCTTCGCTCCGTTGCTCCGCGACTTGGTGACAGAAGACGGCTCGATCGTCATCGAGATCGGGAATGCGTGGGTGCCCGGAGAGCCGGTCATGGCCACCCACGTGATAGAGGCGTTCCTCCGCTTCCTGAAGAAGGGCGGTCTCCACCTCTGTCAGGAATTTATCTGGTACAACCCCGCGCGTCTCCCGTCCCCAATCCAATGGGTCAATCGGGAGCGGGTAAGGGTCAAAGACGCCTTTACGCGCATCTGGTGGATGTCTCCGACCACGCGGCCCAAGGCCGACAACCGGAAGGTGCTGCGAGAATACAGCCCGAGCATGAAGCGACTGATTGAAACGGGCAAATACAACGCAGGGCCACGGCCATCAGAGCACCACATCGGCGCCCAGAGCTTCAAGACGGACAACAGCGGAGCGATTCCCCCTAACGTAGGAGGTGCGGAGGCGGTGCCGGCGCTCGACGGCATGGTGACGCCGCAGGGCTTCGCCGAGTACCTTCTGGAGACAACGAACCTCCTCAAGGCGGCGAACACGCTCTCCAGCGACGACTACCGGAAGTTCTGCGTGGAGCGCGGCGCGCCGGTCCACCCGGCGCGGATGCCCGCGACTCTGGTAGAGTTCTTCGTTAAGTTCCTCACTGACGAGGGTGACACGGTTCTCGACCCCTTTGCGGGGAGCAACACCACGGGCGCCGTCGCTCAGTCGCTGGGTCGGCGGTGGCTGTCGGTCGAAGCCGACTGGACCTACGCCGCCCACTCGATAGGCCGTTTCGACCCGCAGGTTGTGGCCTCGACGTGCGACGAGATCGTCGTCTCAGAGCGGGACGGCGCGAGGCAAGAGGAGCCTCACGCCGCCGACGCCTCGTCGTCATCCGCGGCGCTGGAGTTGCCGCTCTTCACCTCCTGAGAGGCGACCATGACCGCGATGATCGCCAGGCGCGCCCGCTCCTGGCGCCCCAACTCCTCGGCGGCGTTCTCGGGGATGTCGGCAGCATCCTTGCTCAGCGTTTCCTGGTACATCAGCAGAGAGTGCACGGCGAGCCACATCTCGTAGCGGGCACGGAAGGATGTGGCCAAGGCCTCGTTCTGCTGCTCAAAGCGCCGCACCTCAGTCGCGAACCGGGGAAAGGCCTCCGAGTAGTATACGTAGAGTTTGCCGCCAGACATTACGAACTTGCTGGCGTGCTTGGAGACGTCGTCGTCTTCCGGGTCGTCGCAGATGTACTCCCACCTATCGTCCTCCGGCCCTGTGACGGCGACGACCTCGAAGTCGGGCAGAGTGCTTTGGCGTTCCTGTTCCTTGGGCTCTGGCGGCTCGACGATGCCGTATTCCCGCTCGTCGCTCAGGGCAGGCAGACCTTTGCGGTACAACTCCACCCTGATAGAGCCGGTCGAGCCCAAGACCACGCTTCCTAAGCACTCGACGCCAATGCGCATCCTGCCGCCCTTGAGGGGGCTAGTGCCGAATACGCGGAGGTCATGCCCCACGGCGACGTTCAGGCGCGAGGAGCTAGGGTCGTCGGGGTCGTGGTAGTCGGAGTTGGCGTCGGTCTCCACCCTAACGTAGCGCCGCTGCCCGGCGTAGAAGGGCATCGCCTTCTCGCCATCCCACACGATGCGGACGAAAGTCGGCGGGTCCTTGGGCTCGATCGGCAGCGGCTTTACCCTAGCCGGCCGAGGCTTCACCTCTTTGTCCCCGTCCTTCGACGCCTTGGTGCCGCCGACTTCCTGTAGCGCCGCCCCGGCGATGCGGAGCAGCTTGGCGACCTGGCGGCGCATGTGCTTCTGCGCGTCCTCGTCCTTCTCCTTGAGGCTCTGCTCGCGGGCCTCGGCGTTCAGCCGCACCAGCTCGTCGTCTGCACGAAGCGCTCCGATCAGCTCGGACTTGATCCGCTCCAGCATGAAGCCCTCGCGTGACTGCTCGCGGGTGCTTGCGAACAGCAGCCGCTTCGCATTTGCGGAGAGACGGTCACAGTTCACGTGGCAGACCAGCCGCCCCTGCGTCTGGAGGAATGGGAGGTCGGCACCGTCTTTGTCTTCTTTGATTATCCGGCCAGTTACCTCGCCTTGGTTCTGTCCATTATGCGTGAGGATCACGGGCTTCGTCGCATCAACGAAGTTCTCCGACGGTTTCGTGCGCTTCTTCCCTTTTACCGCGTCCGGGCGCGCCAGCACCCAATACTCAATGCCGATAGAGCCGTAGTCGCCAAGGTCCACGTTAAACATCGGCACATGGTGGTCCAGCGTCGGTCCCTTTGTGTCGTCGTCCCCGTCGTCTACGGCGCCATTCAAGGAGTTCCGAGCGCCCTTGATCGTGCGGTTCCAGTTATGGACCCGGTTCTCGAAGCGAATGGCGGAAACAGGGTCGAACATGATCCGCCCGAGGATGCCATAGACGCTCCTGGAGCCTAGCGCAGAGGTGTAGCCGGTAAGGTCGTAGCCGAAGTGGCGGACGATCGTGCCGTGCTCGATGTCGTCCGCTACGGCCGGGGCTTCCAGCAGGGCATCGTCCTTAACTAGGAACACGTAGCGACCGGTCTTGAAGTCGTCGGCTGGCAGGTCTTCGTACTTGACGAGCGTGAAGCCCACGCGATCCGAACCGGAACGCCGAGATACAACGACCGCGTACTTGCAGAAGGCAAAAGTGCTGGAGCCGCCCTGGCCGTAGGTTCCGGCCAAGTAGTGCTTCTGAATTTTGTTGCTTTCGTTCAGGCTGAGGATCGTCCCCTCCAACCGATCCGGCTCGATACCGATACCCTTATCGATCACGGTGACGAGACGGGACTGTGAACCTTCCCCAGGCTCAAGGCGGACGACAGCCCGTGCAGCAAGATCCTGCCGCTGCTTGTTGGTCAGGGCAGACAGGCCGTCCTTCTCGGGGACCCCGAGCCAGGCGCTCGCGGCCTCGCGGGGTGACCGGCAGGTCGGGGTGCCTCCGTGCTGCTCGTGCTCAAGCTCCAGGATGGCGTCGAGCATGTTCGTTACCCGCTCGATCATCGAGCGACCCGCGTCGGACGCGACCTCGATCGCTCCCCGATTGTTCGGGCGGCGCCCGACGGGCTGGAAGGCGGCCTTGCCGGGATGCGCGGCGAGATAGCCCGCGAGCGCGACCTCGACCTGCTGGGTGTTGGCAGCCTCAAGCAAGGCGGCAAGAAGTTCGCGCTCGGTCATCCCTGTCCCCCTCAGAGCTTGAACTTCGAGCCGACTTTGCCCTTGGGAGAGGCGAAGCGCGCCTCCACCTCCGAGACCGCGTCCCTGAGGGCCTTCAGCACCTTCTTCAGCTCCGCGTCCTCCCACTCGTAGAGCGAGCGATTGGACAGATTACCGATCCTCGAGATCGCGTCGAGGGCCTTGTTGGTGCGGCTCTCCGCTATCTCCCGGAACTTCGTCCTCTTCTCACTCTGGCCGGCGGGACCCTTGGTGCTGGCGTCCATATATTCCTCCGATACTGCGGCGGCCACCCATTGCAGTGGCTGGATCAATGTCGGAGGAGGATGTAGGGATCTGCAAGAAAATGTCAACATATTCGTCGAATATTTTCTCGCCTATCGAGCGCCAGAGCCGGATATTCGTCGAATATGCGTGCAAGGACGGCACCGCCAGCCGCAGGGCCGCGCCTGCGTTAGGCTCTGGTTCGGACGCGAGCAGTTCCCTCGATGCCGCCCCTCCGCATCTGGTGAGAGTACCAACGGACGGACTTCTCGGAAGCGCGGGCGCCGTCAATACGGGCGTTCACCTCGTCAGCTATGCGGCGGTAGGTCCAGTCTGGCCGCTCCACGATGAGCGACCGCGCGAGCCTTCCAATGCCGCGTCCACGGCTCGACGCGGCGGCCCATGGCGGCTTCGAAGGCTTCAAAACTGATGTCGCCGAGCCGAACTTGGTCGAAGGCTTCGGCGGCCACCGGAACGCGCCCGGATCGAGCTTGTACTTGGCGACGATCTCCTCGGCCTTCTCGAAGGCAGCCGCTGCCTCACCCGGCGTGCAGCCGTTGGCCTCGGTCTTCTCCAGCAATGCTGCGATGCGCCGCTTGACCAGCAGCAATTCCCTGGCGCTCGGCTTCTTCGTCTTCGTCATGGTCCTGTCTCCCGGCGGCGGGATGCCGCGGGGACCATGCTGTCGCGGTAGCCCTCATCTGCGAGCCGGACCGAGCGGGAAAATCTTTGTATTGGAGAAGTGGGTACCGGCAAGCGCCGCCGTGACTTCATCCACATTTCGGCAAGCGCCGCACATTATCTCCATAAGATCGATCCGCCCGAACCAATCGTCCTGCCCCAATGCGAGAGGCCAGTATTCATATGCGCCGTCACTTTTGGCGTCGTTCCTTCCGCCGTTATGACGCTTAACAAGTAGCCGAACCTCGTTTTCAAACACCAAGGTGGAGGAAAGATAGAACGCTCCAATCTTCGAAATCGTCCATGGGACGAATGCCGGATAGGAGGCGTCAAGCAGTCGGTCATTGATTTCTTTAAGAAGCATTCTCTCCGGGGTTTGATAGTGTATGGCCCGAAGCTCTGCGGGGTTTTTGATACTAATGCGAAACCGTAGCCGGACGCCGCTTCCCTGGCCTCCAAATACATCCCAAAGATTCGTCTGATCGCCAGTCCCGACCGGAGTGAACGTGACCTGAGCCCCTGATCTTCCTCCAGATTTAGGTAGAGTCCGTCGATCATGGAG
>CAZIXP010000146.1:0-9714 GCA_964543245.1 uncultured Starkeya sp.
TGACGCCGTTGTCGAACGCCTTCCCCACGCCGCGCAGGGTGAGGATGGGCTCGCCGCCGGCCCCACGGCGCGCGGCGCTGCCCGTGCCCGCCCCACGCTCGCCTGCGCCGCCGGTCACTGGGGACGCAGCTCCTTGCCGACGCCCTTGTTCACAAATTTCAGCGTGTAGGATTTGGTGTAGTCGATCCCGGCATCCACCACCTTGGCGCGCACCATCTTGTCGAAGAAGCTCTTCATCTTGGCATCGGTCATGGCGCCGATGCCGGAGGTGAGCGTGTCGCCGGAATCGACGATGCCGAACTCCTTCATCTTGGCGATGGAGAAGGCGATCATCTCGTCGGTCATCTCCGGGTTGTCTTGCTTGATCAGGGCGTTGGCCTTGGCGTTATCGCCATAGAGATAGTTGTACCAGCCGATGATCGAGGCATCGACGAAGCGCTGGACGAGGTCCGGGTTCTTGTCGGCGAGATCGATCCGGGTCTCGATCGTGGTGGAGTAGGTGTCGAAGCCCTGGTCGGCGAGCAGGAACAGCGCCGGCTTGAAGCCGCCCTGCTTCTCCACCGCATAGGGCTCGGAGGTGATGTAGCCCTGCATCGCGCTGTTCTTGTCGACGAGGAAGGGGGCGACGTTGAAGGTGTAGGGCTTCACCTGGCTCTCGCTGAAGCCGAAATCCTTCACCAGCCACTGGTAGTAGCTCGCCAGCCCCTCTTTCGAGATGAAGAGCGTGCGGGTCTTGAGATCGGCGAAGCTTTTCACGTCGGGATGGGCGATGAGGACCTGCGGGTCCTTCTGGAAGATGGCGGCGACCACGGTGGTGGGAATGCCCTCCTTCACCGAGTCGAACGCCTGCAGCATGTTGGCGCCCATGTAGAAGTCGATCTTGCCCACGGGCAGCAGCAGCCGGTTGTTGGCCTGCGGCCCGCCCGGCAGGATGCGCACGTCGAGGCCGTATTTGGCATAGGTGCCGTCCACCACCGCCTGGTAGAAGCCGCCATGCTCGGCCTGGGCGACCCAGTTGGTGCCGAACGTCACCTTGTCCGCCGCTTCCGCCGGCGGGGCGGAGAGGGCGCCGGCCGCGCCGGCAAGGCCGAGGCCGATCAGCAGGGCGGCGCGCAGCAGCCGCGAGCCGAGAGGGCGGAAACCGAGGCGCATCAATGTCTCCCCATGCGAAGCGCGTAGGCCGGATGGCGGCATATTAGGCGAGCCTATCGCCGATGCATATGCCGTCCGCAGCGCCCTGCCAAGCCGCCGCCGCGGCGTCGACTCGCCCTTACGGAAAGCGGGTGAACGCGGTAAGATGAAGCGGCGTCCGAGACGGCGCGGCAGACGGCGCAGCCAATGGTCTTCCGGGGGGAGGGGCATGCTTCCAGTCGATGCGGATTTCATCCGAAAGGTCGCACCGCGGTTCTCGGGTAAACCCGCCGAGGCGCAGGCGGCCATCATCTCGGCCATTGGCCCGGTGCTGGCCGCGACGTTGGAGCGCTACGATATCGGGACCCCGCTGCGCATCGCCCATTTCATGGGGCAGGTGACGCATGAATGTGCCGGCTTCCGCACCACCCAGGAATTTGCCTCCGGCGCCGCCTATGAGGGCCGGCGCGACCTTGGCAACACGCAGGCCGGCGACGGCCGGCGCTTCAAGGGCCGCGGCCTGCTGCAGCTCACCGGGCGCGCCAACTACAAGACATATGGCGAGGCTCTCGGCATCGATCTGGTGAACCAGCCGGAGCGCGCGGCCGAGCCCGTGCTGTCGCTCGTCATCGCCTGCGAGTACTGGACGCGCCGCGCCATCAACAAGGCGGCCGACGCCGACGACCTCGTCGCCGCCACCCGGCTCGTCAATGGCGGCCAGAACGGGCTGGACGAGCGCGGCGCCTATCTGCGCAAGGCGAAGGCGGCGCTGGCCGAGATGCGCGCGGTGGTGGTCGCTGCGCAGGAGGGCGGCCTCACCCCGGTGCTGCGCCGCGGCTCCCACGACGACGCGGTGGGGGAGTTGCAGTCGCTGCTGCGGGCCAAGGGCCATCCCGTCGCGGTCGACAATGATTTCGGCGCCGCCACCGAGCTCGCGGTCATCGCCTTCCAGCGCGCTCACGGTCTGGAGGCGGACGGCATCGTCGGCCGGCGGACGTGGGAGGCGTTGCGGGCCTGAAGCGCCGCGCTGTCGTTCCATCTTCGGCGGTCGGCTCCTCCGGGCCGGCCTTCGGCCGATGCGGCGCGTTCGGGCGGTCCGGCGGCGCTGTCGCCGCCTCCGCCGGGGCGGGAGGCGGGAGCGGCGCCTGCGCGCTTGCACGGCGGGCGCACCGGGCTAGGCTGGCCTCATGCTGCGTCATCTCGTTCCCTCCGCCATCCGCGCCCCCTTCGCCCGCTACAGCCACGCGGTGGAGATCCCACCCGGCAGCCGGCTTCTGCTGGTGTCCGGCCAGCTCGGCATCGAGCCCGGCGACACCGTGCCGGAAAGCGCGGAGGCGCAGGCCGAGGTCTGCTTCCGCGCCATCGCCGCCTGCCTTGCCGAGGCCGGCATGACGCCGGCCGACATCGTGCGGCTCAACGCCTATGTCACCGACCGCGCCCATATGGCCGGCTACATGGCCGCGCGCGACCGCTTCGCTGCCGATCCCCCGCCGGCTTCCACCCTGATGATTGTCTCCGGCTTCACCCGCCCCGAATTCAAGGTGGAGATCGAGGCGCTGGCGGCGCGCGTCGAGGGCTGAGGGTGTTTGGCGGGCCGATCGGGCTTGTCGCCCGCCATGCCCTGCTTCTATGACGGAGCCGAAGAGCGAGCGTCGCCCTGCCAGCCGGGGCGTGGAACAGGAATCGCACATGCCGCCGAAACGCTTCTGGACGGAACTGAGCTGGGGCGACTTCGCCCAGGGCGACACCGCCAACTGGATCGCGGTGCTGCCGGTGGCGGCGGTGGAGCAGCACGGCCCGCATCTGCCGGTCGGCGTCGATGTCATGATCGGGCAGGCCTATCTCGACGCGGTGCAGCCCCTGCTGCCGGCGGACCTGCCGGCGGTGTTCCTGCCGATGCAGGTCATCGGCAAGTCCAACGAGCATATCGACTTCCCCGGCACGCTCACGCTCTCCGCCGAGACCGTGATCCGGGCCTGGACCGAGATTGGCGAGAGCGTCCACCGCGCCGGGGTGCGCAAGATCGTCTTCGTCAATTCCCATGGCGGCAACGTCTCGATCATCGACATTGTCGCCCGCGACCTGCGAGCCCGGCTCGGCATGCTGGCCGTCACCATCTCGTGGCACCGCTTCGGCTACCCCGACGGGCTTTTCAGCGCCCGCGAGCGCCAGCACGGCATCCATGCGGGCGGCATCGAGACCTCGCTCATCATGGCCTCCCGCCCGGATGTGGTGCGGCAGGAGGCGGTGGCGGATTTCACCCCGGCGACGCTGGGCATGGAGCAGGAGTTCGCCTATCTGCGCGCCGGCACCCCGGCCGGCTTCGGCTGGATGGCGCAGGACATCCAGCCCACCGGCGCGATGGGCGACGCCACCGAGGCGACCCCGGCCAAGGGCGAGGCGTGCCTTGCCTTCGGCGCCCGTGCCTTCATCGCGCTGCTGGACGATGTGAACCGCTTCGATCTCGCCCGGCTTCCCGCCGGCCCGCTCGGCGCCACCGGCCCGGGAGCGGGGGCATGAGCGCCCCGGACGGGCGCCGCCTCACCCTCGATGAGGCCCGGGCCTATGCCGCGCGGGTGCTGGAGCGCTTCGGCACCTCGCCCGCCAATGCCGCCGGCACCGCCGCCGCGCTGGTGAATGCCGAGGCGGACGGGCTCGCCAGCCACGGCCTCGCCCGGCTGCCGAGCTACGCCGCGATGGCGGCGGCGGGCAAGATCGACGGCCATGCCGAGCCGCAGCTGCGGCGGCTGGCGCCGGCCATGCTCGGCGTCGATGCCGGCAACGGCTTCGCCTATCCCGCCATCGACCTTGCATTGCCGGCGCTGGACAGCCTCGCCCGCGAGGCCGGCATCGCGTTTTGCGGGCTGCGCCGCTCCAGCCATTTCGGGGTGGCCGGCCAGCCGGCGGAGCGGTTGGCGGAGCGGGGGCTGGTGGCGCTGGCCTTCGCCAACGCCTCGGCCTCGATCGCGCCATGGGGCGGCCGGCGGGCCCTGTTCGGCACCAACCCGATCGCCTTCGCCACCCCGCTGAAGGACCGCCCGCCCGCGGTGGTGGACCTTTCGGTCGCCAAGGTGGCGCGCGGCAATGTGCTGGCGGCGGCGCAGCGCGGCGAATCCATTCCCGAGGGCTGGGCGCTGGACCGCCACGGCAACCCCACCACCGATGCCAAGGCCGGGCTCGCCGGCACCATGGTGCCGATGGGCGAGGCCAAGGGCACGGCGCTGGCCTTCGTGATCGAGGTCATCTCCGCGGCGCTCACCGCCTCGACCTTCTCCTTCGACACGCCGAGCTTCTTCGACGGCGAGGGGCCGCCGGCCGCGGTGGGCCAGGTCATCATCGCCATCGATCCCGGCCGGGCGGCGGGTCCGGCCTATCTCGACCATCTCGAAAGGCTGGCCCACGCCATCGAGAACGAGCCGGGCGCCCGGCTGCCCGGCACCCGGCGCCTCGCCAACCGCGCCCGGGCCGCGCGCGAGGGCGTGCTGCTGACCACGGCGTTGGAGACGGCCCTCGCCGGTATGGGCTTCGCCGGCTGAAGGCGCCGGTGCCTCCGCCGCCCGGGCAGGCCGGGTGGAGGCAGGCGGCTCAGTCCGGCAGGGTCGACCAGTCGGGATACCAGCCGCCTTCGCCCTTGCGGAACAGCGGGCAGCCGATCGGCGCCCGCACCAGCCCGGGCCAGGCCGGGTCGATGGCGCCGAGCGTCGTCTCCCACACCCGCGTCTCCTTGATGGCGGTGGAAACCCCAACGACATGGGCGCCGATCCGCCGCATCAGCTCCAGCTCGGCGGAGACGGTGCCACCGGTCGAGATCACGTCCTCCACCAGCAGCACACGGCGGCCTTCCAGCCGTTCCAGCAGGCGGGGATCGATGAAGACCGTCTTCGGCTTGAGCGGGCTGGTGATGGAGATGACCGGGATGGACAGCTCGTCCTCGAACCAGAATTTGCGGGAATAGCTGAGCGGCACGTAGTGGGCATGGCCGAGCTTCTTCGCCACCGAGGCGGCCAGCACCATGCCGAGCGTCGGCATGCCCACCACCACCTCGGGGTCGAGATCGCGCACCTGCTCGGCCATGGCGGTGGAGAGCCGGTCTTCCAGCGCGAAGGAATTTTCGGTGATGCAGAGATAGGCAATCGCGGTGTCAAAATCGGGCGGCAGCGCGAGGAAGGGCAGTTCGGCCCAGTCGCCGTCCGGCAGCCTCACCGGGTAGGTGTCGCCATAGGGCGGCGGCCCGACCTCGCGCAACTCGGCGGCGGGAATGATGCGGTCGCGGTAGCTGCCGCGATTCGGGAAGGCGAGGGACATGGGGAACTCCGACACGGGTGGTGCCGGGTCGCAGCAACGAAAATGCCAAGGGCCGCCCCGTGCGCCAGGGCGGCCCTTGATCCTCGTTCCGCCGGGCCGTCCCGCCGCAGGCGGGGCCGGCTCGTCACGGCGCTTTCCGCAGCGGCCCTGCCGCCGCGCTCACTTCGCCGTGGCGGCGGCAATGGCCTTGCGGATCACGTCCTTGGCCATCTCGGTGGGCGCCCAGTCGGCCACGGTGACCTTCTTGCCCTTCTCCAGATCCTTGTAGTGGGTGAAGAAGTGGGCGACCTGCTCCACGATCAGCGGCGGCAGATCGGCATAGGTGTTGATCTTGGAGTGGTAGGGGTAGACCGAGTTCGCCGGCACCGCGAGGATCTTCTCGTCGCCGCCCTTCTCGTCGGTCATCATCAGCACGCCGACGGGGCGGCAGGTGATGACGGAGCCGGCCAGCACCGGGATGGGCGAGATCACGATGACGTCGAGCGGGTCGCCATCATCGCCGAGGCTCTGCGGGATGAAGCCGTAATTGCCGGGGTAGAACATCGGCGTGTGCAGGAAGCGGTCGACGAACAGCGCCCCCGACTCCTTGTCCAGCTCATACTTCACCGGCGCGCCACCGGCCGGAATCTCGATGAAGGCGTGAATCTCGTCCGGCGGGTTCGGTCCGGCCGAAATGCGCGAAATGTCCATGAGGAAGGCTCCCGATCGGCGTGCCGGCTCATCCGGCAAAGAGGCGTCTCCTATAGGTCGCGGAAGGCCCCGCGTCGAGATGGTGCAGTGCGACAATCTCACCTTGCGCGCCGGCCCCGGCGCAAAAGCGCTGGCGCAAAGGTGCCGGCGCCCGGGTGGCGCAGCGGCAGACTGATACAAAGTCTCATTTCGGGGATGGACAGGGCTTTCCGATATGATGTATCACATCCGCCATGCTCGCTGTTCACCGCCCCCGCTCCGCGCCCCTTCTAGCCCATACGCACCCCGGGGTCGGGCCGGATGCCCCCCATGGGCACGGCCACGCCCACGGCGCGGGTCGCGTCGCGGGCGGCCATGATCATGGCGAGGCGGCGGGGCATTCCCCCGCCGCTCACGTCCATGCGGAACACGGCCACGCCCACACCCACACCGGCGGGCACGGACATGGACATGGCCAGCATTCCCCTTCCGTCCGGCGGCCGGCGATGCCCGCCGTCTCGCTGCTGCGCCTGTCGGTCTGGCAGCGCCTTGCCATCGTCGTCCCGCTGGCGGCCCTGCTCTGGGCCGCGGCGCTCTGGGTTCTTGCGGGAGGTAACTCGTGAACGCGGCGTCGACGAATGCCGGCGGCAAGGTTCTGGCCTTCCGAAATCTCACGCTCGGCTATGACCGCCACCCGGCGGTGCATCACCTGCATGGCGAGGTGCCCGTCGGCGAGCTGCTTGCGGTGTGCGGGCCGAACGGCGCGGGCAAGTCGACCCTGCTCAAGGGCATCATGGGCGCGCTGCGCCCGCTCTCCGGCGGCATCGAGCTGGCCGGCCTGTCGTCGCGCGAGGTCGCCTATCTCCCGCAGGCGGCGGAGATCGACCGCAGCTTCCCCATTTCCGTCTATGACCTCGTCTCGATGGGGCTGTGGCGGCGCACCGGCCTGTTCGGCGGCGTCGGGCGGGCCGATCACCGCCGCATCGAGGAGGCCATCGCCGCCGTCGGCCTCGCCGGCTTCGAGGCGCGGCCGATCGGCACGCTGTCGGGTGGGCAGATGCAGCGGTCGCTCTTCGCGCGGCTGCTGCTGCAGGACGCCCGGCTGATCCTGCTCGACGAGCCCTTCACCGCGCTGGATGCCGCCACCGTGGCCGATCTGGTCGCGCTGGTGGAGCGCTGGAACGCCGAGGCCCGCACCGTCCTTGCGGTGCTGCACGATTTCGAGCTGGTGCGCCGGCATTTCCCCCGCACCCTGCTGCTGGCCCGCACGCCGGTGGCCTGGGGCGCGACCGCCGAGGTGCTTTCCGACGGCAATCTCCGCCGCGCCCGCCAGATGTGCGAGGCCTGGGACGAGGGCGCCGCCATCTGCACGCCGGAGCGCGCGGCATGACGCTGTACGACGCGCTGATCGGCCCCTTCGCCGAGTTCGATTTCATGCGCCGCGCCCTGGTGGGCGTGCTGGCGATCGCCGTGGGCGCCGGCCCGGTGGGCGTGCTGCTGATGCTGCGGCGGATGAGCCTCACCGGCGACGCCATGGCGCATGCCATCCTGCCCGGGGCCGCCATCGGCTTCCTTGCCGCCGGGCTGAACCTGTTCGCGATGACGGTGGGCGGCCTTGTCGCCGGCTTCACCGTGGCGCTCGGCGCCGGCGCGGTGGCGCGGGCGACCGAGATGAAGGAGGATGCCGCGCTGGCGGCGTTCTACCTGGTCTCGCTGGCGCTCGGCGTGCTGCTGGTGTCGTTGCGGGGCTCCAATGTCGACCTGCTGCACGTGCTGTTCGGCACGGTGCTGGCGCTGGACGACGCCACGCTGCTGCTGATCGTCGGCATCTCCACCGTGTCGATGCTCATCCTCGCGGTGCTCTGGCGCCCGCTGGTGCTGGAATGCGTCGATCCCGGCTTCCTGCGCTCGGTGAGCCGGGCGGGGGCGCCCTCCCACCTCGTCTTCCTCATGCTGGTCGTGCTGAACCTCGTCGGCGGGTTCCACGCGCTCGGCACGTTGCTCGCGGTCGGCATGATGATGCTGCCGGCCGCTGCCGCCCGCTTCTGGGCGCGCGACCTCACCGCCATCGTGCTGATCTCGACGCTGGTCGCCGCGGCGTCGGGCGTGGTCGGCCTGCTGGTGTCCTATCATTTCGGCGCGCCCTCCGGGCCCGCCATCATCCTGGTCGCCGGCGTCGGCTACGCGCTGTCGGTCCTGTTCGGCCCGGTCGGCGGGCTGCTGCCGCGCCTCGTGCCGCGGCGCCATCTCGAAGCCTGAGCCTCGTTTCCCACCCGTCTGTCTGAAACGGAGAGCCTTCCCATGCGGTCGGTCTTGTTCTCGCGGCGTCATGCCGTCTTCGCCGCGCTCGCGGCCAGTCTCGCGCTCGCCCATCCCGCCGCCGCGCAGGACGCGGCGCCCGCGAAGCTGCCGGTGGTGGCGACCTTCTCCATCCTCGGCGATATCGTGAAGCAGGTCGGCGGCGAGCGCATCGCCGTCACCACGCTGGTCGGTCCCGACGGCGACACCCATGTCTATCAGCCGACACCGACCGACGCGAAGGCCGTGGCCGGGGCCAAGCTTGTCTTCGAGAACGGGCTCGGCCTCGAGGGCTGGATGGCGCGGCTGGTGAAGGCCTCCGGCAGCAAGGCGGAACTGGTCGTCGTCACCGAGGGCGTCACCCCGCGCTACCGCAGCGCCGACGAGCCGCAGGACGACGACGAGGCCGGCCACGACCACGACAAGAAGGCCGCCGCCAAGGGCCATGATCACGGCCCGCTCGACCCCCATGCCTGGCAGAACGTCGCCAATGTCGAGATCTACGCCGGCAATATCCGCGACGCGCTGATCGCCGCCGACCCCGCCGGCACGGCCGCCTACACCGCGCAGGCCGCCGCCTATATCGAGAAGCTGAAGGCGCTCGACGCGCAGGTGCGCGCCGCCATGGCGACCATCCCGCAGAACCAGCGCCGCATCATCACCTCGCACGACGCCTTCGGCTATTTCGGCGACGCCTATGGCCTGAAGCTGCTGGCGCCGCAGGGCGTCTCCACCGAGTCCGAAGCCTCGGCCAAGGATGTCGGCCGCATCATCCGGCAGATCAAGGCGGAGAAGATTCCGGCGGTGTTCCTCGAGAACATCTCCGATCCCCGGCTTGCCGACCGCATCGCCAAGGAGTCCGGCGCCAAGGTGGGCGGCACGCTCTATTCCGACGCGCTGTCCGATGACAAAGGCCCGGCGAGCACCTACATTGACATGATACAGTATAACGTCCGCGAGCTTTCCTCGGCGCTGTCGAGCTGAGCTTCGGCACGGGATGCGGCGATCCGCCCGGCAGGCACCCCCTTCCGGGCCTCCCGTGTTTGCGTGCCCCCGGACGGCCGGCCGCCCGGCCACGACGCATGTGAAGGCTGGCGACAGCCAAGGAGACCGACGATGCCCGACGTCCAGACCGACAAGATTCCCGTCACCGTGCTCACCGGCTATCTCGGCGCCGGCAAGACCACGCTGCTCAACCGCATCCTCTCCGAACCGCACGGCAAGAAATTCGCCGTCGTCGTCAACGAGTTCGGCGAGATCGGCATCGACAACGATCTCGTCGTGGGCGCCGACGAGGAAGTGTTCGAGATG
>CAZIXP010000147.1:0-9638 GCA_964543245.1 uncultured Starkeya sp.
GGACCAGCCGGCTTTTCCCGCATGGCGCTATGCGGGAGATTCATCGATCGGTCATGAGGCTGTCGTCAGCCCCTGTACGCAACCGTGCTGCGGGCAGGCGACGGGCCGGGCCGGCGTTCAGGCCGGCGCGCGCCGCAGCGCCTGCGCGGCCTCATCGGCAGCGCGCAGGCCGGACATCAGCGCGCCGTGAGCGGTCGAGAAGTCCATGGGGTGGGTGGCCTCGCCGGCGAAGAACACCCGATCCTCGAAAGGACGGGCGAGCTGGTCGCGCGCGGCGCGATGGCCGGGCAGGGCATGGCTGTAGCCGCCCCCGATAGCGGGCGTCGCGCTCCAGGCGGAGGCGAGGGCCGGCCGCAGCGCGCGGCGCACATCGCTGCCGAAGAGAGCGGCGAGCCGGTCGGTGGCATGGGCGAAGGCCGCCTCCACACCCTGCTGCAGCACATGGCGGGCGCCGGCGCCGCCGAGAAAGCACTCGATGACCGGCCGGCCGAAGGGGCGGATGTAGTAGGTGGCGGCCGCGGGATCGTGGAGATCGCCATGGACATGGGTTTCCGGCTCGAAGGGCGACGGCGCGACGATCTCCAGAAACAGCTTCTCGTTCCAGCCGAGCGGCAGATGCGCCGCCGCCTCACGCCAGGGTTCGAGCGCGGGCGGCCAGCGCATGGCCCCGCCGGTAAGCACATGGGTGGACACGGTGAGGATCACCGCCCGGCAGCGCAGGGTTCCGCGCGGGGTGAGGAGTTCGACGGCCGTACCGTCGAGATCGAGCCGCTCCATGGGCGTCGCAAGATGCAGCGCCACATCGGCTGGGAAGCGTGAGGCAATGAGCGCGCCGTAGCCGGCCGGCAGGCGCCAGTTGAGATAGGTCGAGGCGGTGTCATAGGCCGCGTAATCGGCGGCCGATATCCGCTCCAGCTCGTCGCCGCTGATATAGCCACTCAGGGCCTGAAGATAGGCGAGCCAGCGCTCGCCGGGCCCGATGGCATCGATCGCGCGATCGCTGGCCGGCGGGTTGTCGACGAGACGCCGGCTCCAGGCGTCGAACGCCGCGCCCGCGGCCTCCCAGTCGGCCGCGGGCGCCCCGAGATCGCCGAACTGGCTATCCCAGGCACTGCGCCGGCGATCCACGATGAAACCGGCGGCCTCGGCGATCGGTACCCACGGGTTGCGGTCAGCCGAATGCAGCCAGCCGCAGCCGAGATCGAGCGGCAGGCCGCGCGTCGTCGCGGTCCAGGCCCGCCCGCCAAGGCGCGGCAGCGCCTCCAGCACGACGACCGACAATCCGCGGCCGGCAAGCCGGCGGGCCGCGCCGATGCCGGCCGCGCCGGCGCCGATGATGGCGATGTCACAGAGATGGGTCATGAGGCGATGCTAGGCGGGTTTCACCGCATAGCGAAGATGCACCACGCCGTGATCCAGCGTTTCGGCGGACAGGAGCGACAGGGTCACCTTGCCGGCGAGGCCTTCCGGGCCGGCGTCGACGATGGCCTCGCTACCGGGGCGGCCATCGAGCGCGGGGGCGATGAGCACGCTGAATTCGTCGACGAGACCGGCGGCGAAGAAGGCGCCGTTGGCACGCGCCCCGCCTTCGACCGCGAGACGCTCGATGCCGAAGTCGCGGGCCAGAACCTCCAGCGCCGCCGCGAGGTCGATCTCGTCGCCCGCGGCGACGATGTAGGAGACGCCGTCGGTCGCGAGTTCGGCGAGGTGGCTGTCCGGCACATCCCGCCCGAGCAGGGCGATGGCAGGGTCGCCACCCACGGTCGACCCTTTGAAGTGCACCCGGCCGGAGGGGTCCAGCGCGACGGCGTAGCTGCCGGCGCGGGCCGCAACATGGACCGGGCGTTCGACCGCTCCGACATTGGCGGGAGGATGCGGCACGCCCTTCACCATCTCGGCCATCGTCACGCGCCCGACCAGCCAGGCATCCGCCTTCAGCGTGGCGTGGACGTGCTCATATAGCCGGCCCCAGTCCGCACGGCCGCCCTGGGGGCTGGTGGTGAAGCGGCTCGGGTGCAGGCGCCCGTCGAGCGAGGTTTCCATCAGGCAGACGACATAGGGCTTCACGGCGCACCTTGGGTGAAGGGACCGCCGGCGCTGTCAACGCGGCGTTCAGGGAAAGCGGATGTCATGCCGCCCCGGGAAGGGGAAGCGAGGCCATGTCGATGACGAAACGATAGCGCACATCGGCCTTCTCCAGCCGCTCGAACGCCGCGTTGATGTCCTGAATATGGATCATCTCGACATCGGGGAGAACGCCGGCCTTGGCGCAGAAGTTCAGCATCTCCTGGGTTTGCGCGATGCCGCCGATGGGCGAGCCGGCGATGCGGCGTCGGCCGAGCAGCAGAGGCACGGTGCTTGGCTCGGACAGCGGGCCGATCTGGCCGACGATCACCAGCGTCGCGTCGACGTCGAGCAGCGGGACATAGGGGTTGATGTCGTGCTTCACCGGCACGGTGTCGATGATGAGGTCGAAGCTGCTGGCGGCCTGCGCCATGGCGGCCGGGTCGCTCGACACCAGCAGGCGATCCGCGCCGAGGGCGAGCGCATCGGCCTCCTTGTCCCTCGTTCGGCTGACGACGGTGACGTCGGCGCCCATGGCGGTGGCGAGCTTCACCGCCATATGCCCCAACCCGCCGAGGCCGACCACGGCGACGCGGCTGCCCGGCCCGACATTCCAGCTGCGCAGGGGCGAATAGGTGGTGATGCCGGCGCACAGCAGCGGCGCCGCCTTCGACAGCTCCAGCCCCTCCGGCACGCGCAGGACGAACTCCTCGCGCACCACCAGATGCTTGGAGTAGCCGCCCTGGGTCGGCGCGGCCGGCTCGCAGGAGAAGCGATCGGTGTCGCTGTAGGTCTGCACGGGCGCCTTGCGGCAGAGCTGCTCGAAGCCCTTCCGGCATTGGTCGCAGCTCTGGCAGGAATCGACGAGGCAGCCGACCGCCACATGGTCGCCGATAGCGTAATGCTTGACCTCATTCCCGACGGCGGTCACCCGGCCGATGATCTCGTGGCCGGGCACCAGCGGGTAGCGGCTCCAGCCCCAGTCATTGCGTGCCTGATGCAGGTCCGAATGGCAGACGCCGCAGAACAGCACCTCCATGGCGACATCGTTCGGCCGCAGCTCGCGGCAGTCGAAATCGTAGGAACGCAGCGGCGTGGTGGCCGAGTGCGCGGCATAGCCGACGGTTTTCATGGATCACTCCTGTGGAGATGCCGGCTCATGGCCGGTCCCGGCTGGCGGGTCGCCCGATACCTAGGACGGGGCGCATCTGCGGGGTAGAGCGATAGAGCGCTAGCTCTCATGACGCCAACTCATGAATGGCTAACCCTCTCATCCGGTCGCGTGGGGAGGGATAGGCCATTCGATACATGAGAAATCCTCATCAAGACATGCGCTTTTACCCTTCTGGTGCATGAACGCGCCTGCACTTAGCCTTCCGGCCGATCACCGTCCGCCGCACCGGCACGGCGCACTCGCCGATAGCGAGCCGCGCCACTCGCGCCGGGCACCTCACACCCTTTGACGCCGCGGCCGCCCCCAGGGCTGGCCGCGCAGCTTCGGTTTGGTCACCATGTCGGTTCAGAACAGCTCGCTCGCCGAGGATAACGGGACGTCGGCCGCGGCCGGGCCCAATGGGGCGCTCGCCTCCTGGAGCGCGGTTTTCGCGCTCTCGCTCTGCGTCTTCACCCTCATCGCCTCCGAATTCATGCCGGTGAGCCTGCTCACCCCGATAGCCGGGGAACTGCGGATCACCGAGGGAGAGGTCGGGCAGGCCATCGCGGTGTCCGGGGCATTCGCGGTCTTGACCAGCCTGGTCATCGCTTCCGTCACCGGCCCGCTCGACCGCAAGAACCTCCTGCTGATCCTGACCGGCCTGATGCTGCTGTCCGGAATCGTCGTCGCCGCCGCCCCGACCTATCCCATCCTGATGCTCGGGCGCGCCATGATCGGTATCGTCATCGGCGGCTTCTGGTCGATGTCGGCGGCCACCGCGATGCGACTCGTGCCGGAGGATCAGGTGCCGCGCGCGCTGGCCATCCTCAATGGCGGCAATGCGCTGGCGACGGTCATCGCAGCGCCGCTCGGCAGCTTCCTCGGCGGCATCATCGGCTGGCGCGGCGCCTTCTTGTGCGTCGTCCCGGTCGCTGCGGTGGTGCTTGTCTGGCAGGCGGTCAGCCTGCCGGCGATGAAGGTGCAAACCTCCGGCGGCTCGGGCCAGGTCTTCCGTCTGCTGCGCCGCCCGGTCGTTGCGCTCGGCATGGCGGCCATGAGCCTGTTTTTCATGGGCCAGTTTGCCCTTTTCACCTATCTCCGGCCATTCCTCGAAACGGTGACGGGCGTCGATCTCACGACACTCTCGCTCCTTCTCCTGCTGATCGGTGCGGCCGGCTTCATCGGCACCCTGCTGATCGAGCGTTTCGTGAGGCAAGGGCTGTACGGCACGCTTGTCGCCATTCCCGTGCTGATGGCGCTGATCGCCGCTGGGTTGATCGGCTTCGGCGCATCCCTGCTCGCGACCGCCCTGCTTCTGGCCGGGTGGGGCCTGCTCGCCACCTCGGCGCCGGTCGGCTGGTGGACCTGGCTGGCACGGACGCTGCCCCACGAGTCCGAAGCCGGGGGCGGGCTCATGGTCGCGACGGTCCAGCTTGCCATCACCATCGGCGCCACCGTGGGCGGCCTGCTGTTCGATGCGAGCGGCTACACCGCGACCTTCGGCGCCGCCACCGTGCTTCTGGCGCTCGCCGCCCTGCTGACCCTGCTTACCGGCCGGCGCGCTTTACCGCCGGTCTGAGCGATGGCGCCGCAGGAGCCAACGGCAGCCGCCGCTCCCTTTCCGAGGGCGGCTGCATCTTCGAGTGGTGCGCGCTCAGATGCGGCGCCGAAGCCGGCTCGCCTGGAGCGTATCCGGTGAACTCACGTTCACCGGATACGCTCCAGGTTGTTGTTCTGCCGCATTTTCTTGCCGCGGACCGGAATCCACTTCGCTCGAAAAGGCTCTAGCCGGCGGCATCCGACAGCCTGATGCGCGACAGCGGCAGGCTGCGGATGCGCTGGCCGGTCAGCACCGCGGCGGCATTGACCACGGCGGGCGGCACGCCCGGCAGGCCCGGCTCGCCGACCCCGCCCATGGGCGCGCCGCTCTCGAGGATGCGCACATGCACCTTGGGCATCCGGTCCGGCGGCAGGATCGGATAGCCATCGAAGTTGCGGGCGCGGGGTACGCCCTCCTCATAGACCACCTCTTCCAGCAGCGCGGAGGAGAGGCCCAGGGCGACAGCCGAATGGACCTGGGCCTCGATGATCGCCGGATTGACGATGCTGCCCGGGTCGATCGCGACCCACACATCGTGAACCACCACCTCGCCCGCCTTCAGCGACACTTCGGCGATGGTCGCGACCTCGCTGCCGAAGGGCGAGGCCATGGCGACACCGCGGGCGCGCCGCGTGCCGTCCGCCGCGGTGAAGGGGCCGCGCTTCCAGCCGCCGGAGAGTTCCGCCACCGCCTCGATGAGGTTGCGATGACGCGGGCTGTGCGCCAGAAGCCGCCGGCGCAGCTCATAGGGGTCCTGCCTGCCGGCATCGGCCATCTCGTCGAAGAACGTCTCGTAGAAGAAGTCGTTCATGGAATGCCCGACCGAGCGCCAGAAGCCGATGATGGCGGGGTCGTCGACATGGATGTGGCCGACCCGGCGGTTGGGGATGGCGTAGACCTTGCCGGCGATGCCCTCGACGGCGGAACTGTCCACCTTGTCGACGGTCCGTCCGAACCAGCGGCCGACGGGGCCTTCGCCAACCGCGACCGCGCTCAGGGCAACGGGCAGGCCCTCGGCATCGAGGCCGGCGCGAAGGCGGGCGACACTCATCGGCCGCAGCGCGTCGCGCAGGAATTCCTCCTCGCGTGTCCAGAGCACCTTCACCGGCCGCCCCGCCGCCTGCGCCAGCCGGATCGCCTGGGGGTAGGGGTTGGCGGTCTGGTAGAGGAAGTGCCGGCCGAAGAAGCCGCCGAGGATGGGCGAGTGGATGATCACCTTCTCCGGCGCGAGGCCCGCCACCTTCGCGGCATCGCTTTGGAACATCTCCGGCGCCTGATTGGGCGCCCAGACCTCCAACGTGCCGTCCGCATTGAAGCGGGCGATGGCCGAGGGCGGCTCGAGCTGCGCATGGGCGAGATGAGGCGCGTCGAAGCTCGCTTCGATACGGTGCGCGGCCCCGGCCAGCGCCGCCTCGACATCGCCATGGGTTTCGAAGGCGAGCCCGTCGCCGGTGCGCAACGAAAGCTCGGCACGGTGCTTTTCCGACGAATAGTCTGCCGGCATGACGCGGGCCGCGCTGTCGGGCTTCGCGGCCTCCCAGCTCACCTGCAGCGCTTCCACCGCGCGGCGGGCACGCCACCAGCTGTTGGCCAGCACCGCGACGGCTCCCGGCAGGCGATGCACCGAGTGAACCCCCGGCATCGCCTTGACCTGATCCTCATTGGCGATGGCGCCGGGCTCCTCGCCGAGCCGGCGGCCATGCTGCACCGAGCCGTACAGCATGCCCTCCACCTTCAGGTCGATGGCGTAGGTCGCCTTGCCCGTGGACTTGTCGCGGATATCGAGCCGGGCGACCGGCTTGCCGATCCAGCGGAAATCCGAACGGGACCGCAGGGGGACATCCGCCGGCACCGGCAGCACCGCGGCCGCGGTGGCGAGTTCGCCGTAGGACACGGTGCGGCCCGAAGACGCGTGGATCACCCGGCCGGGCTGTGTCGACAGCTCGGCAACGGGCACGCCGAGCCGCGCCGCAGCCGCCTCCAGCAGCATCCGGCGGGCGGCCGCGCCGAGCTTGCGCATGGCCTCATAGCTCATCCGGACCGACATGCTGCCGCCGGTGAAGCGCAGGCCGCCGATCAGGCCGTAGTCGGGACCGGGCGGCGCGCCTTCCACCGAGAACTGGGTGGGATCGACATCGAGCTCTTCGCCGACGATCTGTGCCATGGCCGTGAAGATGCCCTGGCCACCCTCGATGAAGGCGCTGCGGAACAGCACCGTGCTGTCCGGCCGAATCTGGATATAGGCGTTCACCCGGGTGCCGGGCACGATGGCGGGCGCCGCCGCCTGGGCGAAGGCACGCCCGCCCGCCGGCAGCGCGACGCCCAGCACCAGCGCGCCGAGCGAGGCACCGAGGAAGCGGCGCCGCGAGAGGTTGAGCGGCAGGGCGTGCGGCTCGAGGGCGTCACGCGTCGCGGGGGTGAGAGGGCTCATCTCGTTCATGGTGCCGCCCCTCAGGCCTGAGCCGCCTGCCGCACGGCGGCCGCGATCGCGTTATAGGTGCCGCAGCGGCAGAGATTGACCATCGCGGCAGCGATGTCCTCGTCGCTCGGCTTCGGCGTCTGCTTCAGCAGCGCGGTGGCCGCCATCACCTGGCCGGACTGGCAGTAGCCGCATTGCGGGACCTGCTGCGCCACCCAGGCCTCGACGACCTTCTGCCCCACCGGGTCCTGCGTCACCGCCTCGATGGTCATGATCTCGCTGCCGGCGACCGAATCGAGGGGCGTCACGCAGGAGCGCGTCGCCTGGCCGTCCACCAGCACGGTGCAGGCGCCGCATTGGGCGGCTCCGCAGCCATATTTGGTGCCGGTCATGCCGAGTTCGTCGCGCAGCACCCACAGCAGCGGGGTGTCCGGTTCGATATCGATCTGGCGCAGCTGCCCGTTGATGGTGATGTCCACGGTCATTCTCCTTGCTTGGGGCGGCAGACGCCTGCACAGGGCCGGCCATTCCCCATAAAGGTTGGGGAAGCCTCCATGTCGCGCGGGGGGCGGCGCCCTGTATTTGGACCGGCTCCAGTTTAGCAATGCCCCGCCCGGCGGATTAGGCCGACGCTTTTGCTTGCAAGGATGAGCCGCGCTCATGAATGGCGAGGCGGCAAGCCCGGTTGCGGCCGGGCTCTGCGGCCCCCCATGCCATCACCCAACGGCCTTCGCCGAAAGCGGGAAAGACCCCCGCGTGAGCAGCGGCGCAACCCCACCCTCCAGACGCCCCAGCCGGATGAGCCCACGGGAGTAGCGGTAGCCGGCGTGGTAGAAAACGAGATTGCCCCAGGGAGCGTAATAGGCGAGATCGCCCGGCGCCTCGCGGTCGAACGGGCCGCTGCCGGTTTCGTCCAGCTTGCGCGGGAGATAGGCGATCTTCTCATTGGTGGCGTAGTCGTCGATCACGAGGTGGAGCGGCAGCATCGAGGCAAGGTCGCGTGCCGTCGGGCTGTCGTGAAGCGTCGCCGTGAAAACATGGCCGGCAAACGTAAACTGGATGTTCATGGGCGCTCCCGCCATAGCTGTCGCCGCCGCCGGCCGGGCCGGGTCGAGCCCGGGCAACAGCCCTGCCGCGCAGCCCCCAAGTGCGGCCCCGAGTGTCGCCCGGCGCGTCATGACCATATCGGCGCTCCTCCCGGCCGCCGCTTCGGCCGGCTGGCGTTCAGCTCTCGCGTCCGGCTTAACCCGCCGGCGAAGCGGCCGGTAGTCCGCGTGCTCGGCATGAGGACATGAGACCGCTTCATCAATCACGGCCCGCCTCTCCCGGCAGGGGCCGACGGGCGGTCATGCAGACGTGACCGCCGAGGAGCCGCAGGCGGCGGCCGGAGGCCTTACGGTTCCTGCCGCCCGCGGTAAAATCGATGGTCTCTTATGAAAGGAGATCATGGGTGGCGCGCGAGAACATCAACGATCTGCTGGCCTTCATCGCCGTCGCGCGGGAACGCAGCTTCACCCGGGCGGCCTCGCGCATGGGGGTGTCGCAGTCCGCGCTGAGCCACACCATCCGCCAGCTCGAGGCACGTCTGGGGGTGCGTCTTCTCACGCGCACCACGCGCGCCGTGGCGCCCACCGAGGCGGGCGAGCGCCTGCTGGAAGGGATCGGGCCGCATTTCGACGAGATCGAAGCCCAGGTCGATGCGCTGAACGCGCTGCGCGACAAGCCCGCCGGCACCATCCGCATCACGGCCTCGGACTTTGCCATCAGCAGCGTCCTCTGGCCGAAACTCAAGACGTTCCTGCCGAAATTCCCGGACATCAAGGTCGAGCTGATGCTCGACAATGGCCTTACCGACATCGTCGCCGAACGCTACGACGCCGGGGTGCGCATGGGCGAACACCTCGCCAAGGACATGATCTCGGCGCGGATCGGGCCGGATGTCCGCTTCGCCGTGGTGGGCGCCCCCGGCTATTTCGCCGAGCACCCCGTGCCGCTCCATCCCCAGGACCTCGTCCGGCACCGTTGCATCAATTACCGCTTCCGCACCTCCGGCGGCCTGTGGGCGTGGGACTTCGAAAAGGACGGGCGGGAGTTGAAGATCCGGGTGGACGGCCCATTGGCGTTCAACAACATTTTCCATGTCCTCGATGCCGCGCTCGCCGGCCTCGGACTGGCTTTCGTGCCGGAGGAGATCGCTTTCGAACACCTGCGCGCCGGGCGCCTCGTCTCGGTGCTGGAGGATTGGTGCGCCTATTGGGACGGCTTCTATCTGTATTATCCCAGCCGCCGGCAGTCCTCGCCGGCATTCGTGGCGCTGGTTGAGGCCCTGCGGCACCGGACGTGATCGCCCCCGGCCTCGGCGTCACGCGTCGGGAGCGACGGTGTGGTTGGCCAACAGCTCC
>CAZIXP010000148.1:0-5115 GCA_964543245.1 uncultured Starkeya sp.
CGGTCGTCACGTAGCCGGCCGGCGCGCCGCCGTGCTGGCGCGGGCCTTGCCGCCTGTCGCGCCGCTCCCGTGTGCGCCCCTTGCCGCCGGGCGCGGCCTCGGCTAAGAACGTCCTCAGAGAGCAACCCTCGCGAGAGCCGAGCCGTGACCTTTGCGTCCGTCCGCCGCTGCACCGCGACCCCGGCCGCCCTGCGGTTTTCCGGGCAGGCTCTCCTTGCGTCCGGGCTCCTTCTTCTTAGCCGCCCCTGAGGGCCGGCCGGGCATCACGCCTGGGCGCTCAGGGGACGACGCGCACACCTCGCCTCACGACGTTGCCGCGGACCGAGCCGCCCTGACGCGCCGCTCCGCCCCGAGAAGGAAGCCCGACATGTCCACCCCGTCCCATGATGACGCCGCCGTCGCCACCGCCGCCACCGATCGCGTCGTGATCTTCGACACCACGCTGCGCGACGGCGAGCAGTGCCCCGGCGCCTCCATGACCTTCGAGGAGAAGCTGGAAGTCGCCGACCTGCTCGACGCCATGGGCGTCGACATCATCGAGGCCGGCTTCCCCATCGCCTCGAACGGTGATTTCGAATCGGTGTCCGAGATCGCCCGCCGCACCCGGAACGCGGTCATCGCCGGCCTCTCCCGCGCCGCGCCGGGCGACATCGACCGCTGCGCCGACGCGGTGCGGCATGCCCGCCGGCCGCGCATCCACACCTTCATCTCCACCTCGCCGGTGCATATGAAGCACAAGCTGCAGAAGTCGCCGGAGGCGGTGCTGGAGATGATCGCGGCCTCGGTGGCGCGGGCGCGCGGCCATGTCGAGGACGTGGAATGGTCGGCCGAGGACGCCACCCGCACCGAGATCGACTTCCTGTGCCGGGCGGTGGAGATCGCCATCGCCAATGGCGCAACCACCATCAACCTGCCCGACACGGTGGGCTACACCACCCCGGCGGAGTACACCGCCATGTTCCGCACCGTACGCGAGCGGGTGCCGAATGCCGACCGCGCGGTGTTTTCCACCCATTGCCATAACGACCTCGGCATGGCGGTGGCGAACTCGCTGGCGGGCCTGGCCGGCGGCGCCCGGCAGATCGAATGCACGGTGAACGGCATCGGCGAGCGCGCCGGCAACGCCGCGCTGGAGGAGATCGTCATGGCGATCAATGTCCGCCGCGACGCGCTGCCCTACCACACCGGCATCGACGCCACCCTGCTGACCCGCGCCTCCAAGCTGGTGTCGGCGGTGACCTCCTTCCCGGTGCAGTACAACAAGGCGATCGTCGGGCGGAACGCCTTTGCCCATGAGAGCGGCATCCACCAGGACGGCATGCTGAAGAACGCCACCACCTACGAGATCATGACCCCCGACAGCGTCGGCGTCTCCAAGACCTCGCTGGTGATGGGCAAGCATTCCGGCCGCGCCGCCTTCCGCGACAAGCTGAAGGCGCTCGGCTATGAGCTGGGCGAGAACGCGCTGAACGACGCCTTCGCCCGCTTCAAGGATTTGGCCGACCGCAAGAAGGTCGTCTATGACGAGGACATCGAGGCGCTGGTCGATCACGAGATCGCCGCCGCCCATGACCGCATGAAGCTGGTCTCGCTCTCCGTCATTGCCGGCAGCCACGGCCCCCAGCGCGCCACCATGAAGATGGAGGTTGACGGCCGGGTGATCACCGAGGAGTGCGAGGGCAACGGCCCGGTCGACGCCACCTTCAACTGCATCAAGGCCATCGTGCCGCACGCGGCTAAGCTGGCGCTGTATCAGGTCCACGCCGTGACCGAAGGCACCGACGCGCAGGCCGAGGTGTCGGTGCGGCTGGAGGAGGGCGACAAGGCCGTGACCGGCCGCGGCTCGGCCCCCGACACGCTGGTCGCCTCGGCGCAGGCCTACATCATCGCGCTCAACAAGCTGCAGACCAAGCGGCACAGCCTGAACGCGCAGGCCCAGCCCGCGGCGGAGTGAGCGCGGGCCGGCGCCCGGTGTCGGGCGCCGGCACCGGGCCCGACGCCTCAGGCCCTCGTCAGGCGCTCGCCCCATCGGCGCGGCGAGGCGCCGCCGCCATAATGCTGCCGGCCCAGCCGGACATGGCTGGGCGGGCGCCGGCCGGCCGATCTCGAGGCGGCCCCCGTTCGAGGCACGCCGATGATCTTCCGCGCTGCATGACGATGTCTTCCGCGCCCGAGGTGGTGCTGCCGAAGGGGGAGCCCTGGCGCCCGCCCGGCGGGGCTCCGTCGCGTCCGGGCGATGCCGTCCGTCTCGGCGCCGCTGCGGCGCTGCACCTGCTGGTGCTGGGCGCTGTGCTCGTCATCACCGCCGCGCCGCCGCTGAACCCCGCCGAGGAGGCGGCGCTGGAGACCGAGGTGATCGACGCGCGGGCGTTCGACGCCGCGTATCCCCCGGCGCCCGCGCCGCAAGCTTCCGCTCCCGCTCCTGCGGCGTCTGCCCCGCCGGCGCCGGCTCTGCCCGGTGCGGCGGCCCCGTCCGCTGGTGCGCCCGTCGCGGCTCCCGCGGCTGCCCCGCCCGACGAGACGGTGCGCCCCACCCGCATGCTGTCCGCGCAGGCGCTGGCGAGCCCGAAGAGCCGGGCGCTGCGGCGCGAACTCGCGACGCTGGCGGATGAGGAGCGCATCGCCCAGCTCTGCGACCTCGAGGCGATGGAGCAGATTCATGCCTGGCGCGCCAGCTTCCAGCCTGACCGGCTGGTCGACTATGCCCGGGCCGAGCCGCGTCTGGAGGGGGCGCGCTTCGTCGCAGAGGGCGGCGCCTTCCGCAGCCGGCGCGGCTGGTATGAGGTGGCGTTCCACTGCGAGCTGGATGCCGGGCGGCAGGTGGTGGTGGGTTTCGCCTTCCGGGTGGGGGCGGCGATCCCGCCGGACCAGTGGGCCGGCGACAACCTCGCCGCGGTGCACTGAGGCTCAGGCGAGCGGCACGCCACACTCGGCGGCGACCTGACGGCCGAGCCGCGCCATCAGCGCCGCCAGCATCGCGCCATCGCCGGACAGCCCCACCCCATCGAGCGCGGTGACCGGGCGCAGGAAGCGCACGCTGTTGGTGAGGAAAACCGCCTCCGCCGCGTGGAGATCGGCCGGCGCCAGCGGCGCTTCCTCCGCGACGAGGCCGAGCGCGGGAGCCGCCTCCAGCACCAGCGCCCGCAGGATTCCCGGCAGACAGCCCTCCGTGAGGGGAGGGGTGAGCAGCCGCCCCGCCTTCAGCACGAAGACATTGGCGATGGTGCTGCAGGCGACCCGGCCTTGGGTGTTCAGGATGAGGGCGTCCTCCACCCCCGCCACCGCGGCCTGCCGGGCGGCGAGGATATGGTCGAGATAGCCCAGCGTCTTCAGGTTGGCCGTCGGCGACAGCTCGTTGCGCCGGCCCGCCGCCGTCACCAGCCGGGCCGGCTGGCCGAGCAGCGCCGGGCTCCATGGCGCGGCGGACACGACGAGGGTCGCCGGACCGGCGCTGGAAGGCCAGAGCCCGCGCGCGGCGGTGCCCCGGGTCAGGGTGGTGCGCAGGATGGTGGGGGCCGGCGTCAGCGCGGCGTCGAGCGCCCGCTCCACCCGCCCGGGTTCGACCGCGATGCCGAGCGCCGCCGCCGCCTCCAGCAGCCGGCCGAGATGGCGTGCCCGGGCGAACACCGCCCCGCCCAGGGCGAGCGCGGTGTCGAACACCCCGTCGCCCAGCGTGAAACCGCGGTCCTCGGCGCTGATCCGGGGCGCGGCGTCGCCGCTGGCGCTCACGGCACCGCCTCGGCGAAGGCGCGGGCCTTGTCGAGGAAATTGCCGAGCAGGGCGTAACCGTGCTCGGTCAGCACCGATTCCGGGTGGAACTGCACGCCGAAGGTGGGGTGCTCGCGATGGGCGAGGCCCATGATCTCGCCATCCTCGCTCCAGGCGGTGGCGAGGAGCGGCGTGCCCGGCTCCAGCTCGACCGCGAGCGAGTGGTAGCGGCCGGCGGGAAAGGGCGAGGGCAGCCCGGCGAACACGTCGGTGCCGTGATGGGTGATCTGCGAGGCGCGGCCGTGCATCGGGGTGCGGGCCCGCACCACCCGCCCGCCAAAGGCCTGCCCGATGCACTGGTGGCCGAGGCAGATGCCGAGGATGGGCAGGCGGCCGGACAGGGTGCGGATGACGTCCAGCGAAACCCCCGCCTCGTTGGGCGAGCAGGGACCCGGCGAGACGACCACCGCGTCGGCGCCGGCGCCGGCGATCTCCGCAAGGCTGGCCGCGTCGTTGCGCACCACCTCCACCCGCTCGCCGAGCTCGGTGAGGTAGCGCGCCACGTTGAAGACGAAGCTGTCGTAGTTATCGATGAGCAGGATCATGGCCGCTCCTCAGGGCATCGGCCGGAAGGCGCGGAACAGCCGCTCGGCCTTGGTGAGGCTCTCCGCATGCTCCTGCGCCGGATCGGACAGCAGGGTGATGCCGCCGCCGACGCCGAAGCTGGCCTCGCCCCGCTCCAGCGTCACGGTGCGGATGGCGATGTTGAGGTCGATGGTGCCGTCGAAGCCGAAATAGCCGATCGAGCCGCAATAGATGCCGCGCGGCCGGCCTTCCAGCTCGCGGATGATCTCCATGGCCCGGATCTTCGGCGCGCCGGTGATGGAGCCGCCGGGAAAGGCGGCGCCGAGCAGGTCGAGCCCGTCGCGCCCTTCCGCAAGGTCGCCGGTCACCACCGAGACGAGGTGGTGGACATTGGCATAGGTCTCCAGCCCGCACAGGCGCGGCACCTTCACCGTGCCGGGCCGGCAGACGCGCGAGAGATCGTTGCGCAGCAGGTCGACGATCATCACGTTCTCGGCACGGTCCTTTTCGCTGGCGGTGAGCGCGCGGCCGCGGAAGGCGTCTAGCGTCGGCTCGACCGAGCGTGGCACCGTGCCCTTGATCGGCCGCGCCTCCACCGTGCCGGCGGCGATGCGCACGAAGCGCTCCGGGGAGGAGGAGGCGATCACCCGGTCCGGATTCACGATGAGGGCAGCGAAGGTCGCGGGATTGGCGCGGCGCAGCCGGTCGTAGAGCGCGAGCGGATCGACCGGGGCGAAGGGGGCGGCGAAGCGCTGGGTGAAATTGGCCTGGAAGATGTCGCCGGCGCGGATGTAGTCGATCACCCGGGCGACGGCGGCCCGG
>CAZIXP010000148.1:5125-9515 GCA_964543245.1 uncultured Starkeya sp.
CCCGGTAGCTCTCGGCGGGGGAGTTGGACGTCCATGCCGGCTCGGGCGGCACGCTGCCGAGCAGGGCGGGCGCGCGCTCCAGCCGGGCGGTGGTCTCGATCAGCCGCGCCCGCGCCCGGGCCTGCCGGCGGGCGGGGTCGCTCTCCGGCCAGCCGGTGGAGATGAGCCAGGTGCGGCCCGAGGCGCGATCGAAGGCGAGGACGACGTCGTAGAAGCCGAGATCGATCTCGGCGCCTTCGCCGGGCTCGGCCTGCGGGGTGGGGAAGCGGTCGAACAGGCGGCCGGCCTCATAGCCGACATAACCCGCGGCGCCGCCCTGGAACGTGGCGCCGAAGGCGAGCGGCGCCGGCGTCGGCGTGCCCTGGCGGTAGGCGGCGAGGCGCCGGCGCAGCGCCTCCAGCGGCGGGGCTTCCTCGCGGGTGCCGTTCCACCACGCCGCCCCGCCTTCCACCCGGAAGCGGGCGAACGGATTGGCCATCACATAGGACCAGCGGCCGAGCTGGGGGTGGACCATCGCGCTGTCGAGGAAGACGAGGCCGGGCTCGCCGCCGGCCACGAGGCGGCGCGCGGCCTCCCACGGGTCCAGCGGGGCGAGTTCGACGACCAGCGGCGGCGGTTCCTGGATCATGGGCGCAATATGGGAGGCGCGGGCGATTCTTCCTAGCGTGCCGGAACGGCGCGGGATCGTTCGTTCTCGTTCCTTCTGTGGACTTGACGCTACGTCCCCGCGATGGTCGCTTAGCGTTCAACCGGCGAGAAGGCCGTTCAAAAGCGGTGCCGGACCAACCGGCCGGCGGGATTCCAGCCCGCACGGCACAGTCCTGGGAGGACGCTCAATGACAGAACGGAAAGCCGCCATGGCGGCCGTCGCGACGGATGCGCCGCGCCCCTCCGCCACCCGCCGGATGGTGGTGCTGGCCTGCGCCGCGCTGGCAGCGCTGGCCATTCCCTTCGGCAAGGCGCACGCGCAGACCTACCCCGACCGCCCGATCACCATGGTGGTGCCCTTTGCCGCCGGCGGCCCCACCGACACCGTGGCCCGGCTGATCGCGGAATCGATGTCGAAGACTCTCGGCCAGCAGGTGGTGGTGGAGAATGTCGGCGGCGCCGGCGGCACCCGCGGCGCCGGCCAGGTCGCGAAGGCGGCGCCGGACGGCTACACCATCCTGCTGCACCATATCGGGCAGGCGACCTCCGCCACGCTGTACCGCAAGCTGCCCTACAATGTCCTGACCGACTTCGTCGAAATCGGCCTCGTCACCGACGTGCCCATGACCGTCATCGGCAAGAAGGACATGCCGCCCACCACCATCGCCGAGCTGGTCTCCTATGTGAAGGAGAACAAGGAGAAGGTGATCTACGGCAATGCCGGCGTGGGCTCGGCTTCGCATCTGTGCGGCATGCTGCTGATGTCGGCGCTCGCCACCCCCATGACGACCGTGCCCTATCAAGGCACCGGTCCGGCGATGAACGACCTCGTCGGCGGGCAGATCGACCTGATGTGCGACCAGACCACCAACACCACCGGCCAGATCAAGGCCGGCAAGGTGAAGGCCTATGGCGTCACCACGCCGACCCGCGTGAAGTCGCTGCCGGACCTGCCGACCTTCGGCGAGAGCGGCGTGAAGAATTTCGAGGTCGCGGTGTGGCACGGCGCCTATGCGCCGAAGGGCACCTCGCCCGAGATCGTGGCCAAGCTCAACAACGCGCTGCGCATCGCCCTGCAGGACCCCAAGGTGATCGCCCGCTTCGCCGATCTCGGCACCGAGCCGGTGAGCCAGGACCGTGCGTCGCCCGAGGTTCACAAGGCCTTCCTCGCGGCCGAGGTCGCGAAGTGGAAGCCGATCATCGAGCAGGCCGGCATCTACGCTGATTGACGGGCTCGACCCGCGGCACGCCCCCGGCAGAAGGGGCGGCCGCTTCCGCGGCGGCAGAAGGGGGACGGCCATGGCGAGCCGATTTATCAGGAATCCGAAGGATGTGATCGCGGGCGGCCTGCTGCTCGCGCTGGCGGCGATGTTCGCCTATCTCTCGCTCGACCTGCCGATGGGTTCGGCGATCCGCATGGGGCCGGGCTATTTCCCGCTGGTGCTGGCCGGGCTGCTGGCGCTGCTCGGCCTGCTGGTGCTGATCGGCGGGCTGCGTTTCGAGGACGCCGGTGAACCGCTGAGTCTGGCGGCGATACCCTGGCGCGCGCTCGGGCTCGTGACCCTGGCGGTGGTGATTTTCGGCCTCGGCATCCGCCCGCTCGGCCTTGGTGCGGCGATGGGGCTGTCGGTGTTCGTCTCGGCCATGGCGAGCCGGCGCTTCCGCCTTCCCACCGCGCTGTTCCTCACCGCGCTGATGGTGGTGTTCGCCTGGCTCGTCTTCATCAAGGCTCTCGGCCTGCCGCTGCCGCTGCGCGGGCCTTGGCTCGGCGGCTACTGAGGTCGGGACGCCATGGACATCCTCTCGAATCTCGAACTCGGCTTCTCGGTCGCCCTCAGCCTCCAGAACCTGTTCTACTGCTTCATCGGCGTGCTGCTCGGCACGCTGATCGGGGTGCTGCCGGGGCTCGGCCCGGTGGCGACCATCGCCATGCTGCTGCCGATCACCTTCGGGCTGCCGCCGGTCTCGGCGCTCATCATGCTCGCCGGCATCTATTACGGCGCGCAATATGGCGGTTCGACCACGGCGATCCTGATCAACCTGCCGGGCGAGAGCTCATCGGTCGTCACCGCGCTGGACGGCTACCAGATGGCGCGGCAGGGCCGGGCGGGCGTCGCGCTGGCGACGGCGGCGCTGGGCTCCTTCTTCGCCGGCTCGGTGGCGACGCTGCTGCTGGCGTTGTTCGCCCCGCCGCTGGCCGATCTCGCCCTGCAGTTCGGTGCGCCGGAATATTTCGCGCTGATGGTGCTCGGCCTCATCGCCTCGGTCGCGCTCGCCTCCGGCTCGGTGCTGAAGGCGCTGGCGATGGTGGTGCTGGGCATCCTGCTCGGCCTTGCCGGACAGGACGTCTACACCGGCGCGCCGCGCTTCACCTTCGACATCACCGACCTCGCCGACGGCATCGAGTTCGTGGCGCTGGCGATGGGCGTGTTCGGCCTCGGCGAGATCATTCGCAATCTGGAGGACGAGCACACCCGCTCCGTGGGCGTGCAGAAGGTGACGGGGCTGATGCTGACCCGCGAGGACTTCAGGCGAATCACCGGGCCGGTGCTGCGCGGCACCGCGCTGGGCTCGCTGCTCGGCATCCTGCCGGGAGGCGGGGCGATGCTGTCCTCCTTCGCGTCCTATTCCATCGAGAAAAAGATCTCGAAGACGCCGCAGCGCTTCGGCAAGGGCGCCATCGAGGGGGTGGCGGGGCCGGAGAGCGCCAACAATGCCGGCGCGCAGACCTCCTTCATCCCGATGCTGACGCTGGGCATTCCCTCCAACCCGGTGATGGCGCTGATGATCGGCGCCCTCATCATCCAGGGCATCGTGCCCGGGCCCAATGTGGTGAACGAGAAGCCGGATCTGTTCTGGGGCATCATCGCCTCGATGTGGATCGGCAATTTCATGCTGGTGCTGCTCAACCTGCCGCTGATCGGCATCTGGGTGCGCCTGCTCACCGTGCCCTACCACGTGCTCTACCCCCTCATCGTCGGCTTCTGCTGCATCGGCGTGTACAGCGTGAACAACAACGTGTTCGACGTCTTCGCCATGGCGATGTTCGGGGTGGTCGGCTACGTGCTGGTGAAGCTGGAGTGCGAGCCGGCGCCGCTGCTGCTGGGCTTCATCATCGGGCCGATGCTGGAGGAATATCTGCGCCGCGCCATGCTGATCTCGCGTGGCGATCCGCTGGTGTTCTTCACCCGCCCGCTTTCCGCCTCGCTGCTGATGCTGGCCTTCGCGGCGCTGGTGGTGGTGCTGCTGCCCTCGGTACGCAAAAAGCGCGACGAAGCCTTTCAGGAATGACAGGCCTGCCCGTTCGGAATGACAGGCCTGTGAATTACCCCGCCCTGGGCTATGGACAGGGCGGGGTGCCTTTGCTACATGCCCACCCACCGCAGCGGCGCTGCCGCGGCGGATCGGTTCGGGCGCATAGCTCAGTTGGTAGAGCAGCTGACTCTTAATCAGCGGGTCCAAGGTTCGAGTCCTTGTGCGCCCACCACCGTTTCCTCAATGGGGTCAAACGGTTATACCGAACCCAGATGCCTTCGTAGCAACGCACGTTCCCCAAGCCGTTCCCCATCCCCATGACGAATATCCACCGGCCGTTCTTGCGGCGGGGTGGTGGTGCCGATCGCGCGCGAGCCTGCGCCGCGCCAGCATGGCCTGCGTGGCGGTGGCCACGTTTCCTTGATCCAGCCCGGCCCCAGCGTCACGAGCGGCGGTGGGATCCCGCCGAAGAAATCTGGACTCGACA
>CAZIXP010000149.1:0-9358 GCA_964543245.1 uncultured Starkeya sp.
CCGGCGGGTGGCGACTCAGCCATTGACCACGGTGCCGCCATTGGGGTGCATCACCTGCCCGGTGATGTAGGAGGCTTCCTCGCTGGCGAGGAAGACGTGGCAGGAGGCGACCTCGTTGGGCTGGCCGGGCCGCTGCATCGGCGCGCCGGAGCCGTGCTTTCCGGTGTGCTCGGCGTCGAAGGAGGCAGGGATCAGCGGCGTCCAGATCGGACCGGGCGCCACCGCGTTCACCCGGATGCGCCGCTCGACCAGCGCCTGCGACAGCGCGCGGGTGAAGGCGACGATCGCCCCGCGGGTCGAGGAATAGTCGATCAGCATCTTGTTGCCCTTATAGGCGGTCACCGAGGTGGTGTTCACGATGGCGCTGCCTTCCGGCATGTGCCGCAGCGCCATCTTGGTGAGATAGAAATAGCCGAACACATTGGTGCGGAAGGTCCGCTCCAGCTGCTCCGCCGGGATTTCCAGCGGCTCCTCCACCACGTGCTGCTCGGCGGCGTTGTTGACGAGGATGTCGAGCCGGCCGAACTGGGCGATCACCTTCTGCACGACCTCGGCGCAGAAGGATTCCGAGCCGATGTCGCCCGCCACACTCATGGCGCGGCGGCCTTCCCCTTCGATCAGCGCCAGCGTCTTGGCGGCGTCCTCGTGTTCGTCGAGATAGAGGATGGCGACGTCGGCGCCCTCGCGGGCCATGCCGACCGCCACGGCGCGACCGATGCCGCTGTCGCCGCCGGAGATGAGCGCGACCTTGCCTTTCAGCCGGTCCGCGCCGGGAAAGCGGGGCATGTAGTCCGGCGCGTGCTGCATCTCGGCTACGATGCCGGGCTGGTGGTCCTGCTTCTGCGGGGGAATCTTGTCCGGCGTCAGAACGGGGGTGTGCTCGTTCATGGAAGGCTCCTGCGATGTCGGGGGTGTCATCGGAGCCAACGCCCGCCCCAGCGGCAGGTTCCGGCCGTGCGAACCGGCTGTTTCGGCCGGTGGTAAGCCGGGGGTGGATTGAGCCCGGCCGGCAAAATGAGCCAAGATGCCGGCCCGCGCGGTCCCCCATCAGAGTGTGTGCATGCTGTCCCGCCTGCTGAGCCACCCGGTCCGGTTCATCCTCGGCACGGTGCTGGCGCTGTTCGTGCTGTACGAGATCGGCGTCCGGATCTTCGCCTATACCGGCGACGCCTATGTCGACAGCGACATCGTGGTGCTGGCCTCGCAGATCGAGGGCCCGATTTCGCGCCTCGCGGTGCAGAACAACGCGGTGGTGAAGGCGGGCGACCTGCTGTTCGAGATCGAGGCGACCCCGTTCCGGCTGCGGGTGCAGCAGACCGAGGCGGCGCTGTCGCAGGCCCGCTCCAACCTCGCCCTCGCCACCGACGAGGTGGCGGCGGCTCGGGCGACGCTGCAGGCGGCGCAGGCGGTGCAGACCAACGCCACCCAGGAGATGGGGCGCACCCGCACCCTGTCCGGCGAGGGCTTCTCCTCGCAGGCCTCGCTCGACGAGGCCTCCAAGGACCTCGCCAAGGCCGGCGCCGACGTGATGATCGCGCAGGCCGGGCTCAATGTCGCCAGCAGCCGGGTCGCGGTGGCGGGGGCCGACGTGGTGTCGGCGCAGGCCGCGCTCGACCGCGCGCGGTACGACCTCACCAAGACGCAGGTGCGGGCCCCCGATGCCGGCCGCGTCGCCCCCTTCACCCTGCGCCAGGGCGACTATCTCGAGGTCGGCTCCAAGGTGCTGGCCATCGTCACCGAGAACCGGCTGCGGGTGGTCGCCAATGTCGCCGAACGCCATCTCGGCCGTGTCGCGCTCGGCCAGCGGGCCTTCGTCACGCTCGGCACCGACCCGTGGGTGCTGCACCGCGGCCGCGTCACCGGCATCGCCGCGGGCATCGCCCGCTCGCGCGAGGCGCCGGATATCGTGCCCTATGTCGCCCCCACCACCGACTGGGTGCGGCTGCCCCGCCGCTTCCCGGTGGAGATCACGCTCGACGACTGGCCGGAGGGCCGCACCCACTTCACCGGCGCGGATGCCCGTGTCCTGATCTGGTTCCGGGCGCCATGAACGACATCGACCGCCAGGCCCTCGCCACCGCGCTCGGGGTGCTCGCGGCGGTCCACATCGCGCTGGCGCTGGGGCTGCAGCAGCCCTATTGGGCGGCGCTGAGCGTGCTCATCATCTCCAATGTCGATCGCACCGCGCTGTTCACCAAGGGGGTGCTGCGGGTCGCGGGCACGGTGTTCGGCATCGGCGCGGGCTATGTCGTGGCGATGCGGGTGGAGGGGCTGCCGGTCATCCAGGCGGTGCTCATGATGATGGCGGCGGGGCTCGGCACCTATGCCCGCCAGCGCAGCGCCTATGCCTATGCCTGGTTCTACGGCGCGCTGAGCTTCACGCTGGTGCTGCTGTGCAGCATGACGGAGCCGGCGCAGCTCTACGACTTCATGGTCTATCGCTGCACCGAGATCGTGATCGGGGTGGCCTCGGCGACGGTCGCCAACTGGGCGCTGGGGCCGCGGGCGGGGGAGCTGCCGGCGGGCGTGGTGGCGGCGCCCTCCGCGGTGACGCCGGAGGATGCCGCCCGCCACGCGCTGGCGGCCGCGGTCGGGGCGCTGTGCATCGTGCTGGCCTGGGTGGAGTTCGACCTGCCGCAGCTCATCCAGGTGCTGATCTCCAGCCTGATCGTGGTGGACATCAATGTCGCCGCCACCCGCCACCGCGGGGCGCAGCGCATCGTCGGCTGCCTCATCGGCGGGGCCGCCGGGCTGTCGGTCATCGTCGTCGACGCGGTGGACCAGCTTTGGTGGACGGTGATGCTGTTCGTCGGCGTGCTGTTCTGCGCCCGGGTGCATCTCGGCCGCACGCCCTATGCCTATGTCGGCACCCAGGCGGCGATCGCCTTTCTCGTCACGCTGGTGGATGTCGGGCCGCCCGGCAGCATCATGCCGCCGCTGGAGCGGCTGGTGGGCATCGTGCTCGGGGTGTCGCTGATGATGCTGGTGGTGTGGGCGCTGAACCCGCCCCGCCCGCTGCCGGCCGCGCCGGAGCCGGCGGGCTGACGGCGCGACTCCGGGGGAGCCGCAAGCCGGGTCAGTGCAGCAGGCCGCGCCCGCGCAGATGCGCCTCGGCGACGGCGCGGGGCTCGCGGTTCTCGAACTGGACCTGCGCGTTCAGCGCCTGCAGCGTTTCCTGCGACAGCCCGGCAAAGGCGGGCGCCAGCAGGTCGGGGATGCCGGGATGGGCGGCCAGCACCTCGGCGCGCACCACGGGGGCCGGCTGGTACACCGGCTGCACCGCCAGGGTGTCGCGCAGCAGCTTCAGCCCCATGGCGGCGATGCCGCCATCCGTGCCGTAGACCATGGCGGCGTTGACGCCGTATTTGCCCACCGCGGCGGCGCGGAGGGTCTCGGCGGTGTCGCCGCCCGAGACGATCATGATCTGGCGCTGGCTGAGGCTGAAGCCATAGGCCTTCTCGAAGGCCGGCAGCGCCAGCGGGTTCATGAGGAATTCGTTGGAGGCGGCCAGCTTCACCTTGCCGCCGGTCTTCACCCAGCGGGCGAAATCCTCGAGGCTGGGGTCGCGGTTCGAGCCGGCGATCTCCCGCCGCACCGCGATCGCCCAGGCATTGCTGGCCGGCGCCGGGGTGAGCCAGACCACGCCCTGCGGCGCGTCGAGCTCCCGCGCCCGGGCCAGCGCGGTCTCGCTGTGCTTCCACGCGGAGTCGTGCGGCACGGCGTGGAACAGCCCGGCATTGCCGGTGTATTCGGGGTAGATGTCGACCCGTCCGCCCACCAGCGCGGCGCGGATGTCGAGCGTGGTGCCGTAGCCGATGCGGTAGCTCACCGGGATGCCGCCCTGCTCCAGCAGCAGGCCGATCATATAGCCGAGGATCGCGCCCTCGGTGTCGGGCTTGGAGGCGACCACCACGGCGCCGCCGGCAGGGCGCGACGCGCCGGGCGGCGCGCCGTCCCCGGCATGCACCCGGCTCATACCCAAGACCACCAGCCCGCCCAACAGGCCGCCGAGCAGCAGCGCTGCGGCGGCCCGCGCGATTCGACCGCCCCACCGGCTCATCGTTCGTTCCTGCCCCGCGGATACGCTAGCACGGCCGGGGCGCGCACCTTCCTTACCCGGGTGTTGCGCGACGCGGCTCGGCGCCGGGCCGGAAACGCCGCCGGCCGCCACGCGGGAAGCGGGCGGCCGGCGGGTGGGCGATGGGTGGCTCGGCGTGGATGTGGGGGCGGGAATCCACGCCGAGCCGAGGCAGGCTCATTCTGCCGGCGCGGGAGCCGGCAGGGCCTGGCCGTGATGGGCGAGCTTGCGGTTGCCGCTGAGGCGCCGCAGCAGCACATAGAAGACGGGCGTGAGGAACAGCCCGAAGAAGGTGACGCCGATCATGCCGGAGAACACCGCGACGCCCATGGCGTGGCGCATCTCGGCGCCGGCGCCGGTGGAGAGCACCAGGGGCAGCACGCCCATGATGAAGGCGAAGGAGGTCATCAGGATCGGGCGCAGCCGCAGCCGGCTGGCCTCGATCGCCGCTTCCACCGGCGTGCGGCCGACAAATTCCAGCTCGCGGGCAAATTCCACGATCAGGATGGCGTTCTTCGCCGACAGGCCGACCAGCACCACCAGGCCGATCTGGGTGAAGATGTTGTTGTCGCCGCCGCCCATCCACACCCCGAACAGCGCCGCCAGGATGCCCATCGGCACGATGAGGATGATGGCAATGGGCAGGGTCAGGCTTTCGTACTGCGCCGCCAGCACCAGGAACACCAGCAGGATGGCGAGCGGGAACACCAGCGTCGCGGAATTGCCGGCAAGGATTTCCTGATAGGTCAGGTCGGTCCATTCATAGTCGAAGCCGGGCGGCAGCACCTCGGCGGCGATGCGCCGTGCCGCGTCCTGGGCCTGGCCGGAGGAGAAGCCGGGCGCGGGCGAGGCGTTGACGTCCGAGCTGAGGAAGCCGTTGTAGCGCATGGCGCGTTCCGGGCCGGCGGTGCTCTGCACCCGGAGCAGGGCGGAGAGCGGGATCATGTCGCCGGTGATGGAGCGCACCTTCAGCTTGCCGATATCCTCGGGGCGCGCCCGATACGGCGCGTCGGCCTGCGCCCGCACCGAGTAGGTGCGGCCGAACTTGTTGAAGTCGTTCACATAGAGCGAGCCGAGATAGACCTGCAGCGTCTCGAACACCGACTGGATCGGCACGCCGAGCTGGCGGGCCTTGGTACGGTCGACGTCGGTGAAGATCTGCGGCACGTTGATCTGGTAGGTGGTGAACTGGCCCACCAGCTCCGGCGTCGCCATGGCCTTGGCCATGAAGGCATTGGTCACATCGTTCAGCGCCTCGTAGCCGCGGCCGGCGCGGTCCTCGATCTGCAGCTTGAAGCCGCCCACCACGCCCAGCCCCTGCACCGGCGGCGGCGGGAACATGGCGATGAAGGCGTCCTTGATCACCGCGTATTTCTGGTTGAGCGCCATGGCTATGGCGCCGGCGCTCAGCTCGGGGCTCTGGCGCTCCTCGAAGGGCTTGAGCACCGAGAACACGATGCCGGCATTGGAGGAGTTGGAGAAGCCGGCGATGGAGAGGCCGGGGAAGGCCACCGCGCTTTCGACGCCGGGCTGCTGCAGCGTGATCTCGCTCATGCGGCGGATCACCTCCTCGGTGCGGTCCAGCGTGGCGCCGTCGGGCAGCTGGGCGAAGCCGACCAGATACTGCTTGTCCTGCGCCGGCACGAAGCCACCCGGCACCGCCTGGAACAGCCACCAGGTGGCGCCCAGCATCAGCGCGTAGAAGATCATGACCAGCGACTTGACGTGCAGGATGCCGCGCACGCCCCGGCCATAGCCGCCCGAACCGCGCGAGAACACCCAGTTGAAGCCGCGGAAGAACCAGCCGAACAGCGCGTTGATGATCCGCTGCAGCCGGTCCGGCGGGGCATGGTGGCCCTTCAGCAGCAGGGCCGACAGCGCCGGCGAGAGCGTCAGCGAATTGATGGCGGAGATGACGGTGGAGATGGCGATGGTCAGCGCGAACTGGCGGTAGAACTGCCCGGTGAGGCCGGAGATGAAGGCCAGCGGCACGAACACCGCCACCAGCACCAGCGCGATGGCGACGATCGGCCCGGACACCTCGCGCATCGCCTTGTAGGAGGCCTCGCGCGGGGAGAGCCCCTCCTCGATGTTGCGCTCCACGTTCTCGACCACGACGATGGCGTCGTCCACCACGATGCCGATGGCCAGCACGAGGCCGAACAGGGTGAGCGCGTTGATGGAGAAGCCGAGCGTGTGCATCACCGCGAAGGTGCCGACGATCGACACCGGCACGGCGAGCAGCGGGATGATGGAGGCGCGCCAGGTCTGCAGGAACACCACCACCACGATGACGACCAGCAGCACCGCCTCGAACAGCGTGTGAACCACCGCCTCGATCGAGGCGCGCACGAAGGCCGTGGTGTCGTAGACGATGTCGTAGTCGACGCCTTCCGGCATCGTCTTCTTGATCTCCTCCATCGTCGCGCGGACGTTGTCGGCGATCTCCAGCGCGTTGGAGCCCGGCGCCTGGAACACGCCGATGCCGACGGCCGCCTTGTTGTCGAGCAGCGAGCGCAGGGCGTAGTCCGCCGCGCCCAGCTCCAGCCGGGCGACGTCGCGCAGCCGCACGATCTGTCCGTCGGTACCGGTCTTCACCACGATGTCGCCGAACTCTTCCTCGGTCTCCAGCCGGCCCTGGGCGTTGATGGAGAGCTGGAGGTCGACCCCCGGCAGCGAGGGCGAGGCGCCGACGCTGCCGGCCGCGGCCTGCACGTTCTGGGCGCGGATCTCGGCCACCACGTCACCGGCGGAAAGCCCGTGCTCGGCGATCTTCTGCGGGTCGAGCCAGACCCGCATGGCGTAGTCGCCGGCGCCGAAGATGTCGATCTGGCCGACACCGGGAATGCGGGCGAGCCGGTCCTTCACGTTCAGCACGCCGTAATTGCGGAGATAGGTGATGTCGTAGCGGTCGTTGGGCGACAGCAGATGCACCACCATGATGAAGTTGGGCGAGCTCTTGGCGGTGGTGACGCCGAGGCTGCGGACTTCCTCCGGCAGGCGCGGCTCGGCCTGCGACACCCGGTTCTGCACGAGCTGGGTGGCCTTGTCCGGGTCGGTGCCGAGCTTGAAGGTGACGGTCAGCGTCATCACGCCGTCGGTCGTCGCCTGGCTGGACATGTAGAGCATGTCCTCGACGCCGTTGATCTGCTCCTCGATCGGCGTCGCCACGGTGGCGGCGATCACCTTCGGGTTGGCGCCGGGATACTGCGCCCGCACGATGACCTGCGGCGGCACCACCTCGGGATATTCCGAGATCGGCATCACCCGCAGCGCCAGCAGGCCGGCGACGAAGATCAGGATCGACAGCACCGCGGCGAAGATCGGCCGGTCGATGAAGAATTTGGACAGATTCATGGTGTCCTCCCCCCACGGGAGCAAAAGGCTCTGGAACGGGCCGGCCGGGCCTCAGCGTCCGGCGACGTCGGTGCGGGTCGGGTCCGCGGCGGTGGCGGTTTCCATCGGCACCCGCTCGGGCGCCAGCAGCGCGCCCGGGCGGACCCGCTGGAGGCCGTTGACGACGATGGTCTCGCCCGGCTTCAGGCCGGAGACCACCACGCGCAGCCCTTCGGCCGGCGGGCCGAGCTTGACCTCGCGGTAGACCGCCTTGCTGTCGTCGCCGACCACGAAGACGTACTTCTTGTCCTGGTCGGTGCCGATGGCGCGCTCATTGACCACGAGGGCCGGCTCGGTCTTGGCCTTGCCCATCCGCACCCGGGCGAACTGGCCCGGCTTCAGCCGGCCATCGGCGTTTTCGAAGGTGCCGCGCAGCCGCAGGGTACCGGTGGCCGCCTCGATCTCGTTGTTGACGAGCTGGAGATGGCCGCGCACCGGCTGCTCGCCGGAGGTGGCGGTGACGATCTCGACCGGGATCTGGTCGATCTTCTCCAGCGCGGCGTCGCCGCTGCCGAGGGTGGCGAGGGCGTGGGCCACCGCGTTCTCGTCGGCGTCGAAGCTCACATAGATCGGGTCGACCGAGACGATGGTGGTGAGCACCGGGGAGGTCGGCCCGGCGGCGACGAGGTTGCCGGTGGTCACCTCCAGCCGGCCGACCCGGCCGGAGATCGGCGCGCGCACCTCGGTGTAGCCGAGATTGAGCCGGGCGGTCTGCACCGCGGCCTGCGCCGCCTTCAGATTGGCCTGGGCTTCCTTGTAGTTGTTGGTGCGCTGGTCGAGGTCCTGCACCGAGACGACGCGGGCGTCGACCAGCCGCTGGCCGCGGTCCAGCTCGTTCTTGGTGAGGGCGACCCGGGCCTCGGCGGCGGAGGCCTGGGCTTCCGCGCGGTCCAGCTCGGCCTGGAACGGCTCGGGGTCGATGCTCACCAGAAGGTCGCCCTTCTTCACCAGAGAACCCTCGCGGAAATGGGCGGTCTCGACCGCGCCGGACACCCGCGAGCGCACCGCGACGCGCTCCACCGCCTCCAGCCGGCCGGAGAAGGAATCCCAGTCCATCGCCGGGCGGGCCTCGACCACGGCGACCGAGACCGGCATGGCCGGCGGGCCGGCGGCGGCGGCCGGCGCGGGGTCCTCGGCGCCGGCGATGCCGGCCGGCCAGACCACGAGAGCCCCGCCCAGCGCGGTGACGACGGCCAGCACCAGCCCGGCCCCCAGCAGGGGATGACGCGCCCCGTCGCGGCCGGAACGGCTGTTGAGGATTGGATCACGCATCGAAGTCTCCCCGGCCCGTGCGGGCCCCCACGACGTCAGAAGGACGTTCCAGCCCGTCGGATGCCGACGGCCCGGTCAGAAAAGTCGAAAAAATCGTCCGCAGCGACCCGATCCAGTCGGGCGGCGCGCAGGCGGTCTCGCCCAGCGCGTCCGGCCAGCGGGTCGGCGCGGCCAGAACCCGCTCGCGCACGGTGCCGCCGCATTCGCGCAGCCGCGCGGCATAGGCCCGGCTCTCGTCGCGCATCGGGTCGTCCTCGGCGGTGAGGACGAGGGCGGGGGCGAGCCCGCCGAGCCGGCGCGCGCCGAGCGGCGCGGCATAGGGGTGCGCCGCCTTGTCGGCGGTGCCGAGATAGCGGTGCCAGCCATCGGCCCATTTGCAGCCCACCGGCCCCGCCTCCGCGGCGCGGATCGAGCAGGTGGCGAGGTTGGGGTCGAGCATGGGCGAGATCAGGATCTGCCCGGCCAGCGGCGGCCCGCCCTGGTCGCGCGCCATCATGGCGAGGGCGGCAGCGATGTTGGCGCCCGCCTCCTCGCCGGCGACGAAGAGCGGGGAGGCGCGCCGCCCTGAACCGGCTCGGAGCGGCCGGCGACCTGGAAGCCCTGAAGACCCTC
>CAZIXP010000150.1:0-9325 GCA_964543245.1 uncultured Starkeya sp.
CACGTCAGACGGAGCCGCGCTCGACTACCGCGAGGCGTCGTTCTTCATGGTGCTAGCCCGATGGCTCGGCCAGAACGGCGGATCGCCGCAGCAGATAATCAACGCCTTCCGCGCATAGCACAAAATAAGCATCAACACGCTGCGCGGGTTCGTTTCCATCGGACACCCGGACTTCTGGCAGTCGCGCGGCTGGCTGCTCACGCCTCGCACGCCGGGGATCTACAAGGCGCTGCATGACTGCACGGTGGCTGCTGCCGCCGAAGGGATTCGGATGCGGTGGACGCTGCTTGCGGACACGGGCGACGTGTTCCGCGACACATCCGACGTGCGCGGGCATGTCATCGCCTGCATGGATGCGCTGCGCGGGCTGCCCTGCATCATCGAAGTGTGCAACGAGCCCACCATGAACGGCTACGGCAGCGATTGGGCGGTCGTGCTGGCCGACCTCGCGCGGAGTCTCGATGAGTCGGCCATTGTGGCGCTCGGGCCGGAGCATGGCGCGACAGGACATCTGGCGACGGCCGACCGGGCGCCGCCTCAGTCGAGCCGCAGGACGAAGGGCTCGCCCTCGAAGGCGTCGCGGCCGCGGCCGATGGCGGCGATGGCCGCGCTCATGCGACCCTCCCGGCCCAGCAGCGTGTCGGCGAGCGACACCAGCAGCGCGTTGGGCGTGGCGCTGGGGGAGGCCTCGCGCAGTTCCTGCGCGATGGCGGCTTCGGCCCGGCCGGGATTGAGCGCGCAGGCGGCGATGAAGGCCGAAGCGGTGGAACGGCTGATGCCGGCATAGCAATGCACCACCAGCGGCGCCTCCCGCGGCCAGCGGCGGACAAAGCCGAGAATGCCCTCCACATGCTCCAGCGCGGGGTGGATGAGCCCGTCCTGCGGCGCGGTGATGTCGTTGAAGCCGATATAGAGGTGATTTTCGGCGAGGATCGAGGCCGGCCGCACCACGGGCGTGCCGCGATTGATCACGCTCAGCACATGGGCGGCACGGGCGGCGGCGACGGTTTCCTCCAGCCGCGACAACGGGCAGACATGAATCACGGGCAGTTCCTCGTTCTGGGCGCTGCTGCCCGCGCGGCCGGGGCGGCGGGGCAGGCGCAGGGCGCTGTCATGGGATGGCCCCGTCGGCGATGGCGGTGAAGCGGGCGAGAAACCGCGCCTTGGCCTCCGCCGCGCTCCAGGGGGTGAGGTGGTCGCGCTCAACCGCGGGCTCCAGCGGGAAGGGCTGGCCGAAGAAGCGCTTCGCCTCCACCAGCCCAAAGCCGGCGAGGCGTGTGGCCTCCAGAAAGGCGCTGGCCCGGTCGGCCTCCTTCACGCGCTTCACCAGCGCGGCCGGCCACACCGCCGGCAGGCCAAAGCGCAGGCTGATCGCCGCCAGCAGCCGGGCCTCCACCCCCTTGTAATCGTCGCCCAGCACCGCCTTGAACGGGCTGATCATGTCGCCGATGACATATTCCGGGCCGTCATGCAGCAGCATGGCGAGCCGGGTGGTGCGGTCCAGCGCGACGTCGCGCGCTTCGGCCTGCCGGCCCGCCAGCAGTTCCACCAGCACCGAATGCTGCGCCACGGAGAAGATGTGGTCGCCCCGGGTCTGGCCGTTCCAGCGGGCGACGCGGGCGAGGCCGTGGGCGATGTCCTCGATCTCGACGTCCAGCGGGGACGGGTCGAGCAGGTCCAGCCGGCGGCCGGACAGCATGCGCTGCCAGGCGCGGTTCTCGCGGGCGCTGCGGGAGGCGAGCGCCATCAGCCGCCCCCGGGCGCGGGGGCGCCACCGGCCAGGCCGTGGCGATGGCAGCCCACCACATGGTCGTCCACCATGCCCACCGCCTGCATGAAGGCATAGACGATGGTGGGGCCGACGAAGTTGAAGCCGCGTCGCTTCAGCTCCTTCGACATCGCCACCGCCTCCGGCGAGGTGGTGGGAAAGGGTCCCTCGGCGGCCAGCCGGTTGTCGCGCACCGCGCCGCCATTGATGTCCCACAGCAGGCGGGAGAAGCCGGGGCCCTTCTCCATGATGTCGAGATAGCTCCGGGCGGAGCGGATCGCCGCCTCGATCTTGGCGCGGTTGCGCACGATGCCGGCATCCGCCATCAGTGCCTCCACCTTCTCCGGGCCATAGCCGGCGATGATCGCGGGCTCGAAGCCGTCGAAGGCGCGGCGGAAATTGTCGCGCTTGCGCAGGATGGTGATCCACGAAAGCCCGGCCTGGAAGCCGTCCAGCAGCAGCTTCTCGAACAGGGCGCGGTCGTCATACTCCGGCACGCCCCATTCCTCGTCGTGATAGGCGACATAAAGCGGGTCGGTGCCGCACCAGGCGCAGCGGGCGCGGCCATCGGCGTGGCGGTGCAGCCTCATGCCGCGCTCTCCGTGCCGGGAATGGCAAACCGCGCCCAGCCGAGCGGCGCCGGCCGCAGCGTGGCGCCCGCGGCCTCCACCGCAAGGCCGGCGGCCAGCGCGTCCGCCAGCCGGTCGAGCCGCACCAGCGCCAGCACCCGGCCGTCGGCGCCGGAGCCGACCCGGCCGATCTCCTTCGCCCCGGCGGTGATCGCGGCGCCCTCTTCCGGCAGCGCGCCGCTCACGGTGAAGGGCACGATGCGGCTGCGGGCGGTGCCGCGGTGCTGCATGCGGCTGACGATCTCCTGCCCGACGTAGCAGCCCTTGTCGAAATCGATGCCGCCGAGCTGGTCGATGTCGGCCTCATGGGGAAAGGCGTCGCCATAGAGGAAGTCGGCCCCGCCTTCCGGCACGCCGAGCGCGAGGCGGTGGGCCTGCCATGCCGGCTCCGGCAGGGCGCCGTGGCTCACCGCCTCCGCCGCCGGCAGCAGGAAGCGGCGGCCGAGCGGCGCCGGCTCCCCCGGCAGGCGGGGATCGTCATAGGCGAAAGCGTCGACCACCGGCTCGGCGCCGCCCCACGCCACCGCCACCCCGACGCCGGGAAGCTCGCCGATCTCGACCTTGGCCCGCAGCCGGTAGAGCGTCAGCCGCTTGACGAGGTCCGCCAGCGCGAGGCGGGGCACGTCGAGCCGGAAGCCGGCCTCGGTGGCGGCGACGATCATGTCGGCGACGATCTTGCCCTGCGGGGTCAGCAGCGCGGCATAGCGCGCCGCGCCGGGCGCCGGGGTGCGCGCGGTCAGCAGGTTGTCGAGGAAATGGGCGGCATCCGCGCCGGCGACGCGGATCACCGCCCGGCTTTCGAGAATCGCAATCGGCATCACGCTCGTCCTTGCCAGCCCTTGCGGCAGAGGTAGCGGCGCGGCCCGGCCGGTGCAAGGGAGGCCGCGGGAGACGGCGATGCCGCCCGCTCTGGCGCGGAACGGAAAAACCGTGCTACCGGAACGCCATCCGCCCCGGCCAGCCCGCAAGCGAGGATCCCATGCCCGAGACCTTCGACCTCGTCCTCAAGGGCGGCACCGTCGTGAACCAGGACGGCGCCGCCGTGCGCGACGTCGGCGTCACCGACGGGCGCATCGCCGGCATCGGCTTCTTCGCGCCCGGACAGGCCGGCCAGAACGTGGACTGCACCGGGCTGCACATCCTGCCCGGCGTCATCGACACCCAGGTGCATTTCCGCGAGCCCGGGCTGGAGCACAAGGAAGACCTTGAATCCGGCTCCCGCGCCGCGGTGATGGGCGGGGTGACGGCGGTGTTCGAGATGCCGAACACCAACCCCCTCACCACCTCCGGCGACGCGCTGGCCGACAAGGTGCGCCGCGCCACCGCGCGCATGCACTGCGACTTCGCCTTCTTCGTCGGCGGCACCCACGACAATGTGAAGGACCTGCCGGAGCTGGAGATGCTGCCCGGCTCGGCCGGCATCAAGGTGTTCATCGGCTCCTCCACCGGCTCGCTGCTGGTGGCGGACGATCCCGGCGTGCGGGCCATCCTGAAGGTCATCCGCCGCCGCGCCGCCTTCCATTGCGAGCACGAGCCCCGCCTCGCCGAGCGGCGCGAGCTGCGGGTGCCGGGCGATGCGTCCTCCCACCCGGTGTGGCGCGACGAGATCGCGGCGCTGACCGCCACCCACCGGCTGGTGACGCTGGCCAAGGAGGAGGGCAAGCGGGTCCATGTGCTGCACGTCACCTCCGCCGAGGAGATGGAGTATCTGCGCGGGGTGAAGGACGTCGCCACCGTCGAGGTGACGCCGCACCACCTCACCATGGATGCGAGCTGGTACGCCACCCATGGCTCGCTGGTGCAGATGAACCCCCCGGTGCGCGAGGCACGCCACCGCACCGCGCTGTGGCACGGGCTCGCCGAGGGGGTGGTCGACGTGCTCGGCTCCGACCACGCGCCGCACACGCTGGAGGAGAAGGCCAAGCCCTATCCCGACAGCCCCTCCGGCATGACCGGGGTGCAGACGCTGGTGCCCACCATGCTGAACCATGTCGCGGAAGGGCGGCTCTCGCTCGCCCGCTTCGTCGACCTCTCCAGCGCCGGGCCGGCGCGCATCTTCAACATCGCCACCAAGGGCCGCATCGCGGTGGGCTACGACGCCGACTTCACCGTGGTGGACCTGAAGCGCCGGGTCACCATCCGCAACGAATGGATCGCCTCCAAGGCCGGCTGGACCCCCTATGACGGCATGGAGGTCACCGGCTGGCCGGTCGGCACCGTCGTGCGCGGCCACCGGGTGATGTGGGAAGGCGAGCTCACCGCCCCCGCCCAGGGCGCGCCGGTGCGCTTCATGGAAGCGCTGGCGAAGGGCTGAGCCGGCGCGCCCTTTCGGCGGGCGAGCGGGCGGGACGGCCGGGGTCGGCGGCCGCGGAGCCGCGCTGCGGCCATTGACCGGTGAGCGCCGAAGCGGGGATGCTGGCGCCATGCCACGCACCACCCTTCAGCCGCCCGAACTCTTCGACAGCCGCCCCTGGGGCTTCTCGCAGGTCAGCATCTCGCCGCCCGGCCGCATCGTCCACATCGCCGGGCAGGTGGCGTGGGATGCCGCGGGCCGGGTCAGCGCCGAGGGGCGGGAAGCCCAGCTGCGCCGGGTGCTGCGTCAGGTCATCCACGCGGTCGCCGCCGCCGGCGGCAGCGCGGACGACATCCAGATGCTGCGGCTGTACATGCCGGCCTTCCAGCCCGGCACCGAGGCCGATCTGGTGGCGCGGGTGCTGACCGAGACGTTCGGCACCGAGAACCCGCCGAGCTCGACCTGGCTGGGGGTGCAGGCGCTGGCGCAGCCGGACTATCTGGTCGAGGTCGACGCGGTCGCCGTCATCCCCTGAACCGGGTGCCGGGCGGCGCGGCGCTCAGTAGCTCACCTCCGCCAGATAGAGCCCCGCCGAGGGCGCCATCGGCCCGCAGCGGGTGCGGTCGCGCGCCTCCAGCGCGGCGGCGACGTCGTCGGGCGTCCAGGCCCCCTCGCCCACCTTCACCAGCGTGCCGACCATGGAGCGCACCTGATGGTGGAGGAAGGACCGCGCAGCGGCGTGGACGAGCAGCGTGGTGCCGGCCGCCTCGCGCGCCGCCACCCCGGCCATCCCAGCACCGGCCCCAGCCCCGGCCGGCTCCTGTACCTCCACCTCCAGCCGGTCCAGCGTCTTCACCGGCGAGGCGGCCTGGCAGTGCGCGGCCCGGAAGGTGGTGAAGTCGTGCCGGCCCACCAGCCGCTGCGCCGCCTGCTGCATGGCGGCGGCGTCCAGCGGGCGGGGAATCTTCCACGCCCGGTCGCGCTCCAGCGCGAGATCGGCGCGCCGGGTGACGATGCGGTAGACATAGCGCCGGCCGGTGGCGGAGAAGCGGGCGTGGAAATCCGGCGCCGCCGGCTCCACCGCCAGCACCGCGACCGGCAGCGGGCGCAGATGCGCGTTCAGCGCGTCGCGCACCGTGTCCGGCCGCCACTCTTTGGCGAGGTCGAGATGGGCGACCTGCCCGGTGGCGTGAACGCCGGCGTCGGTGCGCCCGGCGCCCTGCACATGCACCCGTTCGCCGGCGAAGCGCGCCACCGCCTCGGTCAGCGCGCCCTGCACGGAGGGGCCGTCGGCCTGGATCTGCCAGCCGCGGAAGGGCGTGCCGTCATATTCGAGGGTGAGCTTGTAGCGGGGCATGGCGCTGTCTAGAGCGGCGCGGCCGCGCTGGGAAGGCCGAAGGCCGCGAAGCCGGTGCATCATCGGCCCCGCCCCATCTCATCCACCGTCTCATCCGCCCCTTGCCTGCCGGAGCCGGCTTCGGCATCGTGCGCGCCCGAACCGATGGAGCCGTCATGCCCGAGACCGATCCGCTGGAAGCCGGCGACCATCTCGTCCTGATCGACGGTTCCGCCTACATCTTCCGCGCCTATCACGCCCTGCCGCCGCTGACCCGCACCTCCGACCGGCTGCCGGTGGGCGCGGTCGCGGGGTTCTGCAACATGCTGTGGAAGCTGCTGCGCGCGGGCACCGCCGGCTCCGGCTTCGCGCCCGCCCCCACCCATCTCGCGGTGGTGTTCGACAAGAGCGAGCAGACCTTCCGCAAGGACATCTATCCGCTCTACAAGGCCCAGCGCCCGGACCTGCCGGACGACCTGATCCCGCAATTCCCGCTGATCCGCGAGGCGACGCGGGCCTTCGACCTCGCCTGCGTCGAGCAGGCCGGCTTCGAGGCCGACGACCTGATCGCGACCTATGCCGAACAGGCCAAGGCCAAGGGCGCGCGCGTCACCATCATCTCCTCCGACAAGGACCTGATGCAGCTCGTCGACGACCGGGTGCAGATGTACGACCCGATGAAGGACCGCGCGATCGGCGCCGGGGAGGTGTTCGAGAAGTTCGGCGTCACCCCCGACAAGGTGGTGGATGTGCAGTCGCTGGCCGGCGATTCGGTCGACAATGTGCCCGGCGTGCCCGGCATCGGCATCAAGACCGCGGCGCAGCTCCTTGCCGAGTTTGGCGATCTCGACACGCTGCTGGCTCGCGCCGGCGAGATCAAGCAGCCCAAGCGGCGCGAAAGCCTGATCAATTTCGCCGACCAGGCCCGGCTCTCGCGTGAGCTGGTGACGCTGAAGCGCGACGTGGCGCTGGAGGTGCCGCTGGCCGACGTCGCCGTGGTCGAGCCGGAAGGCCGCCGCCTCGTCGCCTTCCTGAAGGCGATGGAGTTCACCACGCTGACCCGCCGGGTGGCGGAAGCCTATGGCATCGAGGCCGGCGCGATCGAGCCGGACCCGCGGCTGAAGGCCGGCGCCGACCCCGCGCTTTCCCCGGTGGCCGCGGCGCTGGACGCCGCCGAAGCCGCGGGCGACGCCACGGCCGCCATGGCGGGCGAAGCCACCGGCCAGGCGGCGGGCGAGGCGGCGGGCGAGGCGGCCGGCGGCGCGCCGCTCGCCCCCGCCGCGCTGGCGGCGGCGCGTGTGCAGGAGGCCGCCGCGACCCCGGTGGACCGCAGCCGCTACGAGACCGTGCGCAGCCTCGACCGGCTGCGGGCCTGGGTCGCCCGCGCCCGCGAGGTCGGCCATGTCGCGCTCGACACCGAAACCACCGGGCTCGACGCGATGGCCGCCGAGCTGGTGGGCTTCTCGCTCGCCACCGCGCCCAACGAGGCCTGCTATGTCCCGCTCACCCACAAGGGCGGCGAGGACGGGCTGTTCAGCGAAGGGCTGCTGCCGGACCAGATCCCGCTCGACGCGGCGCTGGCGGAGGTGAAGCCGCTGCTGGAGGACCCCGCCGTCCTCAAGATCGGGCAGAACCTCAAATATGACTGGGTCATCCTGAAGCGCCACGGCATCGACGTCGCCCCCCATGACGACACCATGCTGATCTCCTATGTGCTCGACGCCGGCGCCGGCCCGCACGGCATGGACCCGCTCTCCGAACGCTGGCTGAAGCACACCCCGATCAAGTACGAGGAGGTCTGCGGCAAGGGCAAGGGGCAGATCTGCTTCGACCGCGCCGCCATCGACCGCGCCACCGACTACGCCGCCGAGGATGCCGACGTCACCCTGCGGCTGTGGCGGGTGCTGAAGCCGCGGCTGGTGGCGGAGGGCAAGAGCGCGGTCTACGAGACGCTGGAGCGGCCGCTGGTCGCCGTGCTCGGGCGCATGGAGATGCGCGGCATCGCCATCGACCGGCAGATGCTGTCGCGGCTCTCCGGCGACTTCGCCCAGGGCATGGCCCGGCTCGAGGCCGAGATCGGCGAGATGGCGGGCGAGGCCTTCAATCCCGGCTCGCCCAAGCAGCTTGGCGACATATTGTTCGGCAAGATGGGCCTGCCCGGCGGGCGCAAGACCCCGACCGGGGCCTGGTCCACCGGCGCCGACGTGCTGGACGAGCTGGCCGAGCAGGGCCACGCCTTGCCGCGCCGCATCCTCGACTGGCGCCAGCTCCAGAAGCTGAAATCCACCTATACCGATGCCCTGCCGACCTATCTCAACGCCGAAACCGGGCGGGTCCACACCAGCTTTGCCCTGGCGGCGACCACGACGGGGCGGCTTTCCTCCTCCGAGCCGAACCTGCAGAATATCCCGGTGCGCACGGAGGAGGGCCGCAAGATCCGCAAGGCCTTCGTCGCCGCACCTGGCCACAAGCTGGTCTCGGCCGACTATTCCCAGATCGAGCTTCGGCTGCTGGCGGAGATCGCCGAGGTGCCGGCGCTGCGCCAGGCCTTCCGCGACGGGCTGGACATCCACGCCATGACCGCGTCGGAGATGTTCGGCGTGCCGGTGGCGGGCATGCCCGGCGAGGTGCGCCGGCGCGCCAAGGCGATCAATTTCGGCATCATCTACGGCATTTCCGCCTTCGGCCTCGCCAACCAGCTCGCCATTCCCCGCGAGGAGGCCGGCGCCTACATCAAGCGCTATTTCGAACGCTTCCCCGGCATCCGCGACTATATGGACGAGACCCGCCGCTTCGCCCGCGACCACGGCTATGTCGAGACCCTGTTCGGCCGGCGCTGCCACTACCCCGACATCAACGCCAAGAACCCCTCGATCCGCGCCTTCAACGAGCGCGCCGCCATCAACGCCCGGCTGCAGGGCACGGCGGCCGACATCATCCGCCGCGCCATGGCGCGGGTAGAGGCGGCGCTGGCGGCGGCACGGCTCTCCGCCCGCATGCTGCTGCAGGTGCATGACGAGCTGATCTTCGAGGTGCCGGACGCCGAGATCGAGGCGACGATCCCGGTGGTCACCGCGGTGATGGAACAGGCCCCCCACCCCGCCATCGCGCTGCAGGTGCCCCTCAAGGTCGACGCCCGCGCCGCGCTGAACTGGGACGAGGCGCATTGAGCCGCCCGGGCTGACGTCCCCGGAGCGGCCGGGCCGCATATCCTGAAACGACAAAGGGGCGCCCCTGCGAGCGCCCCCTTCGTCCGGCCTTCACCGCCGGCTCAGCGGCTGGAGCGGGCGTTCTGCTCG
>CAZIXP010000151.1:0-9316 GCA_964543245.1 uncultured Starkeya sp.
GCGGCGGCCGAATGTGCAGGTGGCGCAACCGTCTTTCAATCCGGCCGCACACCCACGGCCCGCTACGCCGCCGGCCCGGTGGTGGCGGCGACCGGCGCCCGCGCCAGCTCCGCCAGCGCCGCCGCGAGATCGACGGAGGGCCGATAGCCGAGCAGCGCCGCGGCGCGCGACAGGTCCAGCGGCCCCACCTCGCCGTCATCGTGGCGCCCCCGGCTGGCGATGACCGTCAGCGCCGGCACGCCCACCTCCGCCAGCAGCCGGCGCACCACCTCCTCCTCCGAGAGATAGGTGCCGCCGGTGATGTTGACGGGGGTGAAGCCCGGCCGCACCGCCTCCACCGCAAGGCAGACCGCGCGGACGACATCGCGCACATGGACGAACTGGCGCATGTTCGAGCGTCGGTCGGTGACCTCGATCGGGGCGCCGCGGCGGGCCGCCTCCAGCGCGTGGGAGACGAGGTAGGGCGTCACCCGGCCGGGGCCGAATACCGAGGAGATGCGCAGCGCGAGGGTGGCGATGCCGTGGCTTTCGGCATAGGCGCGCAGCACGCTCTCGGCGGCGAGCTTGCTGGCGCCATAGGCATCGGCTGCGCCGAGCGGGGCGTCCTCGCCGACCGGGTCCCGCGTCGCGGCGGGGGCGTAGACGGCATTGGAGGACAGGAACACGAGGCGGGAAACGCCGGACCGCCGCATCGCCTCCGCGACATTGAGCGTGCCCGCGACATTGACGTCGAACATCAGCGCGGGGTCGCCGGTCGCCAGCATGGCGCCGGAGATCGCCCCACCATGGACCACGAGGTCCGGCCGCTCCGCCTCCAGCCGCGCGGCGACGCCGGCGCGGTCGCGCAGGTCGAGCGGCACCGCATCCGGGCCGGGCGAAAGATCGCTGCCCGTCACCTCATGGCCCGCCGCGCGCAGCCCGGCCATGAGTGCCCGGCCGATGAAGCCGTTGGCGCCGGTGAGGTGGATGCGGCTCGTGCTGTGGCTCATGGCGCGGGGTGCTCCCGGCGCCAGTGGGCGGCCACCTCGGCGCTGGTGCAGATCCACACATCGGGGAAGCGCGCGACATGGTCGAGAAAGCGTATCAGCCCGGTGATGCGGCCCGGCCGGCCGATGAGGCGGTCGTGCAGCGCCAGCGACATCAGCTTCGGCGCGAAAGCCCCTTCGGCATACATCACGTCGAAGCAATCGCACATGTAGCGCGCGAAGTCGTCGCCCGAGGAAAAGCCGCTGTTCTCGTTGAAGCGGTTGTCGTTGGTCTCGAAGGAATAGGGCAGCACCAGATGCGGGCGACCCGCCACCTCGACCCAGTAGGGCAGTTCGTCGTTCAGCGCGTCCCGGTCATAGGCGATGCCGCCATGTTCCACCAGCAGGCGGCGGGTATTGGCGCTCGGCCGCCCGGTCATCCAGCCGATGGGGCGCACCCCGGTGACGCGCTCCAGCGTTTCGAGGGCGAGCCGTACATGGACGCGCTCCTCGGCTTCCGGCATCACCTGATAATCGAGCCAGCGATTGCCGTGGGACACCAGCTCATGGCCCTCGGCGACGAAGGCGCGGGCGAGCTCCGGGTTGGCCTCGGCGGCCGCGGCCACCGCCAGCAGGCTCACCTTGATGCCGCGCTCGCGAAACAGCCGCAGCAGCCGCCACCCGCCGACCCGCGAGCCGTATTCAAACACGCTCTCCACCAGCGGGCTGCGCAGGCCGGCCAGCGCCGGCTGGCCGATATCGTTGAGCACGCTCTCGGATTCGCCGTCGCCGGCCAGCACCGAGCGCTCCCCGCCGCCCTCGAAATTCACGTTGATGTTGAGCGCGATGCGCGCGCCATTCGGCCAATGGGCGTGCGGGGGAAATTCGCCATACCCCCGGAAATCGCGTGGCGACATGCAGCGTCCTCTCGCAGGGCCTCTCGCCGGGCCGCCCTGAGCGGTGCGGACCCTCGGCACTCATGCAAGCCAGTTGCGTAACACGCAATCGACGTGATAGCCACAGATGGTTTTCGGCGGAGGCACGGGTATGCGGGTTCGGGACGGCGCGAGCTATGTGCAGAGCCTGCGCGACGGCCGGCGGGTGCTGCTCAACGGCGAGCCGGTCGACGACGTGACGACCCACCCGGCCTTCCGCAATGCCATCGCCTCCTTCGCCCGGCTCTACGACCATCAGGCCGACCCCGCCAACCGCGCGCGTGTGACCTTTCCGGTCGGTGACCGGCGCGTGCATCTCGCCTGGTCGCTGCCGCGCTCCCATGCCGATCTGGTGACGCGCCGCCAGGCGATCGCGGAATGGTCGGCGCTCAATCTCGGCTTCCTCGGCCGCTCGCCGGACCACCTCGCCACCACGCTGACCGGCATCCGCATCGGCCTGCCCGCGCTGCGCGGCTTCGATGCCGCCCGCGCTGACGCCTTCGCCGCCTATTTCGAGCAGGTCCGCGCCAACGACCTGTTCGTCACCTACGTCATCCAGAACCCGCAGGCCAACAAGGCGAAGGGCGCCTCCGAACAGGCACGCGACGTGGTGGCGCATCTGGTGTTGCAGGATGCCGACGGCATCGTGGTGAGCGGGGCGAAGATGCTCGGCACCAGCGCGGTGATGGCCGACGAGATCTTCGTCGGCACCATCCAGCCGCTGCGGCCCGGCGAGGAGCGCTATGCGCTGAGCTTCGCGGTGCCGGTGAACCATCCCGGCGTGGCGCTGCTGTCGCGCCGCTCCTATGAACAGGCGGCGTCTTCGGTGTTCGACCAGCCGCTCGCCAGCCGCTTCGACGAGAACGACGCGGTCGTGTTCTTCGACGAGGTCCGCGTGCCCTGGAGCCGGGTCTTCGTCTGCGGCAGCATCGAGGCCGCGGCGGCGCAGTGGCACGGCACGCCGGCCCATGTGATGCAGAACTACCAGTCGCAGATCCGGCTGATGGTGAAGATGCGCTTTCTCGCCGGGCTCGCCCGCCGCATCGCCGAGATCAACGGCTCCATCGACATTCCCCAGATCCGCGGCGTGCTCGGCCGGCTGGCGGCGCAGGCGTCGCTGGTCGAGGGCATGGTGGCGGGGATGGAGGCGGAGGGGCGCCGCGTCGGCGAGTATTTCGTGCCCTCCTCGCATCTGCTTTATGCCGCGCAGACGCTGACGCAGGAGCTCTACCCCCAGTTCGTGCTGGCGGTGCGCGATCTCGCCGGCGGCGGGGTCATCATGCTTCCCTCCTCCGAACGGGACCTGACCAGTCCGCACACCCGCGCGCTGGTCGAGGCGACGCAGGTCTCTTCCGTCGCCGAACCGATGGAGCGGGTGCGGCTGTTCAAGCTCGCCTGGGACGCCCTCGGCTCGGAATATGCCTCGCGGCACCTGCAATACGAGATGTTCTATGGCGGGGCTTCCTATGTGAACCACGCCCACATGTTCCGTACCTTCGACTGGGCCGAGGCCCGGCGCCTGCTGGACACCGCGCTGGCACCCGCGGCGGAGTAGAGCCCGCGATCAGGACGGCGGCAGCCGTGTCTTCGCCAGCGCACCCGCGCAGGAGGCGAGCAGGCCGCGCGTCAGCCGGGTCAGTTCTCCCAGATCATGCGGGCCGAGCGAGCTGAACAGCACGTCGTTGACGCTGACCTGCAGCGGCGCGATCTCGTGCAGCAGCGCCCGCCCCTGGGGGGTGAGCAGCAGCCGGACGCGCCGGCGGTCGACCTCGTCCGGCCGCTTTTCCAGCAGGCCGAGCGCCTCCAGCCGCCGGGTCTCGGTGACCACGAAGGGCACGCTGACGCGCAGCCGCTCGGCGAGATCGCCCACCGTCACCTCGGCGCCGAGCTGGGAGAGCATCATCAGCATGTTGTACTGCGGCGGGGTGACGCCCATGGCGCGGGCGATGCCTTCGCGGATTTCCTGAAGCCGGGCCGAGAAATCCACGAGGTCGCGCACCAGCTCGCGGAACCGCAGGTCGCTGCCCTCCACCAGAAGCTCCGGCCGCGAAATGGTCAAGGGCGCGGCCGCGACCGGCGCTTCCCCGCGCCGTCCGTCCCGCCGGCGCGACACCGGCGCGTCCGACGTCGCAGCCGGCGCCTCCGGCGGGGGTACCGTCCCCTTGTTCTTTCGCATGCGTCCCTTCCGATCTCCGCCCCTGCGGGCAATGGCATCAGAGCCCTGTCGCGGAATCACCCGGCCGGCAGGAAAGCGCCCCGGCGCCGCGAACTGAAGCCCTTTCCGAGCACGCCCGCCACTCCATCCCGCGCGAAGGCCCGCCGCGCAAAAGGCCCGCGCCGTCGCCTCCGCTTCGTTCCACCCCCTGCCGCCCCGCGCGAGCCGGCAGACCTTCTCAGCCGGCGGCCTGCCTGTTCGGAAGGCAGCCTGCCCATAATTCGATAATTGACATAGCTAACTTACTTATCAATCATCCCGGCATCAACCAGCCACGACGAAGGTTCGGGATCATGACGAAATCTGCCGAGAGCCATCTCGCCAGCCTCGATGACGGGCGCTGTGTCCTCATCGACGGCGCGCGCGTCGGGAACGTGGCCGAGCATCCCGCCTTCCGCAACGCCGCCCGCTCGGTCGCGGCGCTGTATGATTTCCAGGCCCGGCCGGAAAACCTCGAGGCGATGACCATTCCGGCCGGCAATGGCGCCCGCGTGAGCCGCACCTGGCAGCTGCCGACCTGCTATGACGAGCTGGTGCGCCGCCGCGCGGCGCTGGTGGCCTGGGCGGAACTGCATCACGGCTTCATGGGCCGCTCGCCCGACCATGTCGGCTCCACCCTTGCCGGCATGTATATGGGCCTCGACGTCTACGAGGCGCACACCGGCGGCCGGCCCGGCGTGGTGAGCGACTATTATCACTATGCCCGCGACCGCGACCTCTATCTCTCCTACGTCATCATCGACCCGCAGGGCGACCGCTCGCGCGCCACCGGCGCCGAAGGCAATGCCGATCTCGCCGTGGCGATCGTGGACGAGGATGCCGGCGGCATCACCGTGCGCGGCTCGAAGATGCTCGGCACCGGCGCGGTGCTCTCCAACGAGGTGCTGGTCACCACGCTGCGGCCGCTGCGGGAGGACGAGGGGCGCTACGCCTTCACCGCCGCCGTGCCGATGAACCTTCCCGGCATGAAGCTGCTCTCCCGCCGCTCCTATGAAGGTGCCGCCGCCTCCGGCTTCGACTACCCGCTCTCCAGCCGGTTCGACGAGAACGACGCGCTGCTCTATTTCGACGAGGTGAAGATCCCGTGGGATCGTATCTTCGTGCATCGCGACCCCAGGGCGCAGCTCGCGCAATGGCACGACACGCCGGCCCATGCCTACCAGAACTACCAGGCCGAGATTCGCCTGCTGGTGAAGCTGCGCTTTCTCGTCGGGCTGGCGCGCAAGATCGCCGAGACCATCGGCACCATCCATTTTCCGCAGGTGCGCGAGACGCTGGGCGAGCTCGCCGGCCATGTCGGCATGATCGAGGCCTTCGTCTACGGCATGGAGGCCAAGGGTCGCCACCGCGGGCGCTATTTCCTGCCCGATGCCGGCCTCGTCTATGCCGCGCAGGTGCAGTCGCAGCTGCTCTACCCCAAGATCATCCATTTCCTGCGGGAGCTTTCCGGCGGCGGCATGCTGATGCTGCCCTCGAACGTCGCCGATTTCGACCATCCCGAGATCGCACCGCTGATCCGGCGGACCCAGTATTCGCCGAGCCTTTCCGCGCAGGAACGGGTGAAGCTGTTCAAGCTGGCCTGGGACGCGGTGGGCTCGGAATTCGCCTCCCGCCATGCCCAGTACGAGATGTTCTATTCCGGCCCCCGCACCGTGACCACCGGCATGGCCTACCGCACCTTCGACTGGGCGGCGGCGACCGGCGCCGTGGACACGATGCTCGCCAGCTACCGCACGCCGGACCTCGCCGCGCCGGAGACGGCCCCTCTCACCTCGCAGACACTCTGAGGACGCCCATGCAGGATCTCGTCATCGAAGGCATCACCGTCGCTCCCGGCACCCGCCTGCGCGCGTCGCTGCCGGCGCTGGAGCTGGCCGACGGCACGGTGGTGAACCTGCCGCTGCTGCTGATCAACGGCGTGCGGCCCGGCCCCCGGCTCTATATCGGCGCCGGCATCCATGGCGACGAGGTCAACAGCATCGCGCTGGTCACCCGGGCGCTGGCCGCGGTCGACCCGCAGAATCTCGCCGGCAGCATCGTCTGCGTGCCGGTGCAGCAGCCGCTGGCGCTGCAGGCCGACCACCGCCTGCCGCTCGCACAGTTCCTGAAATCGCCGCTGGACCAGGTGCCGGCCGATGCCTGGACCTGCTTTCCCGGCATGGCCGACGGCAACATCGCCCAGGTGATGGCGGCAACGCTGTTCCGCCTCATCTCCCAGTGCGACCATGCGCTCGACGTGCACACCCCGACGCGCGGCGGCCGCTATGTCCCGATCGCCATCCTTCCCCACCGCTCGCTCGGCCCCTGCGCCGCGAAGGCGGAAGAGATGGCGCAGGCGCTCGGCACCGGCTGGATCATGCGCGGCGAGCACGGCATGTACATCGCCGACGGCATCCTCTGCGTGGAGGCGACGCGGGCCGGCGTGCCCTGCTTCACCTTCGAGATCGGCGAGGGCGGCCGGCTGGAGGGCGCCTCGGTGGAAACCGGCGCGCGCTGCGTGCTGAACCTGCTGCAGGGGCTCGGCATGGTGGCGGGCGAGCCGGTCCGGCCGGCGCACACCCATGTCATGCGCGACTTCCTCGGCATCCGCGCCACCCATGGCGGCCTCCTCCTCACCGAGGTCGAGCTCGGCGCCGCCGTCACGCGCGGCCAGGTGCTGTGCCGCCTCCTCGACGTCTATGGCGAGGAGGTCGAGGTGGTGCGCGCGCCCGAGGACGGCCTGTTCGTCCGCGCGACCACGCTGGGCACGGTCTCGCGCGGCGAGCGCGTGGCGACGCTCGGGCTGCTCTGAGACCGCCCGCTTATCGCGCAGTGCCGCGCAGGCGGGCGGCGTGACCCGACCTATGGGCAGAAAAGCGGCAGGCGGCGGGGCGGCGGCACGGCGAACCCGGGCAAACGCCGTGAAAGCGCTTGGCACCGGATTTGCTTTATTTGCACTGCATGCAAGAGAACTTGCATAAAATTAAATGCCATTGCTGCACCGCCCCAGTGGGTACAGCGGCTTGCCTCAGCGACAACAACGGAGTCGGGAAATGAGCGTTCGCCTATCCTTCACGTTCGCAGCCGCAATCGCCGCGAGCCTGCTGCTCGTCGATGCCGCCTCGGCGATGGACCCGGCCTGCGAGCCGGCCAAGCTGGCGACCAAATATCCCGGGCTGGTCGGCAAGACCGTCAAGTTCGGCGCCGACCCGCAGACCCCGCCCTACGTCTCCCGCGACGCCGTCGACTTCAACAAGGTCACCGGCATCGCCGTCGACATGGCCAAGGAAGTGATGGACTGCGCCGGCGCGAAGTATGAATTCGTGCTGGGCGCCTGGTCGGGCATCCTCCCGGCGGTCATTTCCGGGCAGATGGATGCCATGTGGGATGACCTCTACTACAAGCCGGACCGCGCCAAGAACATCGACTTCGTCATGTATATGGGGGCGGGCACCGGGGCGCTGGTGCCGGCGGGCAACCCCAAGAAGGTCGCCGCGCTCGGCGATTTCTGCGGCAAGACGGTGGCCTACGGCATCGGCAGCATCGAGGAAGCCGCCACGCTGAAGCAGCAGGAAACCTGCAAGGCGGAGGGCAAGCCCGCCATCACCACCATGCCGTTCCAGGATCTCGCCGCCGGGCTGCGCCTGCTGGAGAGCGAGCGCACCGACATCCTGCTGTGGGACCTCGGCTATATCGACTTCATGGCCGCCGCCAACCCCACCAAGTACAGCCGCGCCTTCTCGATCGTCAGCGGCTTCCAGATCGGCGTCGGCGTCAAGAAGGGCAATGACGATCTCGTCAAGGCCGTCTATGACGGCATCAAGATCATGCAGGCCAACGGCACGCAGGCGAAGATCTTCGCCAAGTACAACACCGACCCGGCCCTCCAGATTCCGGTCGAAGTCCGGACCAAGTGAGCGCCGGCGCCGCTTTGGCCGCCTTCCTCGCCGTCCTCATCCTCGCAGGCCCGGCGGGCGCACCGCCGGGCCTGCGCCAGCGCGGCAGCGCGACGCCCTTTCCCAACCGCGGAACACCCGGCATGAGACGATCTGGAATCGCCCGCCCCGCTCGCGCCCGCCCCGCTCGCGCCCGCCGCTTGCCCGCGTGCGCCTGGGCGGCCGGCCTGCTGGCCGCCGCGCTCCCGCTCGCCGCAACCCACCCGGCGCTGGCGCAGGCGCCGGCGGGGGCGAGCATCGAGGACATGGCGAGCGGGCTCAGCGCGGTCGATCCCTATGCCCACATGGCGTTCGGCTGGTTCTGGGAATTCCTGTCCTACTGCGTCTCCAGCTTCCTGTGGGAGGGGGCCTGGGTCGCGGTCCAGATCACCGCCATCTCCATGACGCTGGGGCTGATGCTCGGGCTGGTGCTGGCGCTGATGCGGCTGTCGGGGCTCGCCCTGCTGCGGGGGGTGTCGTGGTTCTACATCTGGATCACCCGCGGCACGCCGCAGCTGCTGCAGCTCGTCTTCATCTTCAACGCCCTGCCCTTCGTCGGGCTGAAATTCGACAGCTTCACCACCGCGGTCATCGGCTTCTCGCTCAATCAGGCCGCCTTCAGCGCGGAGATCATCCGCGGCGGCATCCTGTCGGTGAACCGCAACCAGGCGGTCGCCGCCACCTCGCTCGGCATGGGGCCGTTCCTCGCCCTGCGCCGCATCATCCTGCCGCAGGCGATGCGCGCCATCCTGCCGGGCGTCGGCAACGACACCATCAGCATGCTCAAGCTGACCTCGATCGCCTCGATCGTGTTCGTCAACGAGCTGACCTTCCGCTCCCAGCAGATCGTGGGGCAGAACAACAAGTTCTTCACCGTCTTCGCCGCCACCTCGCTGATCTACCTCATTCTGGTGAGCCTCATCTCGGTGGCGCAGGGCTGGGCGGAGCGGCGTTTCGACCTGGAGAAGGACACCCGCACCGACACCGGCCTGTCGCGCCTGCTCGGCTTTCGGCTGAAACCGGGGGCGACACCGGCGCCCGCCCCGGTCGCGGTCGACGGGCCGGCGGGCGACACCCTTCCCGCGGGCGGCGCCGACGACCTGTTCCGCACCCTCGTCAATGCCGATGCCGACCCGGTGCCGCGCGGCGAGCCGCTGGTGGTCTGCCACAACGTGCAGAAGGAATACGGGTCCAACAAGGTGCTGAACGGCATCGACCTCACGGTGAACCGCGGCGAGGTGGTGGTGCTGCTCGAGCGACCGATCGGTTACGTGTTTAATTTGGTGG
>CAZIXP010000152.1:0-9298 GCA_964543245.1 uncultured Starkeya sp.
GCGGTGCCGGCGGAGACGCCGCCATCGGGCGTGCCGGTTCCGGCGCTGATGCGGCCGGGCCGCGCCTTCGGCGCCGCGGCCGCGGCGGGAGTCTCCGCTTTCGCGGCTTCGGTTTTGGCGGGATCGGCTTTAGCGGCCTCACCTTTCGCCGGTTCGCCTTTCGCCGGCTCGGCCTTGGCGGCTTCCGGCGCCGGGGTGCCGCTCTTCGCGGCCTCGCCCTTGGCAGGGTCCGCAGCCGGCGCGGCAGCGCCGGGAACCGCGACACCGGGAATCACCCGCACCGGCGCGGCGGCCTCCGGCGGGGAGGCCGAGGCCGGCGGATTGGCGGCGACCCGCGCAGCCGGAGCGGCCGGCGCCGGCGTTCCCTCGGCCGCAGCGGGGACACCGCCCGCGGGCGCGGTGGAGGATGCCGCCGCCGAGGGGTTCGCGGCGTCGACCGACGCAGGCGTTCCCGCGGCATCGGCGGCGGCAGCCGTTCCGGGGGCATCGGCGGCGGTGGCACGCTCCGGCGGGGCCGGCGGCGGGGTGGGTATGGCCGCGGCTTTCGGCCGCTGCTGTGGCGGCGGCGCCGGGGCGGTCGCGCCGGGCACCATGCCGGGCGGCAGCGGCGCGGCGTAGCGCTGGCCGGGCAGCGGCCGGGTGGAGATCACCTCGCCGCTCAGCACGTCGATGCGCAGCCGCACCCGGGTGCCGTCGACGTCGGTGGCCTCGGCGATGTAATCGTCGCCGATCCTTCGGATGCCCGAGACCGCGACATAGCCGAGCGAGCGCAGCATCGGCCGCACATCCTCCATCGGCAGCGCCGGCGGCGGCCCGTAGCGGCGTTCGTAATAAGGCGGGGGCGGCGGGGCGTCGTAATAGGGCTGGTAATACTGCGCCAGCGCCGGTGCCGGCAGCAGCAGAGGCGCGAGCACGGCAAGGCCCGCGACACCGCCCGCGACACCACCAAGGGCGCGCGACACCGCGCTGTGGCCAAAGGCAGGCGACGCCGCGCCACGGCCGAGAGAAGGCGACACCGCGCCACAGCGCGGGGGCTTTCGGGGGAAAGGAGAGGGAAGCGGAAGCGGCATGGGTTCTCTCGCGATGGCCGGACGCCCGATCCCGAGTTAAAGCCGGTGAATGCGGCGCCTCTGAGACGCGCGGCAAGGCCGGGCCGCTACGTCACCTGCGCCAACCGCCCCGGCGCCAGGCCGATGCCGGAGGAACAGCCCGGCGTGGGCGTGCGGCGTGGGCGCGCCGCCGGCCCGCGGCCTTACGCTCGCCCTTGCGCAGGGGAAAACGCCCGGTGCCACGGCCGGCCATCCCCCTCGCCGCTTTTTCGCCCCGATCCGGCCCGGCAACCGCCGGTGGCGGCCCGCAACGGCGTTGCGCTTCGATGCAGCACGCCTTACCGTTCATTTCGCGGCGCGCGCCGCTCCCGCAACAAGCGTGAAGAAGAACCGGCCCCCGCCGGGGTACGGCGCTTGTGCGGAACCGTGAATTCTGGCATCTTCGCGATTGATAGGGCAGTCTTACTGTCCTATATGGGGAGCACGGCAGCGGCAGGTCGGGAACTGCGCCGCGCCGATCTTAAAACCGCCTTCAGCCGCCGGGCCCGGCCCGCCGCGGCGGGAGGCTTCTGGGAGATACGGGCATGAGCGAGCAATTCGGCGGCACTGCCGCGCGGAACGTCGGCGAGGGTGCGGTGCGTCCGGCCACGACGGATCGCGCTTCCGTCAAAGCCGCCCATGCCGGGGGGCACGCCGGGGAGCGGCCGGCCGGCCTCGCCCACGGGCTGCCGGACGCGCAGGGCCTTTACGACCCCCGCAACGAGAAGGACAGCTGCGGCGTCGGCTTCATCGCCGACATCAAGGGCCGCAAGTCCCACAAGATCGTGCAGGACGGCCTGCAGATCCTGCTGAATCTCGAGCACCGCGGCGCGGTCGGCGCCGACCCGCGCGCCGGCGACGGCGCGGGCATGCTTGTGCAGATCCCCCACCGGTTCTTCGCAAAGGAGGCGGCGAAGCTCGGCTTCGAGCTGCCCGAGCCCGGCCAGTACGCCGTCGGCCACATCTTCCTGCCGCGCGACGCCGAGGGCCAGGCCATCGTGCGCGAGACCTTCGAGCGCGTGGTGGCGGACGAGGGCCAGGTGCTGCTCGGCTGGCGCGACGTGCCGACCGACAACGCCTCGCTCGGCCACACCGTGCTGCCGACCGAGCCGCGCCACGTCCAGGTCTTCGTCGGCCGCGGCGAGGCCAACCAGAGCGAGGACGCCTTCGAGCGCCGGCTGTTCGTGCTGCGCAAGGTGGTGTCGAACGCGGTCTATGCCGCGCGCGACCCGCGCACCGCGGGCTCTTACGTCGTGTCGCTGTCCTGCCGGACCATCGTCTACAAGGGCATGTTCAACGCCGACCAGCTCGGCGCCTATTATGCCGACCTGCACGACCCCGACTTCGAGAGCGCGGTGGCGCTGGTCCACCAGCGCTTCTCCACCAACACCTTCCCGGCGTGGTCGCTCGCCCATCCCTACCGGATGGTGGCGCACAACGGCGAGATCAACACGCTGCGCGGCAACGTGAACTGGATGGCGGCCCGCCAGGCCTCCGTCGACAGCGAGCTGTTCGGCAACGACATCTCCAAGCTCTGGCCCATCTCCTATGAGGGCCAGTCCGACACCGCGTGCTTCGACAACGCGCTGGAATTCCTCACCCAGGGCGGCTACGCCCTGCCGCACGCGGCGATGATGCTGGTGCCCGAGGCGTGGGCCGGCAACCCGCTGATGGACGAGGAGCGCCGCGCCTTCTACGAGTACCACGCCGCCCTGATGGAGCCGTGGGACGGGCCGGCCGCGATCGTCGCGACCGACGGCCGCCAGATCGTCGCCACGCTGGACCGCAACGGCCTGCGGCCGGCGCGCTATCTCGTCACCTCCGACGACACCATCGTGCTCGCCTCGGAGATGGGCGTGCTCACCTTCCCGGAAGAGAAGATCGTCACCAAGTGGCGGCTCCAGCCGGGCAAGATGCTGCTCGTCGACATGGTGGAAGGCCGGCTGGTCCCCGATGAGGAGATCAAGACCAGCCTCGCCCGCGCGCATCCCTACAAGGACTGGCTGAAGCGCACCCAGCTCGTGCTGGAGGACCTGCGTTCCGTCGAGGCGCGCGAGGTGCGCACCGACGTGACGCTGCTCGACCGCCAGCAGGCCTTCGGCTACACCCAGGAAGACCTCAAGCTGCTCATGGCCCCCATGGCCACGACCGGCCAGGAGGCGGTCGGCTCCATGGGCACCGACACGCCGATTTCGCCGCTCTCGCGCAAGTCGAAGCTGCTCTACACCTATTTCAAGCAGAACTTCGCCCAGGTCACCAACCCGCCGATCGACCCGATCCGCGAGGAACTGGTGATGAGCCTCGTCTCCTTCATCGGGCCGCGGCCCAACATCTTCGACCTCGAGGGCAACGCCCGCCGCAAGCGGTTGGAGGTGCGCCAGCCCATCCTGACCAATGGCGACCTGGAGAAGATCCGCTCCATCGGCTTCATGGAGGAGCGGTTCGACACCCGGACCCTCGACATCACCTACCCCTCCGACAAGGGGGCGGCGGGCATGGAAGGCGCGGTCGAGCGGCTCTGCGAGCGCGCCGAGGCCGCGGTCCATGGCGGCTACAACATCATCATCCTGTCCGACCGGCTGGTCGGCCCGGACCTCATCGCCATTCCCGCGCTGCTGGCCACCGCCGCCGTGCACCATCACCTCATCCGCAAGGGCCTGCGCACCGCCGCCGGCCTGGTGGTGGAGACCGGTGAGGCGCGCGAGGTGCATCACTTCGCCTGTCTCGCCGGCTTCGGCGCCGAGGCGATCAACCCCTATCTCGCCTTCGAGACCCTCGCCGACATGAAGAGCGAGTTCCCGGAGGAGGTCTCCGACGACGAGATCGTGAAGCGCTTCATCAAGTCGGTCGACAAGGGTCTGCTCAAGATCATGTCGAAGATGGGCATCTCGACCTACCAGTCCTATTGCGGCGCCCAGATCTTCGACGCGGTTGGCCTCGCCTCCGAGCTGGTCGAGCAGTACTTCACCGGTACCGCCTCCTCCATCGGCGGCATCGGGCTGGCGGAGATCGCGGAAGAGACCGCGATGCGCCACCGCGACGCCTTCGGCAACGCCCCGGTCTACCGCACCTCGCTCGATGTCGGCGGCGAATACGCCTTCCGGCTGCGCGGCGAGGAGCACGCCTGGGACCCGGAGACGGTCGCCATCCTCCAGCACGCGGTGCGCGGCAACGCGCAGGACAAGTACCGCACCTTCGCCCGGCTGGTGAACGACCAGACCCGCAAGACCCTCGCCATCCGCGCGCTGTTCCGCATCCGCGACGCGGCCGAGATCGGCCACACCCCGATCCCGCTGGAGGAGGTCGAGCCGGCCAGCGCCATCGTGCGCCGCTTCGTCACCGGCGCGATGTCGTTCGGCTCCATCTCGCGCGAGGCGCACACCACGCTCGCCATCGCGATGAACCGCATCGGCGGCAAGTCCAACACCGGCGAGGGCGGCGAGGAATCCTCGCGCTACCGGCCGCTGGCCAATGGCGACAGCCTGCGTTCGGCGATCAAGCAGGTGGCCTCGGGCCGCTTCGGCGTGACGGCGGAATATCTCGTCAACGCCGACATGATCCAGATCAAGATGGCGCAGGGTGCCAAGCCCGGCGAAGGCGGCCAGCTGCCCGGCCACAAGGTGGACGCGGTGATCGCCAAGGTGCGCCACTCCACCCCCGGCGTCGGCCTCATCTCGCCGCCGCCGCACCATGACATCTATTCGATCGAGGACCTCGCCCAGCTCATCTTCGACCTGAAGAACGTGAACCCGGCGGCGGACATCTCGGTGAAGCTGGTGTCGGAGGTTGGCGTCGGCACGGTCGCGGCCGGCGTCGCCAAGGCGCGGGCCGACCACATCACGGTCTCCGGCTTCGAGGGCGGCACCGGGGCGTCCCCGCTCACCGCCATCAAGCATGCCGGCTCGCCGTGGGAGATCGGCCTTGCCGAGGCGCACCAGACGCTGACGCTGAACGGCCTGCGCGGGCGCATCGCCCTGCAGGTCGACGGCGGCCTGCGCACCGGGCGCGACGTGGTGATCGGTGCGCTGCTGGGGGCGGACGACTTCGCCTTCTCCACCGCCCCGCTCATCGCGGCGGGCTGCATCATGATGCGCAAGTGCCACCTCAACACCTGCCCGGTCGGCGTCGCGACCCAGGACCCGGTGCTGCGCAAGCGCTTCAAGGGCACGCCCGAGCACGTCATCAACTACTTCTTCTTCGTCGCCGAGGAAGTGCGCGAACTGATGGCCGAGCTGGGCGTGGCGACCTTCGACCAGCTGATCGGCCGTTCCGACTGGTTGGACCAGCAGGAGGCGCTGGACCACTGGAAGGCGAAGGGGCTGGATTTCAGCCGCATCTTCGCCAAGCCGGAGGTCGGCCCGGAGGTGTCCATCCGCCACAGCGAGCGGCAGAACCACCCGATCGCCAACGTGCTCGACCGCAAGCTGATCGAGGCCGCCCTCCCCGCGCTGGAGCGCGAGGAGCCGGTGGTGATCGAGATGCCGATCAAGAGCATCGACCGTTCGGTGGGCGCCATGCTCTCCGGCGAGGTGGCCAAGCGCCATGGCGAAGCCGGGCTGCCGGACGACACGATCGACATCCGGCTCACCGGCACCGCCGGCCAGGCCTTCGGCGCCTTCCTCGCGCAGGGCGTCTCGATGACGCTGGTGGGCGAGGCCAACGACTATGTCGGCAAGGGCCTGTCGGGCGGGCGCATCGTCGTCCGGCCGCCGGAGAACGCCGCCATCGTGCCGGAGCACTCGATCATCGTCGGCAACACCGTGCTCTACGGCGCTACCTCCGGGGAGTGCTACTTCCGCGGCGTCGCGGGCGAGCGCTTCGCGGTGCGCAATTCCGGCGCGATCGCCGTCGCGGAAGGCACCGGCGACCATGGCTGCGAATACATGACCGGCGGGGTGGTGGTGATCATCGGCCAGACCGGCCGCAACTTCGCGGCCGGCATGTCCGGCGGCGTGGCCTATGTGCTGGACGAGGACGGCAGCTTCAAGAAGCGCTGCAACCTCTCCATGGTGGATCTGGAGCCGGTCGAGGAGGAGGAAGACCTGCTGGAACGCCTCCACCACCATGGCGGCGATCTGGAGTTCAAGGGCCGCATCGACATCGGCGACATGGGCCATGGCGATGAGGAGCGTCTGCACCAGATCATCGCCAAGCACCTGCACTACACCGGCTCCAGCCGCGCCCAGACCATTCTCGACAACTGGCCGGAATATCGCGGCCGGTTCGTCAAGGTGATGCCGGTGGAATACCGGCGGGCGCTGCGCGAGATGGAAAAGGCGCGCGGCCTGCAGGCGGCGGAATAGCCCGCACGGGCCGCCGCCCGCACGGCGCGGCGGCCCTTTCGCGACGCGACGGCGGGCGGCCTTGTCGGGCTGCCGCGCCGGCTGCCGGCCTGCCGGCGGCGGTGCGTTTGTGGCGCGGCCGGGTGCCGCGCCACGTTTCCCAACTGGCATGATTGATGTATCAGGCACCGAGGTGGAATGCCTCCAGGGTGGCGGTGTTCTGCGGAAGAGGGCGCGATGGGTAAGGTTACCGGTTTTCTCGAAATCGATCGGCGTGAGGCCAAGTATCAGCCGGCCTCCGATCGCATTCGCCATTTCCGCGAGTTCACGCTGCCGCTGCCCGACAGCGAGGTCGCCAACCAGGCCTCGCGCTGCATGGATTGCGGCATCCCGTTCTGCCACGGCCCCAATGGCTGCCCGGTCCATAACCAGATCCCGGACTGGAACGACCTCGTCTATGCCGGCAACTGGGAGGAGGCGGCGCGCAACCTGCACTCCACCAACAACTTTCCGGAATTCACCGGCCGCGTCTGTCCCGCGCCCTGCGAGGAAGCCTGCACGCTGAACCTCGAGGACGTGCCGGTCACCATCAAGACGGTCGAGCAGGCCATCGCCGACAAGGCGTGGAAGATGGGCTGGATCCGGCCGGAGCCCGCGGCGCAGAAGACCGGGCGCAAGGTCGCGGTCATCGGCTCCGGCCCCGCGGGTCTGGCCGCCGCCCAGCAGCTCGGCCGCGCTGGCCACGAGGTCCATGTGTTCGAGCGCGAGCCCAAGGCCGGCGGCCTGCTGCGCTACGGCATTCCCGACTTCAAGATGGAAAAGCACTACATCGACCGCCGGGTGGCGCAGATGGAGGGCGAGGGCGTCATTTTCCACTACGGCGCCAATATCGGCGTCACCAAGCCGTTCCAGGAGCTGCTGGACGGTTTCGACGCGGTGCTGATGTGCGGCGGCTCGGAGAAGCCGCGCGACCCCCGGCTGCCCGGCCAGGAACTGGACGGCGTGCACTACGCCATGCCCTATCTGGTGCAGCAGAACCGCCGCATCGGCCATGAGGACGTCAGCCGCGAGACCCCGATCCTCGCCGCCGGCCGCCACGTCGTCGTCATCGGCGGCGGCGACACCGCTTCGGACTGCGTCGGCACCGCCTTCCGCCAGGGCGCGCTGTCGGTCCATCAGCTCGACATCCGCCCGGTGCCGCCGGCGAAGGAGGACAAGCTGGCGGTGTGGCCGTACTGGCCGACCAAGTTCCGCACCTCCTCCAGCCAGGCCGAGGGCGCGGAGCGCGAATTCGCCGCCGCCACGCTCGGCATCGCCGGCAAGAAGGGCCGGGTGATCGGGGTGAACTGCGCCCGCGTCGACGCGAAGCGCCAGCCCATCCCCGGCACCGAGTTCCAGATCAAGGCCGACCTGGTCTTCATCGCGCTCGGCTTCGTCCACCCGCTGCATGAGGGCCTGCTGGAGCAGACCGGCGCCGGGCTCGACGGGCGCGGCAATGTCGCGGCCAACGACCTCGACTACCAGACCTCGGTGCCGAAGCTGTTCGCCGCCGGCGACATGCGCCGCGGCCAGTCGCTGGTGGTGTGGGCGATCCGCGAAGGCCGCCAGGCCGCCGCCTCGGTGGACACCTTCCTGATGGGCTCCACCGTCCTGCCGCGCTGAGGCACGGAGGCGCTGAGGCACGGAGTCCGGGACCTCGGCACGGCGTCCCCGCCTGACGGCGAGACCGTCACCGCCGGCGTGCAACCCGCGGGCCGGCCCGCGCCGCCCACACGGGTGAACGCGGCGGAAGGGTGCCGCAAGGGGTGCCAGCGGCGCGCCAGGCCGCCGGCACCATGACCGCCCATCGGGCGGGCCGCTGGCATTCCCGCACGGCTGGCAAACGACCCGGCAGGTGGCATTCTGCCCGACGTGGGACCTCCGGCCCGGTGCCCTCACCACCGTGGCGGGTTCCGCCCGACGTCCTCTCCCGCCCGGTGCCGACCGCACGGCCCGGCATCCGCAGGTCCCGCCCATGGCCGATGCCCCCTCCCCCGCCTTCGACCGGGCCGCGCTGGTGCCGGAGCTGCTGGTCAGCGACCTCGCCGCCAGCCTCGCCTTCTGGTGCGGGCTGTGCGGCTTCGCCGTCGCCTATGCCCGGCCGGAGGACGACTTCGCCTATCTCAGCCGCGAGGGCGCCGAGGTGATGCTGGAACAGCGCGGCGAGGGCCGGCAATGGGTCACCGGTCCGCTCGCCGCTCCCTTCGGCCGGGGCATCAATTTCCAGATCGCGGTCAGCGCCACCGCGCCCATCCTCGACGCCCTGGCCGCCGCCGGCTGGCCGCTCCACATGGCGCCGGAAGAAAAATGGTACCGCCGCAGCGAGGACGAGGTGGGGGTACGCCAATTCCTGGTGCAGGACCCCGACGGCTACCTCATCCGTTTCTCCGAAGGGCTGGGAATCCGGCCACTGCCACGCTGAACCCGCGCCCGCCGCACAGCAGCGTGGCGGCGCGTCCGAGCACCCGTCAGGGCGAGGTGCCGGTGCCGGCGGAGGGCGCGGTGAGCGGCACCGTGCCCGAGGCGGTGCGCCGCTCCGGCGCGCGCTGAAAGGCCGGCGGCACCGGCACCGGCGCGATCAGATCATCCGCGATGGGCGGGCTGACGAGCGCCCCCGGGCTCGCCGCGGCAGGCGGCGGAGCGGCAGGGGGCGTGGCAGGGCGCGCAGCGCCGGCGAGTGCCGCCGCCGCCGGGGTTGTTCCACCCGCCCGAGCCACCATTTGGGTCCCCTGGAGGGACCCCGGTGACTTCTTCGACGGGTTCGCCGTCGTTGCGACCGCCCCCGTTGCCCACGACGATCCATTTTGTCGTGCCGGTGGTGGCGCCACTGGTTTGGCGACTGGGGCCGGCGAGGAGGTCGTAGAGGGAGGAGCCCGACGTTTGGGGGAA
>CAZIXP010000153.1:0-7220 GCA_964543245.1 uncultured Starkeya sp.
AATCCAGGAGGGCTGAAAATCCTTGTTGCGCCAGGTCCTGGTCTTCTTTCCAGGTAAAAAAATACGAGGTAAATGAAATAAAGAGAAAGATTGAAATCAGGAGAAATACCGCCCCTACTATCTTCCAGGTACGTTCATCCCGGGCAATAGCTTTCCAATCAACCGCTTCCTCCTTTTCCTTCCGGAACTCCTTCAGGTCCGGACTGGCGGGAGGTGCTGGTGCTCGCCCTGTTCCTGGGCCCGAGGCTGGTGAGGAACCTGCGGGCCGGCGCGCAGGGCCACACCCCCACCTCCTCGCTCATCGGCCTGTCGGTGGCGGCGATGGTCGGTTCCGAGCCGGAACAGGGCGCGGACCTGGTGACGGACTTCCTCGACGCCATCACCCCGGCGGGGACCACGCCATGCTGATCAATGTGGAGGATGCCCGGCGCGCCGCGCGGCGGCGCCTGCCGACGATCTTCTTCGACTATATCGATGGCGGAGCCTTCGCCGAGGAGACGCTGGCGGCCAACCGGGCCGATTTCGGCCGCTGGAACCTGCGCCAGCGCGTGCTGGTGGACACCTCCGGCCGCACGCTCGCCACCCGCTTCCTCGGCGCGGAGCGGCCGCTGCCCTTCATGCTCGGTCCCGTCGGCTATCTCGGGCTCTATGCCGGCCATGGCGAAATCCTCGCCGCCCGCGCGGCGGCGGCGGCCGGCATCCCGCTGGCGCTCTCCACCTTCTCCATCGCCTCGCTCGCCGCCCTGCGCGCCGCCACCGCCGGCGAGCTGCAGTTCCAGCTCTATGTCCTCAACGACCCCGCGGTGCGCGACGAACTGATCGAGGCGGCGCTGGCGGCGGGGGTGACCACACTGTTCCTCACCGTCGACACCGCGGTAACCTCGGTGCGCGAGCGCGACATGCGCAACGGCTTCCGCGCGGTGACCCGCATCACCCCGCGCCACGGCGCCAGCATGCGGGCGCGCCCGCTCTGGTGCCTCGACATGCTGCACGCGGGGATGCCGCAATGCGGGGCGGTGGCGCACCGGCCGGAATTCGGCCGCGGCGCGCTGGAACAGGCCGGCCATCTCGCCCGGCGCATCGACACCCGGCTGAGCTGGTCCGACGTCGCGTGGCTGCGCCGGCGCTGGCCGCACCGGCTTGTTCTGAAGGGCATCCTCTCGGTGGAGGACGCGCACGCCGCGCGCGAGGCCGGGGCGGACGCGATCGTCGTCTCAAACCATGGCGGGCGCCAGCTCGACGGCGCACCCTCCACCATCGCCATGCTGCCGGAGATCGCGCAGGCGCTGGAGGGCTCGCTGGAGATCCTCATCGACAGCGGCTTCCGCCGCGGGGCGGACATCGTCAAGGCGCTGGCGCTCGGCGCCTCGGGGGTGATGCTGGGGCGGGCCTATGTCTATGGCCTCGCCGCCGCGGGCGAAGCGGGCGTCGCCCGTATCATCGCCCACCTCGCCGAGGAGGTGGACCTCACGCTGGCGCTGATGGGCCTCACCTCGATCGCCGAGCTGAAGGCGCTGGGCCCGGCGGCGCTGCGCCCGCGCGGCTGAGCCGGCAGGAGCGACAGGGCGCGCCGGAAGTCGCCGCCCGCCCGGCTCAGGTGATGACGTCCGGCGCGCTGCGGCCGGTGCGGCCTTCGATGTCCGGCAGGCTGCGCGACAGGGTGATGAGATCGCCGAGCGCCGCCTGGGTCTCGAAATCGTGCTTGCCCGGGTCGGGCTCGAACCGCTCGATATAGACCCGCAGCGTCGCCCCCGCCGTGCCGGTGCCGGAGAGCCGGTAGACGATGCGCGAGCCGTCGGTGAAGAACACCCGCACGCCCTGCTTCGTCGTCACCGAGCCGTCCACCGGGTCGTGATAGGCGAAGTCGTCCGCCTTCTCCACGGTCAGCCCGCCGAGGATCTGGCCGGGCAGCTCCGCCAGCCGGCCGCGCAGCGCGCTCATCAGCCCGTCCGCGGCGGCGGCGTCGACCTCCTCATAGTCGTGGCGGGTGTAGTAGTTGCGGCCATAGGCGGCCCAGTGGCCGCGCACGATGTCGGCGACGCTCTCGCCGCGCACGGCGAGGATGTTCAGCCACATCAGCACCGCCCACAGCCCGTCCTTCTCCCGCACATGGTTGGAGCCGGTGCCGGCGCTCTCCTCGCCGCAGACGGTGGCGAGGTCGGCGTCGAGCAGGTTGCCGAAGAACTTCCAGCCCGTCGGGGTCTCGAAGCTGGGAATGCCGAGCTTTTCCGCCACCCGGTCGGCGGCGCCGCTGGTCGGCATCGAGCGGGCGATGCCCTTCAGCCCGGCCTTGTAGCCGGGCGTGAGATGGGCGTTGGCCGCGATCATGGCGAGGGAGTCGGAGGGGGTGACAAACTGGCCCCGCCCGATGATGAGGTTGCGGTCGCCGTCGCCGTCGGAGGCGGCGCCGAGATCGGGCGCGGCGTTCGACATCAGCAGATCGTAGAGGTCGCGGGCATAGACGAGATTGGGGTCGGGATGGTGGCCGGCGAAGTCCGGCAGCGGGGTGCCGTTCACCACCGTGCCCGGGGCGGCGCCGAGCATCCCTTCCAGAATGGCGTGGGCATAAGGCCCGGTGACGGCGTGCATGGCGTCGAAGCGCATGGTGAAGCCGCCGGCGAACAGCGCCCGGATCGCCGCGAAGTCGAAGAGCTGTTGCATCAGCTCGGCATAGTCCGCCACGGGGTCGAACACCTCGACCACCATGTCGCCAAGCCGGGTTTCGCCCAGCGTGTCGATGTCGACATCCGGCGCGTCGACGATGCGGTATTGGGTGATCGTCTTGGTCCGCGCGAAGATGGCGTCGGTGATCGCCTCCGGGGCCGGCCCGCCGGCGCCGATATTGTACTTGATACCGAAATCGCCGTTCGGCCCGCCCAGATTGTGGCTGGCGGAGAGGATGATGCCGCCGAACGCCTGGCGCTTGCGGATGACGCAGGAGGTCGCCGGGGTGGAGAGGATGCCGCCTTGGCCCACCGCCACCCGGCCGAAGCCGGCGGCGGCGGCGATCTTCAGCACCTTCTGGATCGCTTCGCGGTTATAGAACCGGCCGTCGCCGCCCAGGATCAGCGTCTTGCCCGCGAAACCTTCCAGCGAGTCGAAGATCGACTGCACGAAGTTCTCGACATAGTTGGGCTGCTCGAACACCGGGACCTTCTTGCGCAGGCCGGAGGTGCCGGGCTTCTGGCCTTCATAGGGCGTGGTGGCGACGACGCGGATCATGGTGACTCCGGTGGGGTGTCGGGCGGCGGGAGCGGCGCGGCGGATGCGGCGAGGCGAGAGGGAGAGGGAGAGGGAGAGCGTCAGGCGGATTTGGTCAGATGGGCGAGCAGCCCGGCCGAGGAACCGCTGAGCGAGGCCGGCGCCTGCCCGCTCTCCACCGCCGGCAGCAGCGTGTTGGCCAGTTCCTTGCCCAGCTCGACACCCCACTGGTCGAAGCTGTTGATGTCCCACACCGCGCCCTCCACGAACACGCGATGCTCGTAGAGCGCGATGATGCGGCCGAGCGTATAGGCGTCGAGCCGGTCATAGGCGAGGGTCACGGAGGGGCGGTCGCCGGGGAAAACCCGGTGAGGGGCAATGCGTTCCGCGCTCTCGGCGTCGTGGCCGCCGGCGAGCAGCTGGGCGCGGGCCTCTTCCAGCGTGCGCCCGCGCATCAGCGCCTCGGACTGGGCGAGGCAGTTGGCGACCAGCATGGCGTGCTGGCGGCGCAGATCGGGGAAGCTGTCCTCCTCATGGCCGCGGGCGGCGACGAGGAACTCCACCGGAATCGGGCTGGTGCCCTGGTGGATGAGCTGGAAGAAGGCGTGCTGGCCATTGGTGCCCGGCTCGCCCCACACCACCGGGCCGGTGTCGCGGGCCACCGGCCGGCCCTCGCGGGTGACGCGCTTGCCGTTCGATTCCATGTCGAGTTGCTGGAGATAGGCCGGCAGTCGCGCCAGGTGCTGGTCATAGGGAATGACGGCGCGGGTGGCGTAGTGGCAGACGTCGCGGTGCCAGATGCCGACCAGCCCGAGCAGCACCGGCAGGTTCTGCGCCAGCGGCGCGGTGCGGAAATGCTCGTCCATGGCGTGGCCGCCGGCGAGGAACTGCTCGAACCGGTCCGGCCCCACCGCGATCATCACCGGCAGGCCGATGGCCGACCACACCGAATAGCGCCCGCCGACCCAGTCCCAGAAGCCGAACACCCGGTCGGGCGCGATGCCGAAGGCGGCGACCTTGTCCAGCGCGGTCGAGACCGCGGCGAAATGGTGCTCCACCGCCGCCTCGCCGAGCGCGGAGACCAGCCAGTGCCGCGCGCTCTGCGCGTTGGCCATGGTCTCCTGGGTGGTGAAGGTCTTGGAGGCGACGATCACCAGCGTCGAGGCGGGGTCGAGCGGCTTCAGCGTGTCGTAGAGGTGCGAGCCGTCGACATTGGAGACGTAGTGGGCGCGCGGACCGTCGTGATAGGGCGCCAGCGCCAGCGTCGCCATCACCGGGCCGAGGTCGGAGCCGCCGATGCCGATATTGACGACGTCGGTGATCGGCTTGCCGGTGGCGCCGGCGAGCTCGCCCGAACGGATGCCCGCGGCGAAGCGGCCCATGGCGGCAAGCACGGCGTGGACCTCGGCGATGGCGTCCTCGCCATCCACCTGCAGCCGGTGCGTGGCCGGGGCCCGCAGCGCGGTGTGCAGCACCGCACGGTCCTCGGTGATGTTGATGTGCGCGCCCGAGAACATCGCCTCGCGCTTGGCCTCGACGCCGGCGGCGCGGGCGAGGTCGACGAGCCGCTCCAGCGTGTCCGCCGTCAGCGAGCACTTCGAGACGTCGAGCAGCATGTCCTCGAAGCGGGCGGAAAGGGCGGCGAACCGCCCGGGGTCGGAGGCGAAGAGATCGGCGACGCGCTGCCCCTCCCGGGCCGAACGATCCGCCGCCAGAGCCGCGAAGGCCGCTTCAATGTCCATGCTCATCCCTGTCTCCACACCCTTGCGATCACGCCCGCTACATGTCCCTGCCGAGCGCCTGCTTCACCGCCTCGATGAGCTGCTTGAGGGAGAAGGGCTTCGGCAGGAAGCCGAACGCCGCTCCTTCCGGCAGGTTGCGGGCGAATGCCTCCTCGGCATAGCCCGACATGAATATCACCTTGATGTCGGGATAGGTGGTGCGCAGCGCCTTGAGCAGGGACGGGCCGTCCATTTCCGGCATCACCACATCCGACAGCACGAGGTCGACGGTGCCGCCATGCTCCGCCAGAACGTCGAGCGCCTCAAGCCCCGATCCGGCCTCCAGCACCTGATAGCCGCGCGAGGCCAGCGCCCGGGCGGCGAAGGCGCGCACCGCCTCCTCGTCCTCCACCAGCAGCAGCGTGCCGCGCCCGGTGAGGTCGGTCGGCCGGGCCGGCGCCTCGGCGGGCTCGGCCGGCTTGCCGGCCTTCTCCGGCTTCGGCACATGGCGCGGCAGGAACACCCGGAAGGTGGTGCCGGTGGAGCCGGGGGCGCCCGTCGCGCGGCTTTCCACCTGCAGCGTGCCGCCGGTCTGCTGGACGATGCCGTAGACGGTGGAGAGGCCGAGCCCGGTGCCCTTGCCGACCTCCTTGGTCGAGAAGAACGGCTCGAAGATCTTGTCGAGGATGTCGGGCGGGATGCCGGTGCCGGTGTCGGCAACCTCGATCAGCACATGGTCCGCCGCCGGCAGGCCGGCCTCGGCATAGGCGGCGGCGTCGAGGGTGGTGACGTTCGCGGTGCGGATGGTCAGCGTGCCGCCGTCCGGCATGGCGTCGCGGGCGTTGACCGCGAGATTGACGATGACCTGCTCGAGCTGGCTGAGGTCCGCCTCCACCGGCCAGAGGTCGCGGCCCTCCTTCACCTCCAGCTTCACCCGCTCGCCGAGCAGGCGGCGCAGCAGCATGGAGAGCTCGCTCATCACGTCGCCGAGGTTCAGCACCTGCGGGCGCAGGGTCTGGCGGCGGGAGAAGGCCAGCAGCTGGCCGACCAGCGCCGCGGCGCGGTTGGCGTTCTGCTTGATCTGCATGATGTCGTGGAAGGAGGGGTCGGTCTGCCGGCCATTGGCCAGCAGGAGATCGGAATAGCCGATGATGGCGGTGAGCACGTTGTTGAAGTCGTGCGCCACCCCGCCGGCGAGCTGGCCGATGGCCTGCATCTTCTGCGACTGGGCGAACTGGGCCTCCAGCGCCCGCTGCTCCGAGGTGTCGATGGCGTAGACGATGGCGGCTTCGGCGCCGTTCTCCCCCGCGCCGTCCTGCGCGCCGGCGGCGTAGATCCGCACCGAGCGGCCGCCCTCCTTCACCCCGGCGGGCGCCGTCAGCGCGATGTCCACCGGGCCGGAGGGCGCCCGCCCCGCCAGCACCGGCGCCAGCGCCGCCTGCAGCGGGGCGCGGCCGGCCTCGCCCACCACGTCGGCAAAGGCACGCGGCGCCCCGGCCTCGCCGCCGAACAGCCGGGCGAACATCGCATTGGCCTGCACCAGCCGGCCGGAGCGGTCGAGCGTGGCGATGGCGATGGGCGAGTTGTGGAAGAACCGGGCGAAGCGCACCTCCGCCGCGCGCAGCGGGTCGGCGGCGCTGTTCTCCTGCTCGCCGGACCGGTTGACCACCAGCGTGCGCGAGGCGCCGGGCACGCCTTCCGCCGAGAACGACACCCGGTGCCAGATCCGCACCGGCAGGGTCTGGCCGTTCTTGCGGCGCAGGTCGAGGTCGATCCGCTCGGTGCGCTCCTGCCCCGGCACCGCCACCAGCCGGGTGAGCAGCGAGGCCCCGGCGCCGGGCACGATGTCGGCCAGCGACAGCCCGCCGGGCCCGAACTCGGCGAGGTCATAGCCCAGCCAGTCCACCAGCGTGGCGTTGATGTAGTGGATCGCCCCGTCGGCGTCGGCCGAGAAGAAGCCGGCGGGGGCGTGGTCGAGATAGTCGATCGCGTGCTGCAGCTCGAGGAAGGCGGTCTCCTGCCGCTCGCGCTCGCGGGTGAGGTCGGCGATGGTCCAGATCGCGGCGCGGGCGCCGCCCACCGTGCCGGCCGGGCGGGCGGCGAGCTTCAGCCAGCGGGTCGGCTCGTCGGCGGTGCCGGGCAGGCGGATCTCCTCCGCCACGGCGCGGCCTTCGCGCACGCCCTGCGCCAGCCGGTAGACCGCCTCGGAGACGTCGGGATCGGCGGTGAAGAGCCGCTCCACCGGGCGCGGCTCGCCGTCCGGGGTGGCAGCGGTCAGGGCGCGGTAGCGGGCATTGG
>CAZIXP010000153.1:7266-9255 GCA_964543245.1 uncultured Starkeya sp.
CCCGGATCGACGATGGCGAGGCCGTCGCCGGCGGTGTCGACGATGCGCCGCGCCAGCTCGTCGCCGGCATCGGGCACGCCGAAGCGCAGCAGCCCGGCGGCGAAGGCGAACAGCGCGAAGACCCCCGCCACGGCGAGCGCGGTGAGCAGACCGATGATCCAGGGATCGGCCTTGTCGCGCCCGAGCAGCAGCAGCGAGAGCACCGCGCCGACCAGCGCGAGCGCCACCATCAGCACGAGGCGGATGCTTCCCCCGCCGGCCGCCCGATCCAGCGCCACGTCGTCCGGTGTGCGTTCCGCCATGCCGCTTCCGTCGTCCCCCTGCCGGCGTCGCCGCCCATTCCTGTTCCCGCTCCGGTGCGGCGGCGCGAAGCACCTGCCACCTTGGTGCCCGACACCGGCACCGGGGGCAAGAGGGCTTGGCGGGAGACAGGGATTCGCACAGGGCAGGGATTCGCAACCGGCAGGTCCTGCCCTGCGCAAGCGCGGTGGGCCGCCGCGGCCTGATTGCGCGCGTGGCGCGATCTTGCGCGGAATCAGGCCGCGGCGCGGTGTTCCCGGCGCGCGGCGGTCCACACCTCGCGCGCGGCGTCGGCGTTCAGCGCGGCGATGCCGAGGCCGACCACCAGGTCCGGCCAGGCCGAGCGCCACAGCAGCGCCGTCACCAGCCCCGCGCCGATGATCGCGACATTGGCGAGCGCGTCGTTGCGGGCGGAGAGGAAGGCGGCGCGGGTCAGGCTGCCGCCGTGGTGGCGGAAACGCGCCAGCAGCAGCGCGCAGCCGAGATTGACGAGCAGGGCCCCCAGCCCGGTGACGGACAGCGCCAGCGGCGCCGGCGCGACCGGCATTTCGAGCTTTTGCCAGGCGGTCCACAGCGTCGCCACCGCCGGCACCAGCAGGATGACCGCCAGCACCATGCCGAGGCGGGCGCGGCCGCGGTCCGACCAGCCCAGCCCCGCCAGGATGAGCGCGTTCACCGCCGCGTCCTCGAGGAAATCGACGGAGTCGGCGAACAGCGCGACCGAGCCGATGGCGAGGGCTACGGCGAATTCGACGCCGAAATAGCCGAGATTGGCCAGCGCCACCACGCGGACCGCGCGCCTCAGCGCGGCATCGCCGATGCCGGTGCCTGAATCTGTCGCCGTCATGCCGCCTCCCGACGTGGAAAAGGAGAGCGGAGGGTGCCATCCCTGCGGCGCCCCGTCTGCCCCGTTTTCCCGCACAGGCCGCGCCGCGCGGGAGGGGAGCGCCACCGCAGCACCGGCCTGCCGGAGCCATTGAGAGTGCCACTGCGGCACCGGCCTGCCGGTGCCGTTGGGGGAGCCCGATTCCCGCGCCGGCCCGCCGGCTCGGCGGAGGGGCACGCAGGCCACACCGGCGGCGCCGCGCGTGCCGAGCCGCATCGACCCGCTTGCGGCGCGGGCGCTGGCGCGGGAAAAGGACACGCGGACAAATCCCCGCTCCCGGAGGGCGTGATGCTTCAGAACCTCGTCTCGAACCTCGATACCGACCTGATGATCCGGCTTGCCGTGGGTCTGGTCGGTTTCGTCGTGCTCGTCATGGTCTTCAACTGGGCCATGGGGTCGATCCGCCGGGCCGGGCGGCGCAAGTCGCGCGCGCGCCGGCTGTTCGTGCTGGACGAGCTGATGGTCGACGAGCGCCGCCGGCTGCTGCTGATCCAGCGCGACGACGTCCAGCACCTCATCCTCATCGGCGGCCCCAACGAGCTGGTGGTCGAGGCCGGCATCGACGAGCCGGGCTCGCTGCGGGCGCTGGAGCGCGGCACCGCGCCGGTCGCCCGCCCCCGCGCCGCCGAGCCGGCGCCGGCGGTGCCGCCGGTGAAGGCGCATCGCAGCCTGCCGCCGGAGCGGCCGCTGCCGCGGGCAGAGGACGCGATGGCGGAGAGCGTCGCGCCCCCCGCGCCGGCCAAGGCCGGGCTGATGGGCCGGTTCGCCCGCGGCGGCGCCCCCGAGCGCAGCCCGGCCACGCC
>CAZIXP010000154.1:0-9247 GCA_964543245.1 uncultured Starkeya sp.
TGTTTTGCCGCATTTTCTTCACGCGAACCGGAATCCACTTCGCTCGAAAATGCTCCGGACGACCGGGGGAACGCCGCGCCTGTCGCATTCCGGTTCCGCCGGGGCCCGTTGTCGGGGCTGGTCGGGCGGCGCCAAGGGGGCGCCAAGCGGACGCCCAAGTGGGCGCCAATCCTTGGCGAGGCGAGCGTCCGGCGAGGACCGCTGGTTCCTCGGCGCCGCCCCGGGGGCAGGCCCACGCGGGTGATCGGCGGGGCTTCGCCGGCGGCGCGGAAGCCTCGCCGCGCGCCGCCGCTTTCGCCCGGTTCCCGCCGCCGCGGGCGGCATGCCGCAGCGTCGGCGGCCGGGCTTTGTGGACCCGGCATCGCCCCTTTGCTAGAAGGCGGCGGCCGTGCCCGGCGCCGCCGCGCCGGGCGGCCGGCCATCAACAAGGACCCGTGCCGCGTGACCGCCCCTTCTTCCCTCACGGCCGAACCGTCCCGGCTCGACGAATTGCTGGCGCTTTATGCCCGCGCCGGCTTCGAGCGGGTCGACCCGCCGGTGCTGCAGCCGGCCGACGCCTTCCTCGATCTCTCCGGCGAGGAGATGCGGCGGCTGATGTTCCTCACCGCCGACGCCGAGGGCCGCGAGCTGTGCCTGCGGCCGGACATCACCCTGCCGGTGTGCCGGCTCTATCTGGCGGCCGGCGCCGCCGCGCCCGCCGACTATGCCTATCTCGGCCCGGTGTTCCGCTCCAGCGCCCCGGGCGGCGAGTTCCTGCAGGGCGGCATCGAATCCTTCGGCCGCGCCGACCGCGAGGCGGCGGACGCCGAGATCCTCGCCCTCGGGCTGGAGACGGCGGCGCTGTGGGGCGTCATCGATCCCGTCATCCGGCTCGGCGATGTCGGCCTGTTCGCCGCGCTGCTGGAGGCGCTGGCGCTGCCGCCGGGCTGGCGCCGCCGGCTGACCAAGGATTTCGCCCGCGCCGGCAGCCTCGGCGCCGATCTCGCGGTGCTGCGCCGCCGGCCCGAGGGCGGCGGGGTGGCGGCCCATGCGGGCGTGCTCTCGGCGCTGGCCGGCTCCGACCCCGACGCCGCCCATGCCCTGGTGACCGACCTGCTCTCCATCGCCGGCATCTCCACGGTGGGCGGGCGCAGCGTCTCCGAGATCGCCGAGCGCTTCCTCGAGCAGGCCGCCTCCGGCGAGGCCGAGGGCCTGCCGGCGGAGAAGGTGGCGCTGCTGGAGGCCTGGCTGGCGGTGGAAGGCGAGCCGGATGTCGCAGCGGCCCGGCTGCGGGCGCTGGCGCAGGGCGCCGGGCTGCCGCTCGACGCCGCGCTGGACGCCTTCGAGCAGCGCACCCATTTCCTCGCCGCGCAGGGCGTGGAGGTCGGCCGGGTGCATTTCGCCGCCGCCTTCGGCCGGCCGCTGGACTATTACACCGGCATGGTGTTCGAGCTGCACCCGCTGAACGGCACCAGCGAGGTCGAGCCGCCGCTGGTGGCGGGCGGGCGCTATGACGGGCTGCTGGCCCGGCTCGGCGCCGCGCGCGACATTCCCGCCGTGGGCTTCGCCGTCTGGCCCGCCCGCCTCGCCGCACTGGAGGCCGGCCGATGAGCACCGCCCCCCTGATCGTCGCCGTGCCCTCCAAGGGCCGGCTGCAGGAAAACGCCACCGCCTTCTTCGCCCGCGCCGGCATGACGCTGTCGCAGTCGCGCGGCGCGCGGGATTATCGCGGCACCCTGTCCGGCGTCGCGGATGTCGAGGTGGCCTATCTCTCCGCCTCGGAGATCGCGACCCAGCTCGCCTCCGGCCATGTCCATCTCGGCGTCACCGGCGAGGACCTGGTGCGCGAGAGCATTCCCGATGCCGACGCCAAGGTGCTGCTGGTGGAAGGGCTCGGCTTCGGCTTCGCCAATGTGGTGGTGGCGGTGCCGCAGGCCTGGATCGACGTGCGCACCATGCGCGACCTCGACGACGTCGCCACCCATTTCCACGCCAGCCGCGGCCGCCGGGTGCGGGTGGCGACGAAGTACCTCAACCTCACCCAGCGCTTCTTCGCCGGGCATGGCATCACCGACTACCGTATCGTCGAAAGCCTCGGCGCCACCGAGGGCACCCCGGCGGCCGGCACGGCGGAGCTGATCGTCGACATCACCACCACCGGCTCGACGCTGGCGGCCAACGCGCTGAAGGTGGTGGACGACGGCATCATCCTGCGTTCCGAGGCCAATCTCGTCGCCTCGCTGAGCGCCGACTGGAGCCCCGCCGCCCGCACCGCCGCCCGCGCGCTGCTCGACCGGGTGACCGCCGCCAAGCGCGCCGCCACCATGCGCGAGGTGAAGACCCGCTTCGCCGCCTGCGACGGCGACGTGGTGGCGCAGGCGGTGTCCCGCTTCCGCGCGGTGGCGCCGTTCGGCGCCCCGACCTCCTCGGGCATGGTGACGCTGCACTGCCCGCCGGACACGCTGCACGGCCTCGCGGTGTTCCTGCGCGAGCAGGGCGCCAGCACCGTTTCGGTCGGCCCGCTCGACTATGTGTTCGCCGCCGAGAACCCGCTCTATGAGCGGCTGGAGGCGAAGCTGGCGGGCGGCTGACCTTCCGCCTCACCGCTTTGGCCGGCCACGGTCTCGGCGGCGGCGGCGATCTCCGCCTCGCCGAGGGCATGGCCGAACAGGACGAGGCAGGGGCCGGCGGCGCCCTGCGCCACCGCGGTATCCAGCGCCGCGCCGAGGCTGGCGACGGTGGCGAAGACGCGCCGCTCCTCCGGCCGCGTCGCGGCGAAGACGGCGATGGCCGGCGTCACCGGGTCGAGCCCGGCCGCCATCGCCTTGCCGGCCAGCTCGGCCCAGGTGCGCTGGGGCATGTAGACCACGGTGGTCGCCGCCGGATCGGCCAGCGCCGCCCAGTTGAGGTCGCGCGGCAGCTTGCCGTCGCGGGCATGGGCGGTGATGAACTGGAGCCGGCGGGCATGGTCGCGATGGGTGAGCGACACCGCCACCCGGCTCGCCGCGCCCTGGCCGGCGGAGATGCCGGGCACCACCTCGACGGGAATGCCGGCGGCGCGGGCGGCGGCCATCTCCTCGCCCGCGCGGCCGAAGATCATGGGATCGCCGCCCTTGAGGCGCACCACCCGCTTGCCCTGGCGGGCGAGCGAGACCATCAGCGCGTTGATGTCGTCCTGCTTGCAGGAGGGGCGGTAGCCGGTCTTGCCGACCAGCATCTTCTTCGCCTCGCGGCGGGCGATGTCGAGGATGGCGGGGGCGATGAGGTCGTCATAGAGCACGACGTCGGCCGCCTGCAGCATCCGCACCGCCTTGAGCGTCAGCAGCTCGGGGTCTCCGGGGCCGGCGCCGACCAGCGCGATGGAGCCGCGGTCCGGGCCGGCGCGGTCCTGCGCGGCGGCGGCGAGCAGGGCCTCGCGCAGCTCGGTCGCCGGGGTTGCCTCGGGTGTGGCGAGGGCGCGGGCGGTGAAGCGCTCCCAGAAGCGGCGGCGAGCGTGATAGGAGAGCTCGAGCGCCGCCACCGCGGGCCGCCAGGCGCGGGCCGCTTCCGCCCAGGCCTTGAAGCCGCGCGGCAGCACCGCCTCGATTTTGGCGCGTACCGCCTGGCCGAACACCGGCGCCGCCCCGTCGGTCGAGATGCCGACCACCAGTGGGGAGCGGTTGACGATGGCGCCGAAGGCGAAGTCGCAAAAGGCCGGCTTGTCGATCACGTTCACCGGAACCCCGGCGGCGCGGGCGGCGGCGGCGAAGGCGGCGGCCGGCTCGTCCTCGGGAAAATCGCCGATGGCGAGCGCGGCGCCGGCGAGGTCGTCCGGCGTCCAGTGCCGGGGCACATGGCGGATCGGGCCGTTCGGGGGATCGGCGATCAGTCCCTGGAGAGCCTCGCAGGGCTCGGCGGCGAAGAGCACCACCTCGGCGCCGGAGGCGGAGAGCAGCTCCGCCTTCCACGCCGCGGCGTCCGAGCCGCCGGCAAGCACGACCCGGCGGCCTTCGAGGGCGAAGAACACCGGCAGCCGGGCCAGCGGCTCCATCCGCGCGCCACTTTTCTCGGCGGGATGCCGCGCCCGTGCGCCGCTGCCCGATGCCTGGTCGATGCCCGTCATGTCCTGTCCGTCTCCGCCGCCGTCCGGCTTGGCGTGACGTAGGTCCGTCGCCGGTTCAGCGCAAGCCCATGTTGCGCCGCGAGGCCGGCAGGGCCTCGGCCGAGGCGATCCGGCGGCGGGCGGTGCGTCAGGCGGTGGCGCGGCTCAGTGGCCGCCGGCCTTGCTGTCGGAGATCTTGTCGGTCCAGGCCAGCACGACCCCCGACACCACGAAGACCATGTGGACGACCACCAGCCAGTACATCGCCCGTTCGTCGACGCCCTTGTCGAGATTCATGAAGGCCTTGAGCAGGGCGATGGCCGAGATGGCGACGATCGAGGCCAGCAGCTTCTGCTTGAGCCCGGCGAAGTCGACCTTCGTCATCCATTCCGGCCAGTCGGAATGGCCTTCGGTATCGATGCGGGAGACGAAATTCTCGTAGCCGGAGAAGATGACGATGACGACGAGGCTGCCGGTGAACGTCAGGTCGATCAGGGCGAGGATGCCCAGGATGATGTCGGTTTCCGACGAGGCCCAGGCATGGGTGACGAAATGCACCAGCTCCACGCCGAACTTGACCAGCAGCACCGCGAGGGCGACGATGAGCCCGAGATAGAACGGCGCCATCAGCCACCGGCTGACGAAGATGAACCGCTCGATCAGCTTTTCCACCTGCCGCTCCCTGCCTTCACCCGCCGACGGTATCGACGCATGGGTGGCATGCCGCAGCGGCGGCTTCAATAGGGGAGGGTAGCTGCGCGGCTCGAAGGGCGCGGTGCGTGGCCGCGGCCCCACACCACCCTCCGGGACGCGCAGCCCGCGCCGGGCGCACTCAGTTCGGTGCGACCTTCTGGTAGGTGTTCTTGAGGTCGTCCTGGATCACGATCGCCTTGCCCGCGGCTTTCAGCACGAGGTCGGTGTCCGGCACCCGCGTCGTGTAGGTCCAGCCCGCGGGCAGTTTCAGCCGGGCACCGAGCCCGGGCAGGTCGTCATAGGTCAGGGCGGGGTCGACGATGGCCGCATAGGACTGCATGACATAGACCGCGCCGTCCGGCGCCGTGAGCTGGAACACCGGCTTGCCGGCGTCGAACTGATAGACGGTGTCGCGGTCGATGGCCTGCTCGGCGTAGGCCGGCTCCCGGGCCTGGCTCAAGGAGAGCGCGACCTCCGCCCGCTTGGCGAGGGTGATGCCGCCCAGCGTGATCACCTCGCCGTCCCGGGTCGCGCCCGAGGCGACGATGCGGTCCATGATGAAGTAGCGCGGCCCGTTCCGCACGATCTCCAGCACGTCGAAATGGCGCCGCAGCTCGGCTTCGGTCAGCGCGTTCCACGCCTCGGCGGGGCAGTCGCCATAGCCGAGTGTGTTGTAGACCGTCGCCTTCAGGCCCTCGAGGGTGAGGCGGACCGGCAGGATTTCGCAGTAGCGCGCATTGCGCAGGTCGGCCGGGATCGCCGGGGCCGGGGTCTGCGCGGCCGCGGGGGCCGACGCGGCGCCGGCGCCCAGAACAAGGGCCGCGACAAGCGGGGTCAGGATGGAGCGGCGGAAGGTGGTCACGGGGGCTCTCCAGGGCGGATCGCCGGGCACGTTACCCCCGCGCCGCCCATAGGGAAGGCGCAAAGCCGATGCGGTCAAAAATAGCCATCTGCCGCGGAAGGTGGCGCCGGAAGCACACTCCCGCGGGGGTGCTCCCTGGCGCTGGCCGGCCGCGGCGACGGGGCCGCCGCGGCTTTAGCAGAACTCAGGCTGGGGCGACGGGGCCGCCGCGGCTTTCGTAGAAACAGGCCGGGGCGACGGGGCCGCCGCGGCTTTCGCAGGACTCAGGCCGGCACCGCCGTGCCGATCGGGCAGGACACGCCGGTGCCGCCGAGGCCGCAATAGCCGTTCGGGTTCTTCGCGAGGTACTGCTGGTGGTAGTCCTCGGCGAAGTAGAAGGTCGGGGCGTCGACGATCTCGGTGGTGATGTCGGGAAAGCCTTCGGCCTTCAACACCTTGCCATAGGCCGCCCTGCTGGCTTCCGCCTGCGCCCGCTGCTCCGGCGTCGTGGTATAGATGCCCGAGCGGTAGGTGGTGCCGACATCGTTGCCCTGCCGCATGCCCTGTGTCGGGTCGTGGCTTTCCCAGAACAGCTTGAGCAGCCGGTCATAGCTCACCTGCGCAGGGTCGAAGACCACCAGCACCGCTTCGGCATGGCCGGTGAGGCCGGTGCAGGTCTCCTCATAGGTCGGGTTCGGCGTCACGCCGTTTATGTAGCCCACCGCCGTGACCCAGACGCCCGGCGTCTGCCAGAACTTGCGCTCGGCGCCCCAGAAGCAGCCGAGGCCGAAGATCGCGGTCTCGAAGCCGTCGGGATAAGGGCCCTTCAGCGGGCGCTTGCTGAGGAAATGCCGCTCCGCGGTGGGCAGCGGGTTGGGGCGGCCCGGCAGGGCGCGGTCGGGGGTGGGAAGGTCGAGGGACTTCTTCAGGAAGAACATGTCGGCTCCTCGCGTTTCGTGGCCCCAATGTGGGTATTGAAACGCCTCCGCGCCAGTATCCGCGCGCGGTCCGGCCCTTCAGCGGCGCTTTACCGCTCGAAGCGGGGGCGCCCCAGCAGGATCAGGAGCAGGCCGGCCACCCCCAGCACCGCCGCCAGCGGCGCCATCAGCAGCGGCACGGCGGCGTATTCCCACACCGCGGGCGACACGCTGGTCTCGATGAAGCTCTGGAAGCGGGCGAGCGAGGTTGGGCTGGCGGCAAACCAGGCTTCGCCGAGCGGGGTCATGACGAGGTCGGAGGAGGCGATGGAGCGGGTTCCGTCCACCACAAGCGCGACGAAACCGCCAGCCAGCACCCAGAGACCGACGAACCGCAGCAGGAATCGGATCATCCGGTCCTCTCCTCACAGGCCGGCGGCACATGCCGGAGGCTGCATCTAAGCCCGTGCGGCGGGGTGCGCAACCGTGCCCTGCGGCTCCGCAGCGGCAGCGGCGCGATTGACGCCATCGCGGCGGCGTTTTATGTGAGTGATCGTTCACTAAGCGGTGCCGCAGTGCCCGATCCGAGGAAGCGCCCGATGTTCACCCGGCTGATGACCGCACGGCGTTTCGCGCCGCTGTTCTGGTGCCAGTTCTTCAGCGCCTTCAATGACAATTTCGTCAAGAACGCGCTCGCCCTGCTGATTCTCTACAAGCTGGGGGAGAGCCATGCCGGCGCCCTCGTCACCTTCGCCGGTGCGCTGTTCATCCTGCCCTTCTTCCTGTTCTCCAGCCTCGGCGGCGAAATGGCGGACCGCTACGACAAGGCGGTCATCGCCAAGCGGCTGAAATTCGCCGAGATCTGGGTGGTGCTGCTGGCGAGCGCCGGCTTCGTGCTCCACTCGCTGCCGATGCTGTTTGTCGGCCTGTTTCTGATGGGCACGCTGGGCGCGCTGTTCGGACCGCTGAAATACGGCATCCTGCCGGACCAGCTGGAGCGCGAGGAACTGGTGGCCGGCAATGCGCTGGTGGAAACCGCGACCTTCCTCGCCATCCTCGCCGGCACGGTGGCCGGCAGCGTGGCGGTGGCGCAGGCCGGGCACTGGACGGTGGCCGGCGTCACCTTCGCCTTCGGCGTGGTGAGCTGGATCGCGGCGCGGCAGATCCCCCGCACCGGGGAGCGTGCGCCCGAACTGCGCATCGATCCCAACATCTTCCAGGGCACGGTGCGGCTGCTGGCCGAGCTGAAGGCCAACCGCGCCACCTGGGTCGGCTCGCTGATCGTGAGCTGGTTCTGGCTGGTGGGTGCGGTGGTGCTGTCGCTGCTGCCCACCATGGTGAAGGAGGACATCGGCGGCTCGGAGAGCATCGTCACGCTGTTCCTGGTGCTCTTCACGGTCGGCGTTGCCGCGGGCTCGGGCCTTGCCGCCAAGCTGTGCGACGGGCGCATCGTGCTGGCGCTGGTGCCCTTCGCCGGCATCCTGATCGGCATCTTCTCCATCTATATCGGCGTCGTCATGGGCGCCGAGCAGCCGGGCCCCGAGCTGATCGACTGGTACGATTTCGTCACCAGCGGGCTCGGCATTCACGCCATCATCGGCCTTGTCGGGCTGGCGGCGGCCGGCGGCATGTTCGTGGTGCCGACCTTCGCTTATGTGCAGGCCGAATCCGACGAGGACAGCCGCGCCCGCGTCATCGCCGGCAACAACGTGCTGAACGCCGCCTTCATGGTGATCGGGGCGGTGATCATCGCGCTGTTCCAGCTCGCCGGCTTCGGGGCGCCGACCCTGCTGGCGGCCATCGGCGTCGCCTCGCTGGTGGTGGCGGTGCTGGTCGGCCGGGCCTTCCAGGGCCATGTGCTGCGCGACCTCATCAAGCTGGTGTTCCGGGTGCTGTTCCGGGTCGAGGTGAAGGGCGCGGAACACCTCCGGGCGGCGGGGCCGCGTTCGGTGGTGGCGATCAACCACATCAGCTTCCTCGACGCGCCGCTGGTGATGGCGCTGCTCGACAACGACCCCATCTTCGCCATCGATTCCGCCATCGCCCAGCGCTGGTGGGTGAAGCCGTTCCTCCGGCTGGTGCGCGCCTTCCCGCTGGACCCCACCCGCCCGCTCGCGACGCGCGACCTCATCCGGCTGGTGAAGGAGGGCAACCCGCTGGTGATCTTCCCGGAAGGGCGCATCACCGTCACCGGCTCGATCATGAAGATCTATGACGGCTCCGCCATGATCGCCGAGAAGGCCGGCGCCGAGGTGGTGCCGGTGCGGATCGAGGGGCTGGAGCAGACGCCGTTCTCGCGCCTGACGCCGGACCAGACCCGCAAGCGGCTGTTCCCGAAGGTGCGCGTCACCGTGCTGCCGCCGGTGCGCATCGAGGTGGCGCCCGAGCTGTTCGGCCGCAGGCGCCGGCAGGCGGCGGGGGCGGCGCTCTACGACATCATGTCGGATCTGGTGTTCCAGACCAGCCACACCGACCAGTCCATCTACGGCGCGATCGAGGAGGCGGCCGAGCGGCTCGGCCGCGGCCGCGTGGTCGTCGAAGACCCGATGGGCACGACCCTCAGCTACCGCAAGCTGCTGATGGGCGCCCGCCTGTTCGGCGCCAAGCTGGCGGCGGAAACCCGCCGGGGCGAGAATGTCGGCGTGCTGCTGCCCAACGCCGCCGGCATCGCGGTCGTCATCCTCGGCCTGCACCGCGAGGGCCGGGTGCCGGCCATGCTGAATTTCACCGCCGGGC
>CAZIXP010000155.1:0-9013 GCA_964543245.1 uncultured Starkeya sp.
CCTTTTCATCTACGTATTTATAGGTAGTAGTCAACTTATCCATGTTCTTCCAGCTATCATACCTGGTAGACATAGCAGAATGACTCTCTCTAGCTCTTGCGAGAACTTCCTTAACAATCTTATCATGAACAGGACTTCCAGGTTTAAGGTCTATACCACCAGGATATTCATAGTCAAAATTAGCTCTGTCTATATCAGAAAGAGCTCTTGATAAAGAATTCTCGTTTCCTTGTACTATATTAGGCATTATCATATCCCCTTTTGTTATTTTTTACCGTAAGGGACAAATCATCAAGCTTTTCGTGTATTGCATCTAGCTGTATACAGAACTTCTCTGTACAGTTTCCTCTTCTCTCTGCACAAGAAGCTTCTGATACTTTATTCTTTCCCATTAACCTGTTTCCTACTTCGAACGAAACAAAGTTAGTAATAATACCAACAAGAACAGCAATAGTAGGATCCATTAAGCACACCTCCAATTTTGAATGATAGGATCATTAACAATACCCTCATATTCATCTTCCTGGGGGTCATTATAACTACCATTCTCAGGAGACTCAAAATACCTTCCTCCAAGCTCTAGGAGTTCGACTATATACGCTGTAGCATCCATAACATCCCAGAGCTTAGACTTAGGAAATGCTAAGAGCTGTGTCTCTAACTTACCGCACTTTTCCTTGTTATGGGTAATAAGTTTCTGTCGGTAATAAGGTATCAGTCCTTTTATCCTTTCTACTTTTCCTTTCTCCTCTTTCACTCCCCCGCGAGCACTGAGCCATACTAAATTATAATTAAGCCCTCTCCTACTCATCTCATTTAATATAGGCTGTTTAATAAACTCTTCAAGCGAAGTAGTCTCAACAGCAATAGTAGTAGCATTCAACCTCTTAGCCATATCAAACATCTCTTCGTATAACTGCTCAGGAAACACACGAAGAGAAGCAATATCCCTTATATGAAGCTTATTCCCTTTAGTATCAATCCCAATACCTACGATAGCAGAATCAGCACTTCTCATATTCGTAGTCTTTGCTGGATCAACTATAACTACGTTCTCAATACAAGGATTCTTCTTAAGCTCTGCTTCATCATGGTAGATAAAATACTCAGCCTTAAACGAAGCATCTTCCTTCGACGTAGGAATATTCATCCTTTCCATATAGAAGAGATCTAACGTACCTAACCTTCTATGCTCAGATACTTCAGCTTCTATCTCAGCATCTGTCATATAATTAGGATCTAGGCTTTTATAGTTATCGTCACAAATAGAAAGCCTAATCCCGTACCAGTCAGGAGAATCAAGAAGTTCCTGAAGAAGAGAGTCCTCATGCTTGATAGTATCAATATATACTATCCTCCAGTTCTTCTTATAAAAATTGAAGGACTTCATTACGTCAGAATAGAACCACTGTTTCAACTTATCCCTATTCTCTTTACTCTGTATCTCCTCCTTATTCTCGAGATCATCACAGATAACAATCTCGGGTCGATTATCACACCAGTTCAAACCACGTACTTGCTGTCCCTGGCCTCGAGGGAGGACGAGAGTTTTCCCGAAAGCTACCCAAGAAAGCTTAGAAAACATCTCGTCCATCTGATACTCAAGATCAGACTCTTTAATGCTCCCAAAGAGGCCTCTCACAAACTTATTGATCAAAAGCTCTTTCTTAATATTCTCAGTCTGCATTTCAGCGACTGTAGCTGAGTTCATGAGATATACTATAAAATTAGCCATTCTGAAAAGGATAGCTTTCTGCGCGACTACCCTAGCTATAGACGTCTTTCCCAGACCGCGAGGAGCAGCTATAGCTATCTTCTTATGCCCGGAGTCTATAGCCTTAAAAATCTCATCATGAAGGGCAGAGAACGGAGAATAGAAAGTTCCCGGGAAGAGAACCTTAGCGCAATACTTTGTGTTACTAACACAAAGTGATAGCATCTTTCGGATCTCAGGATCCTGGGTAATATCTATTGTCACGTTCTCCATATTTTCCCTGCTGGTATTTTTTACCGATAGCTTAAATATAATAAGCTACCGCATGACCACCTGTGCCGGCAATAGTCATAACAATACCATACCTGGCTTCAACGTCTATACCCATAAGCCCGCCTGAATCGTCAGTACCATGGATAATTACTTTAGCCAGTATAGTCCCTGATGCAGCAGCAGCACTGTCATAAACAGTAACTGTTACATCATTAGTTCCGTCTGTGTAAGCAGTAAAGCCTCTGAGAACACCAGCAGAAGCCTTCACTACCACAGGAGAATCAGCAACTGCTTTATCTCCTGTGCTCTTACACGTCGCAAAAGGAATATTCCTACACCTCACATCCATCAGAAACCTCCTTACGACTCAGCGTTGAAGGTAGCTTCGTAAGTGAACTGAATGCTATCTCCGCTGGTCACGTTGATAGCACTGAAGAGAGATCGATCCATCATAGTTCCACCCTCACTAGCAGAGAACAGTCCGTGCTCAGTAATAGCATAAGTATTTGAGAAGCTAATGGTAGCGACTGACTTGTAAATATTCGCAGTTGCCCCTTCGATCTGAGTCCCTGAAACTCTCGAACCAACCTCAGTCTCGAGAGTAGTCTCAGTATTCGCCTCAGCCCCAGTCCCAGTACCGCATCCGTGATACTTGAAAACGTCCATAGGCTTGGTGGTACTGTTCTGCAGAGAATCTACGATATAATCTCTGAATGCTGTAGTGATCTTCTGAACTGAGACCAAGCCGTGGTCGTTGATAGAACCATCAGCCCTAATCACTTTAGCACTCAGAAAACCCCAAAGCTCAAGAGCGTATTCAGGAGCGCCCATCTTCAAAGCATCCTCAGCTTCTTTTGACGTGATAGTTCTGCCTCTCGGAATCTTTCCTTTCCTCAGCTGTTTGTTCAGCCGCCAGGAGCGAAAGCGCTGCAAAAGGCTGTCTTTAACCTTTCCATCTTCAGTACGTTTCTGTTTCATTATAGTTATCCTCCTATTATTCTCTTCAGTCGAGATCCTATAATCCCAACGGCCTTACTGATAATAACACCTGTGATATAGCTCACTATCCCACTTATAGCTCCGAATATTCCAGAAGTTCCTTCTGACGTTTGATAGGCTTCTCCAGGATTTCCAGAAGGTGAAGGAATAGAACCCGCCCTAGAAACGGACGTTTTCTTCACTAACTGCCCTGCCTGAGAAGGAGCATTACCACTAATCCCCTTACCTATCATCTTAACCATACTCCCGACTGCGTAAGGAACAGCTCCTGATATGCCTTCTAAGAAGACAGACACACCAGAAGCTGTTCCGGATAAGGAGGGTATGGCACCTTGTACTTTCTTATCTACATCTTTAACTATCCCTCCTACTTGATAAGGGATAGAACCAGCTAGAGATTTCCCAGCTCTCCTACTAATACTCCCTGATAAAGCAGGAATAATACCAGTGACTACCTTAGTAGTAGCCTTGCTTATAGCTCCAGTAATCTGAGGAATAGCACCTAAGACTTCCTGTAAAAACACAGATACATAACTAGAAACCCCACTTATAGCAGGTAACAATCCAGAAACATTCTTAGCTGTAAGCTTTAAAGAAGCCCCAGTTACACTTCCTAACTGCCCCTCAAATTCCTTAGCAGTACTCTTCACAGTACTTCCACTCTGAGAAGGTGCAGATCCTAAAACTCTCTTCTCCGTAATCCTTACTACTGTCCCTTCTTGTGCAGGAACCGAGCCTTGGAGCATTTTACTAATTATAACATCTAAACTTCCAGTAATAACAGGAAACGTTCCTGCCAAAGCTTCTTCAATAAGCCCTGTTATAAACTCCCCGACAATAGAACCACTTAAAGCAGGAAGTACTCCAGTCAAGGTCTTTAAAGTACTCTTACTAACTACTCCAGATACAGACGGAAAACTACCAGAGACGTTTCTCGTGGACAGCTTAATAACACTCCCATTCTGAGAAGGCATAGAACCAGAAACTATTTTTCCACTTGTCTTTGTAGTAATCCCAGAAGCTAATGTAACACCTCCTAGAACTACCTTACCAGGTAGCTTACCCAAAGACCCAGAAAAAGCAGGAAAACTTCCACTCAACGCCTGATTCTGTGTACTTCCTGCATAAGACCCTAAAGGATTAGAGTCTATCATGACAGTATCAAATATAAAGTCGTCAAATAATATTCCTTCGCTTTTCCCTACAGAAGGCCCTACATATCTAATAGCATTAGCAGCCCCAGCAGTAAATGTAATTTCTGGTGTTGTAGGCTTAATAGCCGTAGTATTAATAAACACATTCACAGTCCCTGACGCTACATAATCAACCCAGATAAAATACTTAGTCCCTTCTTCAAGAAGGTAATCAGAAGTCTTAGCTCCTTTTATAGCATCCTGAAGACAAAGATAGCCAGTGTTTGAGTGGTATAGATAAAATACATTATCTAAACTTTCATCAAAAGCGTCAAAGAATCCGCGATCAGCAGCATTAGTAATTACAGGACAATAAGCAAAGTAAAGACTAAACTCCGACAAGCCTCCTACATCATAATACTCCATCCCCCAATCGCTATGAGTCATAGCAAGAGACTGAGTACCTTCTAAAGGAGCGGGACTATCTGTATAATCCCAGTTTATAGTCCCTCCTCCATAATTAGTCCATCCTGACGGCCGGCCAGTTCCTTCACATCTCTCACGAACTATATACCACTTAGGAGCCCAGATATCCCTAGGACTAGAGAATTTATTACTTTTAGTATGGTGCCACCAAGTAGATACCATTTTATCTTACCGTGTAGTGTTTCATTTAAACTTACCTATTTTACCAGACGATTTGTTCGCAAGCACTCATAAAGCTAATTCCTGTGTCCGTGTATGGTGATACGGTTGAAGTTGTAAATGCCCCAGCTTCAAAAAGACCATAAGGCCTGTAGTAATCTCCCACAGCCGGAACCAAAATACCTGAGTTATTAGGACACGCAAAATTACCAGCAGTATAAGCACTATATGCGTACAAATCATAAGCCAGTGCTGTATTTTTAGATACAAAACAGGCTACAAAGGTGTTAGTATTACCTGTATTGGTATAACCTGCGTTTATGCCAAATAAAATAGGGTATGTTCTACAAGCAGTTATTTTTGAATCTGCCGCTGTCACAAAAGCAGCAGGACAATTGCTATAAGTCAATGATGTATAATTTAATAGTGTCTTAGTATTATATTCAAAAAGCTGCGGGCTAGCTAGTTTTAATACGGCCTGCATCGGAATGGTCTTACCTGCGATCTTCTTCCATTCCTTTCCGTCACAGAGCAGGATAGCTGTCTCCCCTGCCCACATAATCCTTGTAGTAGCGCCGTCAATAGTTTCTGTGCTGTTGCCGTCTAACGTAACAAGCTTCGTTAGAGCAGAACTCATCCTGAACCCTATCAACTTTCCTGTATTCCCTGAAACTGCTGGAAGCGTAACAGTATAATCCGCAGGCGTACCAGAATCAGAACACACATGCATTTTTCCTACAGCGGCTGTAACAGCGCCTGTAACACTAACCTCAGAATAAGTAAGAGGAGCAAACAATCCCCCTCCAGCGATATCTACTAAAAGCCAGGCGCCGTTACCTGTATAAGCATTTCCACTACTCTGATTATCAGGCTTAATTACAGCAGGAGAGCTCTCAGTCTGTGCAGAACCAGCGACGTAAAAACGATAGATATAAACTCTATTATCACCTGAGTTATGAACTATCGCTACGTCACCAGCGGTGAGAGCATTATAATAACCACTCTCTCCACCAGCATAGATCGCATCCAAGGCGCCTGTGCCTCCGCCAGTTAAGGCGCCGTAGACTGGAATGAACTGAGCCATCGAGCCCTCCTACTATCCTTAAGCTCAGAACCTACGAAGCCAGGAAAGGAACTGCTGAATAACCATCTTCAGCCCTGTCGGCTTAGCTGGAGGGGTAGTATCCGCGACTGTAACTGTAATACTAGCCTCATCCGACTTAGGTGATTCATTCCCTGACATATCATATGCTGTAAGGGTCACGTAGTAAGTAGTCGTAACTTTCGGATTCACAGTAACGGAGTAGGAAGTCACCTTACCTACATCAATAGGCAGTTCATAAACCCCACTAGTCGTGCCGTAGTAAAGCTTATACCCTGCCAAATCCGCTTCGGTATTCGCATTCCAGCTAACATCAACCACAGCTGCCTGGAGACTTAGAAACGGAAGAATCATAAAAGCCAAGACCAGTAACAATCTCTTCATAAACCCTCCCTATTGGTATTTTTTACCAACAGCGCTTAATAATCTCCATGATTGATCCAGTCTACAATAATAGTACCGGCGACCGAGAGTGTGTCATTAGCAGTACTATCCGCATCATCAAACATTACGTTGAGATAAAGATCTTTCGCTGTCGAAGTCCCGTCATGAAAGGATGAGGCAGAAGCATATCCCTTAATCACACCAGTAGTATTCGCGAACTGAGCAAGCGAAGTAGACGAAATAATATCTGCTTCTGTCCCGGCTAGCGTCGCACCGACTCCAGCTCCAGCAGTTCCCAAAGCAAAATCTCCATCAGCATCTGCCACAATCCCCGCAGCTCCGCCGGCCGAAGAAGCTGTCAAATTCACTGTAGCTCCAACAATCTGAATATTCCCAGCAGGGAAGTCATAAATCTTAACACTCCCTATACCGCTAGAATTCGCGGTATCAGTAATCGTCATAACTTTATCAATTGCCAGAGATGTTCTGTGAATAACTCCATCTCCGTACTCAGTCGCCGTAGATACCCCCGTAACACCTGCACCATTCCCGTAGGTCGTCTTTGGCATCTTCGCCAGAGTAAGGAAGTTGTGGATAGTAGCAAGCCCCTTAATCGTAACGTTGTTGAGGAAGTACTTATCCCCTCTCTCCACAAACGCAGCACCTGTAGTGAGCATTACTATGAAGACCAGAAGCCCGACGAGAATACTCGAGTCTTTCCATTTACGCATAGTTCAAATCCTCCTTGTTTTTATTCACTTCTCTTTTCCAACTCGAGGATGTATAGGAAAAGCTTCTGAGCATCCTCTTCCGTAAAACATACAGAACCTTCAGGTCCTTTTTTCGCTTCTATCACTGGCTTTGTCGGAGCTAGGATCTCTTCCCTCATCTTTACTCCCGTACAAGAGAGGAGAAAAGTGCTCATTAAAAGCGACAGTAATATCTTTCTCAGCATTAAGAACTTCCTCTTGATACCTTCTCTCGGCCTTCTTCCTCTGAATCTTCTTGACCTGATCTGTAATCTCACTAATCAGGTCAAGAAGAAGTTCTATAATAACCGCCAGCCTACTCATTTCCCTGCTTTTTTCGTCTCTCTAATCTTACTCCACAGAGCGAAGACCGTCGAAATACCAGTAGCAAACACCACCAGCACATCGAGAATCTGGGCCTGAGCCGCTTCATCCAGCGTATATCCCCAGCCTGCGAGAACTAGAGCAACCAGGGAAAGAACAGCCGCTCCTACTCGACCTTTGATTAGAGAAATCCACACAGAATCGTTCATAAAACCTCCTTTAAACCACTTTCCTTTTCACCGGTCTGTCCTGGAAGTGCGGATAATCAGGCTTCTTCCAATCACCTCCACAGACAATAGTTGGATCTATCTGATGTGCGAGCTTCACTAACTGCAAATAATCAGGAATATCATCTTCATTCACATCAGCTTTAAGCGACCAACTTACCTGCCCGTTCTTTCCCAAAATCGCTACATCAACTGCGTGAGAGAAATCATCTTCTGTAGTCTCATTTCCTAAATCAACCAAATGCTCAGACCTCATAGTCCAAGTCACGCAGTGATTATTCTCTTCTTCACTCAAAGGAAGCAACCCTGCAATCTTTCTAAGCGAATTCACTACTTCAAGCTTTTCTCTCCCTTGTGCATAGAGCGCTGCTTGTTCCTTAATATCTCTATCCACACTTGTAACTATCACTCTCAGCTTATATCTCCTCCAAGCTTCGAGTATGAGATTCTTAATAAAAATCCTCATTCTAGGAGTGGCTCTATCAATATTCCTACTCGCCATTAGAGCCCCTCCGTGAAAGGAATCTCAAGAGCTCCACACTCCAAAGCTGCTTTCTTCCCTTGCTCCTTGATCTCTTCTAACATCTCCGCAGTGAAATGTGCATGCCCTACCATCACTTTCTTCGGCACTGCAAGCCCTGAGAACTCCTTCAACACCATATCTGCAGTTTGTTTCTGCAGCTGAATAGAAGCTCCTCCATGCGTGAGATCTCCCTCTTCCCCTTCACTCAAGATCTTATCATAAATCTCCAGCGCCTTAGGAATCATCTCCTGCATCTTCTTTGCCACGTCTATCGACCCAGTATCCCTCGCAGCTCTCATCATCCCTAACTTCTCTTTCCCTAACGTCGAGTTCCTAGCATTGAAAACTGTCATAGGCTTACACCCTACAGCCTCTGCTATCTGAGCGTCAGGGAAACCTAAGAGTGCTAGCTCAAGAATCTCATGATGTCTCTGGTTCAGATTCTTCAGATCGGCCGGATTCCTACTCCTCCCGGCCCTTCTCCTCTCAGTTCTCCTCTCATATATCCCTTTCATGTCTTCGTTATTACGTTAGAAATATTGCCTAGTCAACCTCCAATTACCCACATATTTCTAGCTATACCTCACTCACCCTTATGGTAATTTTTACCCTCAGCCTCGCCCAATTCGCCTGGAACATCCCTATCTCTCTCCTAGAACGGTCCGTCCCTTGGCCTTTACCACATTTATGTGGTTTTATTAATTCTGGACGCGATAGGTCAACGTGAACGGGCGGGCGCGCTGGGGCGTTTACCCCCTTCGGGCTTTCGTGCTCGCTTGGCGCTGATATTTGACAATCAAAACGAGTTGTGTTACAATGTTTGCATGGTTGAGAGAAAACAACCTGGATTTGACATGTAGCATCATTCATGTCATAATCCGTTCTCGCACAAGCACCTGTGTTAATGCGAGGGGAGCGTAGACACAGGGAACATAAGCGG
>CAZIXP010000156.1:0-960 GCA_964543245.1 uncultured Starkeya sp.
CGGCAATTCGAACAGCGCGCCGAACCAGCCCGTCGCCTCGCGCCACGCCGGCGCGCCCGACGCCCTGGGCAGGCGCGCAGCCGCCGGCGCTGGCCATCCACCGCCGGACCGGAGACGAGGTATTTGCCGTTCTCGTCGACAAAGCCGTCCCACACATCGACATAGGTGAGGCCGGCGCGAGCCGTGCGTTCCTCCAGCAGCGCGTTGAAGCGGCTGTTGAGCTCGCTGGCCCGGGCCTCGCGCACCGGGGCGAGGCCGACCACCGCGACCGGGCGCCCGGTGGCCTTGAGCCGCATCAGGAAATCGTCGAGGCGGCGGCCATAGACCTCGCGCCAGCGCTCGTCGAGCACCTGCGAATCGTCGCCGGCGCCGTCCAGCGGCCGCAGGTCGTTCAGCCCGATCAGCACCACGATGGCGGTGGGCTGTTCGGCGCGGGCGAGGTCCGGCCCGGCGGTCAGCCAGTCGAAGCCGCCCGGCAGCAGGCCGGAGCCGTCCTCTTCCTTGCCGATGACGGCGATGGTGGAACGGTCGGGAGCGAACATGTCGGCGAGGCCCTGCGCCAGCGTGCCGGCATATTGATCGCCGATCACCAGCACCGAGGCGGTGAGCTGCTTCTCCGCCGCCTTCCGCGCGGCCTCCAGCGAGCCATACACCGTGCCGCGCGGCTCGGCCGGCACGTCGGGCGCCGGCTTGGCGACGCGCGGCCGGGTAGGCTCGTCCGCGGCCGGGGGCAGTTCGCGCGGGGCCCGGCGCGCGGGGTTGCCGTCATCGGGCTGGCCGGGCTCGAACAGGCCGAAGAAGGGAAAGAGCGGGCGCCAGCGCTGTTCCTGCTGCTGCTGCGGCGGCGCGGCATAGCGCGGCGCCGGCGCGCGGGTGCCCTGCCGCGGCTGGCTCTGGGCCGGCGGGCGCGTCGGCTGGCGCGCGGGTGCGCCGGAGCCGCCGACAGCGGCCGGCGGGCGA
>CAZIXP010000156.1:1014-7084 GCA_964543245.1 uncultured Starkeya sp.
CCATAGGGCTGGCAACGAGCGTCAGGCTGGCAAGCAAGGTGAGGCCGGCGCGCAAAAACCCCACGCGGCGTGAAAAGCCGCCGGGCCGGCGCACCCGCCCCTGCCGGTCGGCGCGCGATTCCGCGCCGCCCGGCGCAGGGCACGCGGGCTCGCGCGCCGGCGGGCGGCTGTGGCCTTCGGGGCTCGGCAGTTCCGGCATGGGTCGCCCTGCGGGATGTCGATACGTCAGCGGTGCCTCAGGAACACGGCCGATTCAAGACCCCGGGTCCCGGCACGGCCGGCCGCTCACAGCCGGGCCTGCTGCACCCCGGCGGCGGAGCCGCGCATGCGGTCCAGCACCGCGACATCGGGCATGCCGTCCGGGATCATGCCGGCGCGGGCCTGGAAATCGCGCACCGCCACCCGGGTCTTCAGCCCCATCACCCCATCGGGCGTGCCGACATCATAGCCCATGGCGGCGAGCCGCTGCTGCAGCTCGATGCGCTCGGCCCGGGCCAGCGGGCGCTGGTCGGCCGGCCAGGGATGCACGAAGGGCTCGCCGCCGCGGATGCGGTCGGCAAGATGCCCGATGGCGAGCGCATAGGCGTCGGCGGGGTTGTAGCTCAGCAGCGCCTTGAAATTGCCGGTCATCAGGAAGGCGGGCCCCTCCGCGCCGGCGGGCAGCAGGAGATAGGCGGTCTCCCCGCCATTGGTGAAGGGCCGGCCCGCCACCCGGCGCACGCCGAGCGCCGACCATTCCGCCATCGGCTTCACGACGTTCTTGTCGGCGAGCAGATAGTTGAAGCCGCGCGGCAGCTCCACCTCGTAGCCCCAGCTCCGCCCGGCCACCCAGCCGCCGCGCTTCAGCTTGGCCGCGGTGGAACCCATGGCGTCGGCGACCGAATCCACCACGTTGCGGTGGCCGTCGCCGTCGAAATCGACCGCGTCGCGCTGGAAGGCGGTGGGCATGAACTGGGTGAGCCCGAAGGCCCCGGCCCAGGAGCCGCGCAGGTGGCTCTCGGGAATGTCGCCGCGGTCCACGATCTGGAGGGCGGCGATGAACTCGTCGCCGAAATAGGCCTTGCGGCGCCCGACACAGGCGAGCGTGGCGGTCGCTTCGATGACGGAATAGGAGCCCCGGGCATTGCCGTAATTGGTCTCGATGCCCCAGATGGCGGCGACGGCGTATTTGTCGACGCCATAGGTCCGCTCCACCGCGTCGAACACCGCGGCGTTCTGCGCCATCGCCTCGCGGCCGCGCTGGATGCGGGTCTCCGACACCAGCATGCTGACATAGTCGCCGGTGGAGCGGGAGAATTCCGGCTGGGTCTCCAGCTTGGCCATGATGCTCATGTCGGGCTTCAGCCCGGCGGTGTAGCGGCGCACCCCGGCGGCGGAAACCCCGCGCGCCTGCGCCCGCTGGCCGAGCTCGGCGAGGCAGCGCGGGAAATTGGCTTCGTCGGCGGCGAGCGCGGCGGGGGTCATGGCGGGGTGGGACGAGCGCACCGGTGTGGCGGCGGGCTGCGCAGCGGCGGGCCTGGCGGCGGTCTGCCGGGCGGGCGGCGCGGCGGGACGCTCCGGCGCGGCGAGCGCGCCGGTGAAGTCCGGCCCGGCCGAACAGCCGGCCAGCCCGAATCCCGACGCCAGCAGCAGCGCGAAGACGGGGAGCTTCCCCGCCCTGCCGTTCGCTCGATTACGCATGAACCCATCCCGTGCGAGTGGCTGGCTCCATTACGCGCCGTCATCATTGAAACGAGCTTAACGCTTCGACGTTATGGGAGAGCTTCGCCGCCCGGACGGCGAAAAGATGAATGTTCAACGCCGGCGCGGCCGGCTAGTCTGGCGCGGTCCGAACCCTAATGTTTTCAACGCCGGAGACCGCATGGCCGCCAAGGCCCGGCCCGTGACCTGCCGGCGGGGATGACCGCGGGGAGCTTCACGATCCTGTCATCATTCCGGCCCAGGAGCCGGTCTGCCCGGCCCGCCCGGTTTCCTCCCGCCCTTCCACTTCCCCTTATCGCAACGTGGCGTCTCTCCCCATGGCAAGCCCTATCCGTAAAGCGATCCTCCCCGTCGCCGGTCTCGGCACCCGCTTCCTGCCGGCCACCAAGGCCGTGCCGAAGGAAATGCTGACCGTGGTCGACCGCCCGGTGGTCCAGCACGTGGTCGATGAGGCGCGCGCCGCCGGCATCGAGCACATCGTGTTCGTCACCGGCCGCAACAAGGGCGTCATCGAGGACCATTTCGACCGGCAGTACGAGCTGGAGGCGACCCTCGCCGAGCGCGGCAAGCACCAGCTGCTCGACGTGCTCCGCGAGGAGACGCTCGGGCCGGGCAAGACCAGCTTCACCCGCCAGCAGCTGCCGCTCGGCCTCGGCCACGCGGTGTGGTGCGCCCGCGACATCATCGGCAACGAGCCCTTCGCGCTGCTGCTGCCGGACATGCTGCACAAGCCGCGCAACGGCAAGGGTTGCCTCGGCCGCATGGTCGAGGCCTACCAGAAGACCGGCGGCGGCAACCACCTCGCGGTCTATGAGGTCCCGCGCGAGCAGACCGACCAGTACGGCATCGTCGGCCAGGGCGAGGAGATCAGCGAAGGCGTGCACCGCATCGCCCGCATGGTCGAGAAGCCGAAGAAGGAGGTGGCACCCTCCAACCTCGCCATTTCCGGCCGCTACATCCTGCAGCCGGAGATCTTCGACCTGCTCGCCAGCCAGGAGCGCGGCGCCGGCAACGAGATCCAGCTCACCGACTCCATGCTGAAGCTGGCGAAGAAACAGGACTTCTACAGCGTCACCTTCGACGGCTCGATCTACGATTGCGGCTCGAAGCTCGGCTTCCTCATGGCGAATGTCGCCTATGCGCTGGCCCGCCCCGATATCGCCGAGACCTTCCTGCCCGAGCTGCAGGCGCTGCTGGCGCAGGAGTGAGCCACGCGCGGCGAGCCGGGGCCGGCCGCCACCGCCTGCCGGAAACGGAAACGGCGCGGCCCCGGGGCCGCGCCGTTGTCGTCTGTCGTGAGGGATGCCGGACCGGCAGCGGTCAGGCCGCCTCCTCCACCGGGTGGAGGGTGTCGAACAGCAGCTCGCCCGCCCCCAGCTCCACCCGCACCGTATCGCCGTCCTTCACCGTGCCGGCGAGGATGCGCCCGGCCAGCGGGTCCTGCAGCAGCTTCTGGATCACCCGCTTCAGCGGACGGGCGCCATAGGCGGGGTCGTAGCCCTTGTCGGCGATGAAGGCGCGCGCCTCCGGCGTCAGCTCGATGACGATCTTGCGCTCGTCCAGCAGCTTGCGCAGCCGCGCCATCTGGATGTCGACGATCGCGCCCATCTGCTCGCGCCGCAGCCGGTGGAACAGCACGATCTCGTCGACGCGGTTGAGGAACTCGGGCCGGAAATGCCCGCGCACCACCGCCATCACCTCCTCGCGCACCGCCTCGCTGTCGTCGCCGTCGCGCTGGTTCACCAGATAGTCCGAACCGAGGTTCGAAGTCATGATGATCAGCGTGTTGCGGAAATCGACGGTGCGGCCCTGGCCGTCGGTCAGGCGGCCATCGTCCAGCACCTGCAGCAGGACGTTGAACACGTCCGGGTGCGCCTTCTCGATCTCGTCGAACAGCACCACCTGATAGGGCCGGCGCCGCACCGCCTCGGTCAGGGCGCCACCCTCCTCATAGCCGACATAGCCCGGAGGCGCGCCGATGAGGCGGGAGACCGCGTGCTTCTCCATGTATTCCGACATGTCGATGCGCACGAGCGCGGTGTCGTCATCGAACAGGAAGGCGGCGAGCGCCTTGGTCAGCTCGGTCTTGCCGACACCGGTGGGGCCGAGGAACATGAAGGAGCCGATCGGCCGGTTGGGGTCCTGCAGCCCGGCCCGGGCGCGGCGCACCGCGGTCGAGACGGCCTCCACGGCCTCCGCCTGCCCCACCACGCGGGAGGAGAGCACCTCCTCCATGCGCAGCAGCTTGTCCTTCTCGCCCTCCAGCATCTTGTCCACCGGCACGCCGGTCCAGCGCGAGACGACGCCGGCGATGTGGTCGGGCGTCACCGCCTCCTCCATCATCGTGCCCGCGCCCTTGCGACCGTCCTGCGCCTCGATCTCGGCGAGCTTCTTCTCCAGCGCCGGGATGGTGCCGTAGGCCAGCTCGCCCGCCTTCTGGTACTCGCCGCTGCGCTGGGCGATGGCGAGGTCGGCCCGGGCCTTCTCCAGGTCGCTCTTCAGCTTCTGGGCGTCGCCGAGCTTCTCCTTCTCCGCCTTCCAGCGCGAGGTGATGGCGGCCGAGCGCTCCTCGAGGTCGGCCAGCTCCTTCTCCAGCTTCTTCAGCCGGTCGCGGGAGCCGGCGTCGCTCTCCTTCTTCAGCGCCTCCTGCTCGATGCGCAACCGCACGATCTCGCGGTCGATCGAGTCGAGTTCCTCCGGCTTGGAATCGACCTGCATGCGCAGCCGCGAGGCCGCCTCGTCGACCAGGTCGATCGCCTTGTCCGGCAGGAAGCGGTCGGTGATGTAGCGGTTGGAGAGCGTCGCCGCCGCCACCAGCGCGGAGTCGGTGATGCGCACGCCATGGTGCAGCTCGTACTTCTCCTTGATGCCGCGCAGGATGGAGACGGTGTCCTCCACCGTCGGCTCATTGACGAAGACGGGCTGGAAGCGGCGGGCCAGCGCGGCGTCCTTCTCCACGTGCTTGCGGTATTCCTCCAGCGTGGTCGCGCCGACGCAGTGCAGCTCGCCGCGCGCCAGCGCCGGCTTCAGCAGGTTGGAAGCGTCCATGGCGCCGTCGGTCTTGCCGGCGCCGACCAGCGTGTGCATCTCGTCGATGAAGAGGATGATGCCGCCTTCAGCCGCTTCGACCTCGGACAGCACGGACTTCAGCCGCTCCTCGAACTCGCCGCGATACTTCGCGCCGGCGATCAGCGAACCCATGTCGAGCGCCAGCAGGCTCTTGTCCTTCAGGCTCTCGGGAACGTCGCCGTCGACGATGCGCAGGGCCAGGCCCTCGACGATCGCGGTCTTGCCCACGCCCGGCTCGCCGATCAGCACCGGGTTGTTCTTGGTGCGGCGGGACAGAACCTGAATGGTGCGGCGGATTTCCTCGTCGCGGCCGATCACCGGGTCGAGCTTGCCCTCGCGCGCCGCGGCGGTGAGGTCGCGGGCGTATTTCTTCAGCGCGTCATAGGCGTTTTCCGCGGTGGCGCTGTCGGCGGTGCGGCCCTTGCGCAGCTCCTCGATCGCGGCGTTGAGCTTCTGCGGCGTCACGCCGGCCTTTGCGAGCGCGCGGCCGGCATCGCTGTCCTTCTCCAGCGCCAGCGCCAGCAGCATGCGCTCCACGGTGACATAGCCGTCCCCGGCCTTCTTCGCCGCCTGTTCGGCCGCCTCGAAGACGCGCGCGGTGGCGGGGGCGAGATAGACCTGCCCGGCGCCCGAGCCCTGCACCTTCGGCAGCTTGGCGAGCGAGGCCTCGGTCTCCGCCAGCACCAGGCGCGGATCGGCGTCGGCGCGGCGGATCAGGCCGGCGCACAGCCCTTCCGGGTCGTCGAGCAGCACCTTCAGGAGATGATCGGGCGTGAACTGCTGGTGCCCCTCGCGCAGGGCGAGCGCCTGCGCCGACTGGACGAAACCACGAGCCCGTTCGGTATAGATCTCGAAATTCATATGTCTGCCTCCTGGCCCCCCGATCGCCCTCCCCGAGGCGCGAACGGTCTTGCGGGACGAACGGCGCCCGTATCCCGGCCGCCGCGGCGGGCCCCCTCAGGCAGCCCGCCTGACCTCATGTAGTGTGGCTTTGAGGCAACGGAAGAGCCTTGATGCCGATCAAGCGCAGTTTGTGCGCAGCGCCCCCGGGCGGCCGGCCGGCCCCCGCGTCGCAGACCCTCCGGCGCGCGTCGCCGACCCTCCGGGCGCGTGTCGCCGACCCGCGGCGGGGGACGGGCGATCAAGCCGCGCCGACCCGCGGCGCGGAGGTGCGATCATGCCTCCCCCGCGGCGAGGGTCGGCGCCGCTCAGGCCGGGGCGCGGCCGGCGGGCAGCGTCGGGGCCGGCTCCCCACCCGTGCGGACACCGCCCGGGCAGCCGCCGCTCAACGTGCTCATCC
>CAZIXP010000156.1:7094-8920 GCA_964543245.1 uncultured Starkeya sp.
GGGCAGCCGCCGATCACATAGGCGCCGGCCGCCAGCGCCGCCACGCCCCCGAGCACGAGAAAGGCGGCGGGATAGCTGATCTCCTGCGCCGCCATGCCGCCCAGCGTGGTGGAGAGCGAGGCGCCGATGCCCTGCGCCGTCATCACGAAGCCGAGCCCGAGATTGAACCGGCCGGAGCCGGCGAGGATGCGCGCGACCACGCCGGGCGTCGCCACCCCCAGCAGGCCGGCGCCGACGCCGTCCAGCATCTGCACCGGGATCACCCCCCAATAGGCGTCGTGGTACACCGCTACGGCAGCGATCACCCCGCGCAGCGGCAGCGCGACCAGCGCCAGCAGCAGCACCAGCCGGTAGCCCTGCTTTTCCGCCAGCCGCGCCGCGATCAGCGCCATCGGGATCATGGTGGCCTGCGCCACCACCACGGTGAGCGCGGTGAAGGCGCTGGGGTCGGCCCCGGCGCGCGCCACCATGGCCTGCCCGAACAGCGGCAGCATCGCGCCATTGCCGAGATGGAACAACGCGAAGGTGACCGCCGCGGTGATGAGCGCCGGCTCGCGCAGCAGCGCGCCGATGCCCTCGCGCCCGGCGGGGCTACCGGCCTCGGTGGGGGCGGCGCCGCGGGCGGCCTCGTGGTCGATGGCGTCGGCGGGGATCATCAGCACCGAAAGCGCGGCGAACAGCGCCATGCCGGCCATCAGGGCGAAGACCGCCGGCAGCCCGAACCACCAGCCGAGCACGCCGGCCAGCACCGCGGCCAGGATGTTGCCGCCATGGTTGAACGCCTCGTTCACGCCGAGCTGGCGGTCGAAGCCGGCGGGACCGACGAGGCCGAGGGTGAGGCCGGCGATGGCCGGCAGCAGCACCGCGGCGGCGATGCCATTCACCGCCTGCGCCACCGCCACCACGCCGAAGTCCGGCATCAGCAGGATGGCGAAGGAGGCGGCGATGACCACCGCGGAGCCGGCGACGATGATGCCCCGCTTGGCCCGGCTGGCATCCACCAGCGCGCCCATCGGCATGGTCGCCAGCATGCCGGCGAGCCCGCCAATGGTCATGACGAGGCCGATCTGCGCGGGCGTCCACTGCTTCTGCTGCAGGAACACGCCGAGGAACGGCCCCAGCCCGTCGCGGACATCGGAGAGGAACAGGTTCACCGCGGCCAGCGCGGCGAGCGGGCTCAGCACGGCGGCGGTACGGGTCGCGGAGGCGCGCATGAAATAGGGTCCCTGCCGGTGGAATCGCACCGTACAAGCGGGACTATGCCACCGCGGTTCCCCCCGCCGCAGCCCGGCCGGCAACTTCTTTCCGGCTGACGCAGCGGCGCCACCACGTCGCGGGGCGGCGGCGGGTGCGGCCCTGCACGGCTCAGGCCGCCGGGCGGCCCGCCAGCATCATGTAGTTGACGGCGAGGTCGGTGGAGCGGCGCCACGCGTTGAGCAGGGGGTTGAACACCACGCCCTGCCGGTCGATCACCTCCAGCCCGCCGGCCTCCAGTGCCGCGCCGAGCTCCTCCGGGGTGACGAATTTGCGCCAGTCATGGGTGCCGCGCGGCAGCCAGCCCAGCACATATTCCGCCCCGACCACGGCGAGGGCGAAGGAGCGCTTGGTGCGGTTCAGCGTCGCCGCCGCCATCAGCCCGCCGGGCTTCACCATCTGCGCGGCGCGGCGCAGGAACAGCTCGACATCGGCGACATGCTCCACCACCTCCATCGCCAGCACCACGTCGAAGCGGGCGCCGCTGTCGGCGAGGTCCTCGGCGGTGGTGGCGCGGTAGTCGAGGTCGAGCCCGGCATCCTCGGCGTGGAGCGCGGCGATTCGCACATTGC
>CAZIXP010000157.1:0-8886 GCA_964543245.1 uncultured Starkeya sp.
ATAGCGTCCGACCAGCCCGGGCAGGCTGTCGAGCCCATGCACGCTTTCGTCGGCGCAGATCGGCACCGGGTGGGCGATATCGGCCAGCAGGGCGTCCGCACCTGCCGGCAGCGGCTGCTCGACCAGCGTCACCCCGTGCGCGGCGCAGGCGGCGAGATTCGCAGCCAGCGTCTCGGCGTTCCACCCCTCATTGGCATCGACGATCAGTTCAGCGGCCGGCGCGGCGGCACGTATGGCCGCCAGCCGTGCGGGATCGCCCGGCGCCCCCAGCTTCAGCTTGAGCAGGGGCCGGTCGGCGGCGGCGGCCGCCGCCGCGGCCATGGCCTCCGGCGTGCTGAGGCTGAGGGTATAGGCCGTCGTCACCGGGCCGGGCGGGGGCAGGCCGGCAAGCCGGTAGGCCGGGATGCCGGCGGTCTTCGCCTCGAGGTCCCAGAAGGCACAGTCGAGCGCGTTGCGCGCCGCCCCGGGCGGCAGCCGCGACGGCAGCGCCGCCCGGTCGAGCCCCTGCCGGACCGCGGGCACCAGCGCCTCCAGGGCTGCGGCGACACCCTCGACGCTTTCGCCATAGCGGGCATAGGGCACGCACTCGCCGCGGCCGACAACGCCGTCGGCTTCGATCTGCGCCACCACCACGGCCGCTTCGGTCTTCGAGCCGCGGGCGATGGTGAAGGTGCCGGCGATGGGAAACCGTTCGATTCGGACATCCAGGAGCGGCACGGGCACGACCTCGCGGGGACGGGATGATTCGCGCACTGACGATACGCCTCTTGCCAACCCCACGCAGCGCGTGAAGGCCCGTTCCGCCCCGCGCGGGGCTGCGCGCCACGGGAGCCGTCGCGCAGCCATTTCCGGTGCCGCACGAACTAAGTCGCTGAAAAACAACAACAGCACAGGAAGTCACGGTAAACGGTTATTAAATACCATTGACGGCGTGCGCTGCCTCGACGATCTCCATCCCGCCCGCTACACACAAGATCGATCCTCACGGCTTAACGCTTCGGGGAAGCCTGTCCTGTGCGCGGCTATCCTGCCTGGATTACCGTCGCCATCGCCGAGGAGCTGCGCATTGGGTGCCGTCGAAGCCCCTCTTCTCGCCACGGCGCGCCGCGACGGCGCCTTCACCGTCGTCGGCAACGGACGGTGGACGGCGGCTCAGGGGCGTGCGCTTGAAGGGGCGGTCGACCAGGCGCTAGCCGAGGTTCGGCAGCAGGGTGCCGGCACCGCGCTGCGGGTGGATTTCTCCGGGGTCGAGCGGGTCGATACCGTCGGCGCGATGCTGATCGACCGGCTGCTGCGCCTTTTGAACGAGGCGGGCTTCCGTGCCCGGGTGGAAGGGCTCGACCCGCGGTTCAAGCCGCTGCTGGACGAGGTGGAGCGCGGCTGCCACTCGGTGCCGGTGGCGCGCAAGCGGGTGCCGCCCATCATCGGCGGCCTCACCGTGATCGGCCGCGCGGTGGCCGGTGCCGGCGCCGACGCCGTGCAGTTCCTCGGCTTCGTCGGCCAGGTGATGACGTCCTTCGCCCATGTCGCGCTGAAGCCGCAGAATTTCCGCTGGACGTCGATGATCTACCACCTCGAGCGGGTAGGTCTGCGGGCGGTGCCGATCATCGCGCTGATCACCTTCCTGATCGGCTGCATCATCGCCCAGCAGGGCATCTTCCACTTCCGTCGTTTTGGCGCGACCACCTATGTCGTGGACATGGTCGGCATCCTCACCCTGCGCGAACTGGGCGTGCTGATCGTCTCGATCATGGTCGCGGGCCGCTCCGGCAGCGCCTTCACCGCCGAGCTCGGCTCCATGCGGATGCGCGAGGAGGTCGACGCGCTGCGGGTGATGGGCTTCGATCCCATCGAGGTTCTGGTGCTGCCGCGCCTCGTGGCGCTGGTCATCGCCGTGCCGCTGCTCACCTTCCTCGGCAACATGTTCGCCCTGTTTGGCGGTGGGCTGGTGGCCTGGCTCTATGGGGCGATCTCGCCGGAGATCTTCATCAGCCGCCTGCGGGAGGCGATCGCGCTGAACACCTTCGAAGTCGGCATGATCAAGGCCCCGTTCATGGCCGCCATCATCGGCGTCATCGCCTGCATGGAGGGCATGCGGGTGGGCGGCAGCGCGGAATCGCTGGGCGCCCACACCACGGCCGCCGTGGTGAAGTCGATCTTCCTCGTCATCGTGGTGGATGGCCTCTTCGCTATCTTCTTCGCCGCCATCGACATGTGAGGCGGGGATGCTGGGAAAGCCGAACGGAAACAGCCACAGAGCCGAGCCCGACCCGATCCCGCCGGGCGAGCCGATCATCCGCGTGCGCGACCTGGTGGTCGGGTTCGGCGAGCGCACGATTCTCAAGGGTCTGTCGCTCGACGTGAAGGCGGGCGAGATCATGGGCTTCGTCGGCGCCTCCGGCGGCGGCAAGTCGGTGCTGACGCGCACCATTCTCGGGCTGGTGCCCAAGCGCTCCGGAACGGTAGAGGTTTTCGGCCAGGACCTCGACACGGTGGATTATCGCCAGCGCCAGGCACTGGAACGGCGCTGGGGCGTTCTGTTCCAGCAGGGTGCGCTGTTCTCCTCGCTGACGGTGAAGCAGAACATCCAGTTCCCGATGCGGGAATATCTCGACATGTCGCCGCGGCTGATGGACGAACTCGCCATCGCCAAGATCGAGATGGTGGGGCTCCAGCCCGACGTCGCGGAAAAAGCGCCGTCGGAGCTTTCCGGCGGCATGATCAAGCGTGCTGCGCTGGCGCGCTCGCTCGCGCTGGACCCGGAAATCCTGTTCCTCGACGAACCGACCTCGGGGCTCGACCCGATCGGCGCGGGCGAGTTCGACGAACTGATCGCCACCCTGCAACAGACCCTTGGATTGACGGTGTTCATGGTTACGCACGATCTCGACAGCCTCCACACGGTCTGCGACCGGGTGGCGGCCCTGGCGGACGGCAAGGTGATCGCCGTGGGGCCGATCGAGAGCATGGTCGCATCCGATCACCCGTGGCTTTCGGCGTATTTTCGTGGCAAACGGGCTCGGGCGGCAGGCATTGGCGCGTCGTCGCACGGCGCGGGAGGCTGATCGTCCATGGAAACACGCGCCAATTACACGATCATCGGCCTGTTCACCCTGGCGGTCATCGCGGCGGGCTTCGCCTTCGTCTGGTGGTTCAACGGCGCCGGCAGCCGCGGCCCGCGGGTGAGCTACGACGTGGTGTTCAACGGCCCGGTGAGCGGGCTGCAGCGCGGCTCATCGGTGACCTTCAACGGCATTCCCGTCGGCGAGGTGACCGGGCTTCGGCTCGACGCCAAGGACCCCCGCCGGGTAGTGGCCACCATCGCCGTGCCGCCGGACACCCCTGTCAAGACCGACACCCGGGCCGGGCTCGATGCGCAGGTGCTGACCGGCATCGCCGCGATCGGGCTCGTCGGCGGCAGCCCGACCGCGGCGCCGCTGCCGCCCGCGCCCGATGGCGGGCTCCAGCAGATTCAGGCCGATGCTTCCGCCGTTCAGGACCTGATGGAAGGCGCCAAGCAGATCCTCGGCCGGGTCGACGACATCGCGCGCCGGGTTGACGAACTGCTGTCGGACAACCAGTCGCGCATCAATTCGGTCATCACCAATGTCGACAAGTTCTCCCAGGCGCTGGGCGACAATGCCGGCAATGTGAACAGCTTCCTGGCCGATGTCGGCAGCGCCGCCCGCCGCATCGATTCGCTCGCGGCCTCGCTCGACCGGATCAGCAGCGCCATCGATCCCGGCAAGGTCGGCAACACCGTGGACAACATCCAGAAATTCACCGGCGAGCTGGCTAGCTCGAGCGACAAGATCCGTTCCTTCATCGACGATGCCAGTGCGATCGCGGCCACCTTCCGCAGCTTCTCCGCCCAGCTGGAGACCACCTTCAACCGGCTGGACCAGATCACCCAGTCGATCGACCCGGCCAAGGTCGGCTCCGCCGTCGACAATTTCTCGACCTTCTCGCAGACCCTGGCGAATCGCTCCGGCGACACCGACTCCATGCTGCGCAACGCCTCCGAACTGTCCGCCAAGCTGAACGGCATGGCCGTCAAGCTCGACAGGATCCTCGACAATGTCGATGGGCTCACCTCCAGCGAGGAGGGCAAGGGCATGTTCAACCAGATTTCCGCCGCGGCCGAGGAAGTGCGCCGCCTGGCCACCAATCTCGACACCCGCACCGCCGAACTGTCCCGCAACCTGAACCAGTTTACCGGCCCGGGTTTGCGGCAATATGAGGCGCTGGCGGCCGACGGCCGGCGGACTCTCTCGGAAATCGAGCGGGTTTTCCGCAATCTCGAACGTAATCCCCGCCAGTTCATTTTTGGCGGGTCCACCGTTCCCAGCTACACTGGACGGTGACGGTGATGACGGGTTCGGGTGCGCGCGAGTCGCGGATCGAGGGTATTCGCACTGTGGACGGCTGGGGGACCTGCGTGACTGAGTATCGACGTCTGGCACGAGCCGCCCTCCTGGCTTGCCTCGGCGTGGGCGTGGCGGCACTCGGCGGTTGCGCCAGCAGCCGGCCGATCCCCACCTTCGATCTGAGCGCGCCCCGCGATGTCGCCACGTCCCCGCGCAGCCGGGGAACGCTGGTGGTGGCGGACCCCACCGCGCTGGCGGTGCTCAACACCGAGAAGATCATCGTCGAGCCGGCGCCGGGCCAGATCACCTATCTCGCCGACGCGCAGTGGAGCGACCGGCTGCCGGCGCTGTTCCAGGCACGGCTGCTGGAGGCCTTCGAGAACAGCAGCCGGGCGCGGTCCGTCGCGCGCCCGGGCGACCGCATCACGCCGGATTTCCTGCTGCTCACCGACATCCGCACCTTTGGGCTGCAGACCACCGGCGGGGCGGAGGCGGTGGTCGAGGTCTCGGCCAAGATCGTCGACGACAAGGCCGGCCGCATCGTCGCCGCCAAGGTCTTCGCCGCCCGCGCACCCGCCGCCAACTCCACCGGCCCCGAAGTCGCGCGCGCACTCGACCAGGCCTCGGACCAGGTGTTCAGCGACATTGTGAGGTGGGCGGCGGGTTACTGATCCGTCGGCAGGGAGGGGAGACCTAACCCACGGCGGAACGAAAGACCACTCCGCCGGTCGCGCGTGTGGTGCGCGCCGGGCGCTGCCGGTGCGGTAGGGCTGTCGAGGCTCGTTCCGCCGTCCGCGAGCGCCTTTCGGTGCTGGACGTTTTGCGAATTGACCGTCGCCGGCAGCACCGTCTTCCCGTTGGAGATGACGCGGCGCTGGCTGCCCATGTCGCGCGGCACCATCATTCCTCTCCATGTCTCGCATCCAAACCCGGCGAACGACGCCTGCACTGGCCGGTGTGGGCGGACGGGCGCACATGCCACACTGGTCAACGACAGCGGTTCGGCCGTCGGAGCGGGCCGCCGGCGTGGTTCCGAGGGATTGCGTAGCTTAGAGCGGTCGCACACGAAAAAGGGCCCCTCGCGGGGCCCTTCATCGTTTCAGCGCGGCCGCGTTGCGGCGGGTCAGTCGAACCGGCCGGCGGCGTGGGCCAGCATGGTGTAGACCTTGCCGGTATCGGAGGTCACATAGGTCCGGGCGAGCTGCTGGCCGCGTTCCTCGCGCGAGACCCGGTCGAGCAGCCGTTCGAACTCGTTGAGGTAGTGATCCACCGTCTGCCGGAACTCGCCGTCGCGCCGGTATTTCCGGCGGATGTCCTCAAAGGTCTGCTGGCCCTGCATGGTGTAGAGCCGGCGGGTGAAGACGTTGCGCTCGCCACGCTTGTAGCGGTCCCACAGCTCGACCACGGCCTCGTGGTCGATCATGCGGGCGATGTCCATCGAGAGCGAGTCGAGCGACTCGATGGTGTGCTGCAGCGGACGCTCCGGCTCGCGGTGGGGCTGGGCCGGGGCGGTGGGCGGGGTGTCGCCGTCGCCGGACGCCCGGGCCAGCAGGTCGGAGAGCCAGCCGCCGCGGCCGTCGCCTTCGCCGGCGGCCGGGCCGCGGGGCGCCGGCTCGCGCGGGGCGGGCTCACGCGGCGCCGGCTCGCGGGGAGCGGGGGCGGGCCGATAGGTCGGCTCGCGGGCCTCCGTCCGCTGATAGCCGGCAGGGCGGGCCGCCGCGGGGGTCGGCTCGGCGCGGGCGCGCGGGGCCGCCTCCACCATGTCCAGCGCGCGACCCTGCTTGGCGACGATGTCGTTCAGCTCGGCCAGCGCCTTGATCTGCTCGGCAACCGCTCGGCGCATGGTGGCGGCGGTGGTCTCGGTTTCCGCCGGCAGCTCGAGAACGCCGCGGCGCAGCTCCTCGCGGGTCGACTTGAGCAGCTTCTGGATTTCCTCGGTCGAGCTGCGCATCTCGCGCGTCACGTCGAGGAAGCTGGTGTTGGCCTGCTCCATGAGGGAGCCAACTTCGCCGACCGCCGCTTCATAGGCGGCGCGCAGCGCGGCCGTGGTGCGCTCCCGCTCGGCCGCGGCGAGGGCGCGGATCTTGTCCTGCTGCTCGCTGAGGGCGGTTGCGGAGTGCTCGGAGGACTGGGCGACCAGTTCGGCGATCTCCTGCGCGCGGGCCTCGGCGTTCTCCAGCGTGCCCTTGAGCACGGACGCGAAGGAGCCGAGCCGGTTGCCGAGCTCGTCGGCCTTGCCCGAGAGGGTGTCCACCAGGCTGACGATGCCGGCGCCGCGCTGCGACAGCGTGGTGTCGATCTGGCTGTGGGTCTGGCTCAGCGTGCCGGCCACATTGGCGATCACCGAGGCCTGCTCGGTGAAGCGCTGGGTCAGCTCGGAGACTTCCTGCAGAACGCCGGTCGACACGCCCTGGAGGTTGCGGATCTGCTCGTCCATCCGGCCCGAGCTGAAGGTGGTGGATTCCTCGACATGGGCGATGGTCGAGCGGAAGGCCTCCAGCCGCTGCGACATCGCCTGTTCGATGGTGCCGAGGTTGGAGGCAGCGCTGGACAGCACGCCCTGGAGCGAGCCGTTCATCTCCGAGAGCTGCACGAGAACATTGTTGATCTCGGTGCGCAGCGACTCGTTGGTGGCGGCGAGCTCGCCGATGGTGGCACGGCCCGAACTGGCGATGGAGTCGACAAGGCCGGCCGTGCGCCCTTCCAGCGCCTGCAGCAGTTCCTCGCTGACCCGGCCGATCTCGCCCGAGGCGTGGTCGGCGGTGCGGTGGATGGCGGAGACCAACCCGCCGGTGCGGCGCTCGAGATTGCCGAGAAGCTGCTCGCTGGCCCGGCCGATCTCGCCGCTGGCGTTGTTGGCGGTGCGCTGGAACAGCTCGACCGCGTTCGCGGTGCGGCTCTCGATGGCAGCCAGCATATCCTCGCTGGCCCGCAGGATCTGGTCGGCGCGCCCGCCGGTCGCGGTTTCGAAGGCCGCGACGATGGTGCCGGTGCGCTCTTCGAGGGTGCGGAGCAGCCCGTCGCTGGCGCGGTCGATGTCCTGCACGGCGGTGCCGCGCGTGGTCTCGATCGCGTTGATGAGGCTGCCGGAGCGGTTCTCGAAGGTCTGCAGCAGCTCGTCGCTGGCGCGGCTGATGTCTTCCACGGCGATGCCGCGGGTCTGCTCGATGGCCTGGATGAGGCCGCTCGAGCGGCTTTCGAGGGTCTGGATCAGCTCGTCGCCGGCGGCGGAGAGGTTCTGCACCACGTGGCCATGGGTCTGTTCCAGGGCCTGGGCCAGCGAGGTGCGGTGGGTGTCGAGCGCCGCCAACACCTCGCCGCTGGCGCGGGTGATCTCCGAGGCGATGCCGACGCTGCGGTCGTTCAGCGCGGACAGGAAGCCGTTGCCGCCCTCGTTCACGATCTGCGCGAGTTCCTGGGTGCGGGCCTCGAACAGGTCGGAGATGGTGCCGGCGCGCTCGGTGAGGGTGCGGCTGACATTGTCGACCAGCCCGTTGAGGGTGCGCTCCACCGCGCCCGCCTCGCTGCGCAGGACGCCGGTGACGGTTTCCATGCGGTGGGCGAGGGATTCGGCGACGCCCTGGCCACGCACCTCGATGGTGGTGACGACGCTTTCGAGCCGGCCGACCACGGCCTCCTCGAAGCGGCTGACGCGGGCGTCGAGGGTGCCGGCGATCTCCAGCGCCCGGTTGCCGAGCGTGCGGTCGGCATGCTCGATCCGCTCGCTGAGCGACTCGGTCACGATCTTGGTGCGCTCGGCGAAGAAGCCGTCCAGCGTCGCGAGCGAGCGGTCCATCGAATCGCTGGCGAGCTTGGTGCCTTCGCTGACGGTGCGGGCGAATTCGCTCGTCCCGCTGTGCAGCGTGGCGTTCAGCTCGCGCGCACCGCGGCCGAGGCTGTCGTCGAGTCGGGCCAGATGGTGGGTAAGCGACTGCGAAATCTCGTCATTCTTGGTATAGACGCGGTCGTCGAAGGTGACGAGGGTCTGCTCGATGGAGCGGGCCAGCAGGTCGACCCGGTCGGTCAGCTGGCCAACGAGATGGCTGCCCTGGTCGCGCAGGGTCTCGTCGAACAGCCGCAGCCCGCCAGTGATCTGGCCGACCAGGCTGGTGCCCTGGGTGCGCAGCGTGGAGTCGAAGGTCCGGAGGCTCTCGGCGATGTGCCGCTCCAGCGCCGAGGATTCGCCGCCGATGCGGTCGGCCAGCTCGGTGCCGCGCACGGAGATCGTCTCCTCGAACGCCTTGAGGCGGGAGTTGAGGATTTCCTTGATGGCCTCGCCCTTGGAGCCGATGGTCGTGGCCAGGGTTTCGGCGGTCTCGCGGAACTGCTCGGTGACGCGGTTGCCGCGCGAGCTGATGATCTGCGCCACTTCGGCGCCGACCCGGGTCATGTGCTCGCTGAGCTGGTGGCTGCGGGCGGCGAGGTCGACCGCCCAGCGGACGGCCGCGGTGGAGAGGGTCTCGTTGATGCCCTCGCCCGCGCCCTGCAGCTGTACGGCGACGCGCTGGCCGGTCACGGC
>CAZIXP010000158.1:0-8875 GCA_964543245.1 uncultured Starkeya sp.
GCCCGGCCGCCGCCCACCCCCCGGGGCCGGGAGGCAGCGGCGGCACGGGCGCGGCGCCCCCCCCGGGGGCCCCCCCCCCCCGCCCCGGCGAGAGCGCGGCCGCGCGCGGCGCCGGGGGCGGGGCGGGGGGCACCGGCACGGGCTCCGGCGATTCCGGTCCTGCTGCCTCTCCCGGCGCCGGCTGCGCCGCCGGCACCGGCGCGGCGGCGGCGGGTGGGGTCAGTGCCGCCGGCTGGAACAGCTCCGGCCGCGGCAGCGGGCTGGGGACGAAGGCGAGCCGGGCCGTGCGCGCCGCCGGCTCTTCCCCGGCGCCCTCCTTCGCGGCGGCGGAAGCCTGCCCGGCGAGGGCGGCAGCGGCTGGCGAGGTGGGCGCCGTCGAAGTGGGTTGAGCCGGGGCGGGGCCGGTCGAGGCGGGGCGGGTCGAGGTTGCGGGGGCGATCGGCACCGTGGTGACGGGCGCGGCCGTGTCATGGGCGCCCGCCGACATCTCCGGGGATCGCGGAGGCGGATCGGCCGGGCCCGGCGCCGCCGCGCCAAGGCTCCCGCCCGCGCCAAGGCTCCCGGCGGCGGGAAGCCCTTCCTCTTCCCTCCCTGTGGCCGCGTCCGGCCGCGACGGCGGCAGCGGCACCGCGGCGTTCGCGACTCCGTCACCCAGCGGCTGGGACGGGAGCGCCGCCGCCGGTGCTGCGGAGGACGCTGCGGGGGAGGCGGGGGGGGCGGGCGCCCCGGGGGCGTGGGGGCCCCCTGCCCCCCGGGGGGGGGCCGGGGGCGCGCCGGCGGTTGCGGGGGCGGCGGGGGCGGGGGCGGGGGGGGGGGCGACCGCCGCCGCGGCGGGTTGAGCCGGGGCGGGCGCGGAAGGATCAGGGGCGGCAGGGTCGGGGGAAGCTGCCCCGGCCGCGGCGGGTCGGGGAAACGGTACCGGCACCGTCGCCGCCGCCGAGGACGGCGAGGGGGCGGGAGCGGCGGCGGGCCTTCCCGCCGGCCGGGCCGCGGGTCGCGGTTTGCGTGGCGTCTTGCCGGCGCGGGACGGGCCAAGGTCGAACATGCCGCGGAGCTGGCGGTTGATGGACTCACCGGCCTCATCGATCACCCCACCAGCCTGACCAGCCAGTGCCGGAGAGGTGCCAAGGTAGGGTATAAAGCTGCCGCCGAGGCCCCCCGCCGACAGCCCGAACATCCCGGCCGCGACCACCGCCGCGCGCATCCGCTGTGTCATCGGCACCTCGCCCGCGCGCGCTCGGCTTGGGGCGAGGCGCGGTTCCGTGCTATCAGGCGACCCGCCGCGGCCCGATCGGTGCCCGGCGAAGGCCCCACCCCGCCGGGACCCCAGCACGTGAACACCATTCGGGCGATTCTGTTCGACAAGGACGGCACGCTGGTCGATTTCGACCGCACCTGGGGCCGGGCCGCCGGCGCGGTGATGCATCGCATCACCGGGGGCGACGCCGCCCGCCGCCGCCGGCTGGAAGAGGTCAGCCATTACGTGCCGGAGGAGCGGCGCTTCCTCGCCTCCTCGCCGCTGCTGGCCGGCTCCTCCGGGCAATTCGGACCGCTCTGGGCAGAGGTGCTGGAGCGCCCGGCGACGGAAGATTTATTCAACGAAATCAATGTCTTGTTCGGAGAGGAAGGCCGCCGCTTCCTGACCCCGATCGGCACCCCGGCACAGACGCTCGGCCGGCTGTCTGCCGGCGGCCTGCCGCTGGGAATCGGCACCAACGACACCGAGGCCAATGCCCGGGTTCAGGCGGAACTTCTGGGCCTCGGCCCGCTGCTGACCGGGATCTACGGCTATGATTCCGGCCATGGCGCCAAGCCGGGGCCCGGCATGGTGGAGGCCTTCGCGCGCGACGCCGGCCTTCCCGTGGAGACCGTCGCGCTGGTCGGCGACACCCGGCACGACCTGCTCGCCGCCCGCGCCGCCGGCGCCATCGCGGTGCTGGTGCGTTCCGGCCCCGGCCCGGTCGATGCCTTTGCCGACGAGGCCGATTTCATCCTGGACGATGTCGAGGAACTGGCGGAGCGGCTGCTCGGCGCCCCGGCGGGGGCGGCATGATCCGGCGCCGGCTCTATGTCGAGGAGCGGATGTCGCGCCTCGCGGCCTGGAGCCTGCGCCTCGCCTTGTTCGCGCTGCCGGTGGCGGCGCTCGCCGTCGGGCTGTTCTGGCTGGAGGTGCTCGACTTCCGCGCCGCAACCCGTACCCTGTTGGCAGGACTTGCGATTTCGGCGCTCGCGCTGCTGCTGGCAACGGCCGGCTTCGCGGTGATCTGGAACGAGGGGCTGCGTGGGCTGGGCCGGGTGGTGGGCGCCGCGGCGCTGGCGCTGCTGCTCCTGCTGCCGGCGGCGGGTGTCTATGCCCTCGGCAGCCGCAAGCCGCCGCTGCACGACGTCTCCACCGACACGCAGGACCCGCCGCGCTTCGAGGCGCTGGGCTTCGCCCGCTCCCGGGCCGCCAACCCGCTCGCCCCTGCCGATGCGGCGACCGCGGAGATGCAGGCAGACGCCTATCCCGATGTGAAGCCGATTGAATTCGATGCGACGCCGGATGAGATCTACAACGCCCTGGTTGCGCTGGTCGGGCGCTACAAATGGCGCATCATCGACGCCGTGCCCCCGCGCGGCGGGCTGCGGGACGGCCGCATCGAGGCGACCACCCGGAGCCTGCCGTTCGGGCTGCGCGCCGACATCGTCATCCGTGTCCGTCCGTCGGCCGCGGGAGTGCGGGTCGACATGCGCTCCGTCTCGCGCGAGGGCGACACCGATTTCGGCCAGAACGCCCAACGAATCAGCACCTTGATGGGTGATCTCTCCGACGAGCGCGGCCGGCGCCGGCGCTGACGTGGCGGCTCAGGCGCGGCGGAACACGCCGTCAAAGGCGGCGGCGCCCTCGGTCGCGACCTCGCCCCGCGCCACCATCTCCTCCAGATGCGCCAGCGTCGACAGGCCGGCGGCGGTGGCGAGGCGGGGATCGAGGCCGATATAGATCGCCCGCACGATCTCCGGGATGGTGCAGGGCCCGCGCCCCAGCGCCCTGAGGATCGCGGCCTCGCGGGCCTCGCGGTGGCGTAGATAGCGCTCGACGAAGGCGGGGGCGTCACGCACCGGGCCGCCATGGCCGGGCAGATAGAGCGATTCGGGCCGTTCCCGAAGCCGGCGCAGCGAGGCCATGTAGTCGCCCATCGCGCCGTCGGGCGGGGCCACGATGGAGGTTGCCCAGGCCATGACGTGGTCGCCGACGAAAAGCAGCCCGGCCCCTTCCAGCGCGAACGCCAGGTGATTGGCGGTGTGACCAGGCGTCGCCACCGCCTCGAGACACCAGCCGGCGCCGCGAATCCGCTCCCCATCGGCGAGCATGCCATCCGGGCGGAACGCCTTGTCCGCGGCGGCGTCCAGCGGGTTGACCTCGCCGAGATGCAGGGCCCGCGCCGGCCGGTGCGGCCCTTCCGCGAGCGCGGGGGCGCCGGTGGCCTCCTGCAGCGCCGCCAGCGCGCCGGAATGGTCGCGGTGGGTGTGGGTCAGCAGGATGTGCGAGACCTTCCGTCCCCGCAGCGCCGCCAGCACCGCGGCGACATGGGCGGGGTCGTCGGGGCCGGGGTCGAGGATGGCGAGCTCGTCCTCGCCGATCAGATAGGTGCAGGTGCCGGTGAAGGTGAACGGGCCCGGATTCGGCGCGAGAATGCGCTGCACCCCGGGGGCGACCGTCTCGGCGATGCCGGGTTCGGCCCGGAAATCGCGGTCGAAGGGAATGTCGTCGGCCATGCGCGCTCCGCCTGCCGCTGCCGGCGCGGCCCTCCGGCATGTTCAAGCCTGATGGGAGCCGGCTTAGCGCAGCGGGGCGCCCACGTCGAGCGGGGTGCGCCGCGGGACGTGCCGGGCGCGCCGGGGCGTGGTTGGGTAGAGAGGACCGATGCCACCGGGCCCAGCGCCCCCGGAGCGCTTCGGCGCCGTTTCCGCCGGCACCTGCGGCCGAGGCGCGCGTGCCCGATCCCGGGCGGCCGCAACCGCGTATACCTCTTGAAGGTCGTGTGAATGTCGGCTTTGTGTCGGACGGGCGCATTCACGAGACGAGCCGGAGGAAACATGGACGAGCTACTGGACGGGTATCGCCGCTTTCGCACCACCTCGTGGCCGGAACGCAAGGCGCTCTTCGAATAGCTGGCCGTGATGGGCCAGAAGCCGCTCACGCTGATCATCGCGTGTTCCGACAGCCGGGTCGATCCCTCCATGATCTTCGACGTCGCGCCCGGCGAACTCTTCGTGGTGCGCAACGTCGCCAATCTCGTGCCGCCCTACACCGCCCCTGACCACGCCCATCACGGCACCAGCGCCGCCATCGAGTTCGCGGTACGGGTGCTGGAGGTGGCCAACATCGTCGTGCTGGGCCACGCTTTGTGCGGCGGCGCGCGGGCGCTGCTGGAGGGGGCGCCGCCGGAGGCGCAGGACTTCCTGCCCGACTGGGTGAAGATCGCCGACCCCGCGCGTATCGCCGCCGAGCATCTCAGCGCCGACCCCGAGGAGCGGCGCACCATCCTTGAATATCAGTGCGTCAAGCTTTCGCTCGCCAATCTCGCGAGCTTCCCCTGGGTGCGGGAGCGGCTGGACGCCGGTCGGCTGGTGCTGCACGGCGCCTATTTCGCCGTGGCGACCGGCGTGCTGGAGCGGCTCAAGCCGGACGGCACCTTCGGGCCGGCCTAAACCGCTCTGCCGTAAGGTTATTTCGAATTTATTTGCATTTTCGTCTGCGGGTCGATATCGTCATCTTATCGATATCGGCTCGCGGAACGAGCACCGCCATGTCCATTTCGCTATTGATCACGTGCCTCGCCGTCATCGGCGCCGGAATGGCGGGTTGGCGGGCGCAGAGCTTTCCCGAGGCACTGGGCTGGAACGCGACGATTTCTGTATGCGTCGCGTTTGCCCTGCTCTTTGTCTTCGGGGATATGACCCATTTTTCGCAAGGACTGATCAGCGGCTCGCTGTCGTTCTTCGTCACCCTGCTGGTGCCGGTTGCCCTCGGCTACCTGATCGGGCGCGAGCACCGGCGCTATCGCTCCAGCAATCAGGCCTGACGCTCCTGATGGCCGCGGCCGCCGCCGGCGGCCGGGAACCGTCCCGAGGCACAATCCATCCCTACGTCGTTCTGGCGACGGCGGTGAGCCTGCGTGCGGCGATGGGGGATATGCGGTGCCGTGCCACAGGCTTGTCACGCCTGCCACACGCCTGTGACCCGTGCCACAGCGGTGTGACGATCATGCGCAAAGGTGGCTCAGGTGGTTCGAGGCCCGGGACGCCTCTGAGATCTGGTCGGAGTGGCAGGATTTGAACCTGCGACCCCCTCGTCCCGAACGAGGTGCGCTACCAGGCTGCGCTACACTCCGCCGATGCGCGAGCCTCTAGCATGCGGATCGCGCCGGCCGCAAGCGCCTTCCGACGTCATCGACAGGAGTTCGCAGCCCTGTTGAAAGCGGGGCGAGAGTGTGGCTATGTCCGCGCCCACGACGACACCGCTTTCGGGCGGCCTGCTGGGGCGTCGCCAAGTGGTAAGGCAGCGGATTTTGATTCCGCCATGCGGAGGTTCGAATCCTCCCGCCCCAGCCAGTTCTGCCTCACGCTCCACGGTGAGGAGCCGGCCGCGGCTGCGGCCGCCATGGTGCCGATGCCGCCCGCGCTCTTCGGAAGGATGACGTGAAACTCCATCTGGTCAACCCGAACACCACCGCCTCCATGACCGAGAAGGCCGCCGCCGCGGCGCGGGACGTCTCGGGGCCGGATACGCAGATTGTTGCGGCCACCTCGGCGATGGGGCCCGCCTCGATCGAGGGACACTATGACGACGCCCTGGCGCTCCCCGGGCTGCTCGCCGCCATCGAGGCCGCCGAGCAGCAGGGCGTGGATGCCCATATCATCGCCTGCTTCGACGACACCGGCCTCGACGCCGCCCGCTCGCTGGCGCGGGCGCCGGTGGTGGGCATTGGCGAGGCCGCCTTCCATGTCGCCAGCCTCGTTGCCCACCGCTTCGCCGTGGTGACGACGCTGCGCCGCTCCGTGCCGGTGATCGAGGCCAATCTGGAGCGCTATGGGCTGGCCCGCCGCTGCGCCAGGGTCCGTGCGTCGGATGTGGCGGTGCTGGAACTGGAGGACCCCCATTCCGACGCCCGCGCCCGCATTTCCACGGAGATCGCCGCCGCGCTGCGGGAGGACCACGCCGAGGCCATCGTGCTCGGCTGCGCCGGCATGGCCGACCTTGCGCGGGCGTTGGCCCGGGAGCATGGCGTCCCGGTGATCGACGGGGTGGCGAGCGCGGTCGGCCTCGCCCAGACGCTGGTGCGCTCCGGCCTTGCGACCGCGAAGACCGGCGCCTATGCCCCGCCAAGGCCGAAGCCCTATGCCGGCCTGCTGGCCGGCTTCGCGCCGAAGCCGTGAGGGCTCAGCACAGCTTCCTCAGCAGCCGCAGAAGCTCCTGACGCTCCTCCGGGGCAAGGGGAGCGAGCATTTCCTCGCGCATGGCCTCATGGGCGAGGATGGCCTGCTCGACGGCGGCCTTGCCGCGGGCGGTGAGCTTCACCGCCCGGCGCCGGCGGTCGGCGGCATCTTCGGTGCTGGTGACGAAGCCGCGGCTGCACAGGCGGTCGACGATGCCTTTGATGGTGGCGGCATCGAGGTTGATCAGGCGGCCGAGCCTGTTCTGGGAACAGGGGCCGACTTCCCGCAGCTTGACCAGGGTCGAGAATTGCGGCGGCGTCAGTCCCTCATTGATCCGATTGGCGAAAATGGCCGCGAGGCGCTGATTGGCCACCCGCATGAGGTAGCCCGGCTGATCCTGCAGCGCATAGGCAAGCCCCTCCTGCCGATCCTCGTCGCCTTCACTTGCCACCATAGACCACCGCCCGTTTTCCCGCAGTGACGGTAACGATATACGCGCTTTGCGTGCATTGAAATTGAGGCACATCATGAACGGAGCGAAATTTGATCCATTTTGACCCGCAAAAAATACCGAGGCCCGCCAGGGGTTGGGCCGGGCTCCAGGCGGCGCGGCCCCTTTGTGCGGCGGGCGGCGGTTCTCTCTCGTGGCGCAAAGCCGAAACGGATCAGGATGAACCGGCTGAAAACCTGGACGCAATGGGTTGCCTGCGCCTTTTTGCGCCTTATGGCGGGTCGTTGCTGCCATCTCGTGGCAGAACGCGGCGGGTGGCGTGCAATAATCGCCGACCCGTTCCGGTCGCCGCCGAATGTCCTGGCCGCCGTGCGGGGGTCTCGCGTTATAGTAGTAGGAAGGTCCGGTGCTGCCGCGCGTTGACGCTGCGTCGTGACGCTGGATGTCAGGCGCGCACCACGGGAAAATCGATCGAGATGCGGGTGCCCCGGTGGACCTCGTCATAGATCAGCGACCCGCCGAGGCTGCCGGCCATCGCCCGGACGATGCGGCTGCCGAGCCCAGTGCCCTGCGGCTTGCCCTCGCCGCGCCAGCCGATGCCATCGTCCTCGACCGCGAGGCGAGCGACGCCGTCCGGCAGCGCCTCCAGCTTCACCCGCGCCTCGCCGCCCTCTCCGGGGGGATAGGCGTATTTGAAGACGTTGGTGACGAGCTCGGTGACGATGACGCCGACGGAGACGGCGCGGTCGGTCGGCACCTGCACCGGCGCCACCTCGGTGCGGATATGGGCGCGATAGCCGGCCTCCCGCATCGAGGCGGCGATCTCGTCGGTGAGGCTCTTGAGATATTCGTCGATCTCCACCACGCGCACGTCCGGCGAGGTGTAGAGCCGGCGATGCACCCCTGCCACGGCGAGGATACGGGCCTGGGTTTCCGCCAGCGCCGCCTTGGCGGCCTGATCGGTGATGGCGTTGGACTGGAGCCGCACCAGCCCGGCCACCATGGCGAGGCTGTTGGCGACGCGGTGATTGACTTCCGCCAGCATGATCTCGGCGCGGTCGCGCGCTTCGCGCACCTCGCGCTCGGCCTCGTCGCGGGCGCGGATCAGCCGGGCCTTCTCGACGGCCTGGTCGATGGCGCTGCCGAGCAGCTCGAAGAAATCGGCCTCGACCGTCTTGGGCACATAGTCGAAGGCGCCGGCCTTCAGCGCCTGAACGGCGACATGGGTTTCCGCCGAGCCGGTGACATAGACCACCGGCGGCGGGGTTTCCCAGCCCTGCAGCGCGGCCAGCACGTCGAGCCCGGTGCCGGTGGGCAGGAAATGGTCGAGCGCGATGACATCAATGTTGCTGCGCCGCAGCCGTTCGAGGCCGGTCTCCGCGTCGCCGGCGTGCTCGACATGGTAGCCCCGGCGTCCGAGCGCCCTTTCCACCAGCCGGGCAAGTGCGGGATCGTCGTCGATATAGAGAACCCGCAGGACGCTTGAAGGCATCAGGCCGTTTCCGGCACTTGCATCACCGAGAAGAACAGGCCGAGCTGGCGGATCGCGTGGGCGAAGCTCTCGTAGTTCACGGGCTTGGTGATGTAGACATTGGCGCCGAGGTCGTAGCAGCGTTGGATTTCGCGGCTGTCGTCGGTCGTGGTCAGCACCACAACCGGCGTGCGGCGGGTGTGGGGATTGTTTTTCACCTTTTCCAGGATCTCGATGCCGGTCATGTCCGGCAGGTTGAGGTCCAGCAGGATGAGGAGGTGGCGCCCGGCGCTGTCGCGGCCGGAACCGTCGGCGCCGAGCAGGAAGTCCAGCGCCGCGGTGCCGTTGGTGAACGGCATGATGGGGTTGTTCACCCCGGCGCGACGGATGTTGCGCTCGATGAGGCGGGCGTGGCCTTCGTCATCCTCGATCATGAGGATGGTAACCGAGATGGCTTCGGTACTCACGCGGCAATACTCCCCGACGCCCTGCGCATATCCTGCGGCAGGTTGATAGAGAAAGTGGTGCCTTTT
>CAZIXP010000159.1:0-8866 GCA_964543245.1 uncultured Starkeya sp.
CCAGCCAGATGCAGGCGCTTGGGATCGGCGTGTCCACCAGCGTCGGCATCGGCGCCCAGTGGGACTATTGAACGGAACGCCGGCTGAGCCGAACGCCCGCGCTATGCCCGCAGGCGATGGCCGGTGCGGAAGATCACGATGATCGCGGCAAGGCAGACCGCCATGAGCGCGAGGGTGATGGCGAGGCTGATCCGCACATCGATCACCGCGACGCCGTAGAAGGTCCAGCGGAAGCCGTCGACGAGATAGGCGATGGGATTGAACAGCGAGACCGTCCGCCAGGCCGGCGGCAGCATGTCGAGCGAATAGAACGTTCCGCCTAGGAAGGTCAGCGGGGTGAGCACCAGCATCGGCACCACCTGCAACCGCTCGAATCCGTCCGCCCAGATGCCGAGCAGGAAGCCCAGCAGGCAGAAACTCACCGCGATGAGCGTGAGGAACGCCAGCATTTCCAAGGGGTGGGCGATGGAGAACGGCACGAAAAGCCGCGCCGTCGCCAGGATGACGAGGCCCAGCAGTAGCGATTTTGTCGCCGCCGCCCCGACATAACCGAGCAGCACCTCCCCCACCGAGACCGGGGCGGAGAGCACCTCGTAGATCGTGCCGGTGAAGCGCGGGAGATAGATGCCGAAGGAGGCGTTCGAGACGCTCTCCGTCAGCACCGCCAGCAGGATGAGGCCGGGCACGATATAGGCGCCATAGGACACCCCGCCCACTTCCGCCAGCCGCGGGCCGATCGCGGCGCCGAACACCACGAGGTAGAGCGAGGTGGAGATGACCGGCGAGGCGATGCTCTGGAACAGCGTGCGCCAGGTGCGGTGCAGCTCGAACAGGTAGATGGCGCGGACGGCATGAAGGTTCACGGCAGGTGCTCCCGCGGGGTGCCGACGAGTTCGACGAAGATGTCCTCCAGCGAGGAGCGGGTGGTGGTGACGCCGTCGATCTCAAGCCCCGCTTCCGCCACCCGGCGGAACAGCCCGGCAATGTCCGGTTCGCCCGAGCCGGCGCCGGACTGGACCACGGAGAGCGTCCTGCCGTCGGCGGAAAGCTCGACATCCTCCCAGCCCGGCGGCCGCTCCGCCAGCGGCACCTTGAGCGCGAGGCTCAGCCGGGTACGGCCGAAGCGCGCCATCAGCGCCTCTTTCTCCTCCACCAGCACCAGGCGGCCGCGGTTGATGATGCCGATGCGATCGGCCATCTCCTCGGCTTCCTCGATATAGTGGGTGGTGAGGATGATGGTGACGCCCTGCCCGCGCAGGCGCCGCACCATGGCCCACATGTCGCGGCGCAGCTCGACGTCGACGCCGGCAGTGGGCTCGTCGAGGAAGAGGATGGTGGGCTCGTGCGCCAGCGCCTTCGCGATGAGCACGCGGCGCTTCATGCCGCCGGACAGGCTGGAGATGACCGCGTCCCTCTTCTCCCACAGCGAAAGCTCGCGCAGCACCCGCTCGACATGGCCGGGGTCGGCCCGCCGGCCGAACAGGCCGCGGCTGAACGTCACCGTGGCCCACACGGTTTCGAACATGTCGGTGGCGAGTTCCTGCGGCACGAGCCCGATGCGGGAACGGGCGGCGCGGAAATCGCGCTCCACATCGTGGCCATCCGCCACGATGCGCCCGGCGCTGGGGCGCACCAGACCGCACACCGCGCCGATCAGCGTCGTCTTGCCGGCGCCGTTCGGCCCCAGCAGCGCGAAGATCTCGCCGCGCAGGATCGACAGATCGACCCCGGCAAGCGCGGCCTGGCCACTGGCATAGGTCTTGGTGAGGCCGGTGATGGACAGGATCGGAGACGGCACATCCATGAGCTCGGCCACGCCTAGGGGAATCGGAACGCCACAGGCATAGGCGAAGCCGCCGCCCTGCTTAAGAGGGAAACGCGCACCGGCCCATCACGTTGCACATCGCGCCACGGCGGGAAAATCAGCCCGCCCCCGGCAGGACGGGCTCGCCTTTGCCGCCCGCCTTGGCTAGGCATGGGTCATGGAATTCGCATCCGACAACACCTCCGGCGTCCACCCCCGCATTCTCGATGCGCTGCTGGCCGCCAATGCCGGGGCCGTCGCCTCCTACGGCGCCGATCCCTTCACCGCCGCCGCCCGGCAGGCGCTGGCCGAGGTCTTCGAGACGAAGGTCGAGGTGGCGCTGGTGACCACCGGCAGCGCCGCCAACTCGCTGGCGCTCGCGGCGCTGGTGCCGCCGCACGGCACGGTGTTCTGCCACGGCGAAGCGCACATCAACACCGACGAGTGCGGCGCGCCCGAGCTCTTCACCGGCGGCGCCAAGCTGACGCCGGTGGCGGGCCGTGCCGCCAAGATCACGCCGGAGGCGATCGCCCGGGTGCATCGCAACTTCGTGCGCGGCTTCCACCAGCAGCTTCCGGCCGCGGTGTCGATCACCCAGGCGACCGAATTCGGCGCCGTCTACACCGCGGGCGAGGTGGCGGCCATCGGCGCCTATAGCCGCGCCCACGGCCTGCACCTGCACATGGACGGGGCCCGCTTCGCCAATGCGGTCGCCTCCGGTGGGGCGAGCCCGGCCGCGCTCACCTGGCAGGCGGGGGTGGACGTGCTCTCCTTCGGCGCCACCAAGAACGGCGCCATGGGCGTCGAGGCGGTGGTGTTCTTCAACCCGGCGCTGGCGGAGCGCTTCGCCTTCCGCGTCAAGCGTACCGGCCATGTGCTCTCCAAGGGCCGGTTCCTCGGCGCGCAGATGGCGGCCTATCTCGCGGACGGGCTCTGGCTGGACAATGCCCGCCATGCCAACGCGATGGCCACGCGGCTCGCCGCGGGGCTGTCGCCGGTGCCCGGCGTGCGGCTCGCGACAGCGCCGGAGGCGAACGAGGTGTTCGCCCTCCTGCCGCGCCCGCTGCACGAGGCGCTGACGGCGCAGGGCGCGCATTATTACGATTGGCCGGGCGAGGGCCCGGACGGCGGCGGCATCGGGCCGGACGAGGTACTGGTGCGTTTCGTCTGCTCCTTCCTCACCACCGCGGAGGAGGTCGACCGCCTGACCACCCTCGCCGCAAACCTCGCCTCAGGAGCGGACGCCCGATGAGCGCCTATGCCGCGTTGACCGCCCATTTCGGCCGGATCGCCGCCATGTCCAACGCCGTCGGCATCCTGCAATGGGACAGCGACGTGATGATGCCCAAGGGCGCCGCGGCAACGCGGGCGGAGAGCCTGGCGCTGCTGCGCGTGCTCAGCCACGGCATGGCGGTCGATCCCCGCATCGGCGACTGGCTGGAGGCCGCGGCGCAGGACGACACGCTGTCCGACTGGGACCGCGCCAATCTGCGGGAGATAGACCGGGTCTGGACGGTGCAGACCGCCCTGCCCGCCGATCTGGTGGAGGCCTCCAGCAAGGCGACCTCCGCCTGCGAGATGAAATGGCGGCAGGCCCGCGCCGATGCCGATTTCCCCGCGCTGCTGCCCTACCTCGCCGAGGTGCTGCGCCTGCAGCGCGAGGCCGGGGTCGCGAAGGGCGAGAAGCTCGGCCTTTCGCCCTATGACGCCCTGCTCAACGACTATGAGCCGGGCGGACGCTCCGCCAGCATCGACGCGCTGTTTGACGACCTCGCCGGCTTCCTGCCCGGCTTCGCCGAGGAGGCCATCGCCGCGCAGGCCCGGCGGCCGGAGCCGCCCGCGCCGGAAGGCCCGTTTCCGGTGGAGGCCCAGCGCCGGCTCGGCCTCAGGATCATGGCCGCGCTCGGCTACGACTTCGAGCGCGGCCGGCTGGACGTCTCGACCCACCCGTTCTGCGGCGGCGCCGACAATGACGTGCGCATCACCACGCGCTACGACGAGGCCGATTTCAGCAAGGCGCTGATGGGCGTCATCCACGAAACCGGCCATGCGCTCTATGAGCTGGGCCGGCCGGCGGCCTTTCTCAGCCAGCCGGTGGGGCAGGCCCGCGGCATGAGCCTGCATGAGAGCCAGTCGCTGCTGATGGAGATGCAGGCCTGCCGCAGCCGCGCGTTCATCGGCTTCGCCGCGCCGCTGATGCGCGAGGCGTTCGGCGGCAGCGGGCCGGCCTGGGAGGCGGAGGCGGTGTGGCGGCGCTACACCCGGGTCGCCCGCGGCTTCATCCGGGTGGATGCCGACGAGGTGACCTATCCCGCCCATGTCATCCTGCGCTACCGGCTGGAGAAGGCGCTGATCGCCGATGACATGCCGCTGGCGGAATTGCCGGCGGCGTGGAATGCCGGCATGCAGGAACTGCTCGGCATCACCCCGCCCGACGACCGCCTCGGCTGCCTGCAGGATATCCACTGGCCGAGCGGCGGCTGGGGCTATTTCCCCACCTACACGCTGGGCGCCATGACGGCGGCGCAGCTCTTCGACGCTGCCTGCCGGGCGGAGCCGGACACGCTGCCGGGTATTGCCCGCGGCGATTTCGCCCCGCTGGTGGGGTGGCTGCGCACCCATGTGCATGCACAGGGCGCGCGCTACGCCACCGACGAACTGCTCACCCGCGCCACCGGCCGGCCGCTGGACGCGGGCGTGTTCAAGGCCCATCTGGCCCGGCGCTATCTCGGGGCGGAATGACCCTCCCGAGATAGCGGCCCGGCCGCCGGGCTCAGCGCGGCCAGGTCCAGTCGCGCACCTCCGGCAGGTCGACGCCATGGGCGCGGATGTAGCGCTCGTGCTCCACCAGCTTGTCGCGGATCGCCTGCCGGGCATAGGCCCCGGCGGTGGCGAGCTTCGGCACGCGGTCGACCACGTCGGCGACGAGGTGGAAGCGATCCAGCCGGTTGCGCACCACCATGTCGAACGGGGTGGTGGTCGACCCCTCCTCGACATAGCCGCGCACATGCATGTTCCCATGGTTGGTGCGCCGGTAGGCCAGCCGGTGGATGAGCCAGGGATAGCCGTGATAGGCGAAGATCACCGGCTTGTCTGTGGTGAAGAGCGCGTCGAATTCCCGGTCGGAGAGGCCGTGCGGGTGCTCGCTGCTCGGCTGCAGCGTCATCAGGTCGACAACGTTGACCACCCGCACCTTCAGATCCGGGAAATAGCCCCGCAGCAGGTCGGCGGCGGCCAGCGTCTCCAGCGTCGGCACGTCGCCGGCGCAGGCCAGCACGACATCCGGCTCGCCGCCCGCATCGGTGCTGGCCCATTCCCAGATGCCGATGCCGGTCTCGCAGTGCTTCACCGCCGCGTCCATGTCCAGCCATTGCGGCGCCGGCTGCTTGCCGGCGACGATGACGTTCACCCGGTTCCAGCTGCGCAGGCAGTGATCGGTGACATGCAGCAGCGTGTTGGCATCCGGCGGCAGGTACACCCGCACGACGTCCGCCTTCTTGTTCACCACATGGTCGATGAAGCCGGGGTCCTGATGGCTGAAGCCGTTGTGGTCCTGGCGCCAGACATGGGAGGTCAGCAGGTAGTTCAGCGAGGCGATGGGCATCCGCCACGGCACGTCGCGGGCCGATTTCAGCCATTTGGCGTGCTGGTTGAACATCGAATCGACGATGTGGATGAAGGCCTCGTAGCAGGAGAACAGCGCGTGCCGGCCGGTGAGGAGATAACCCTCGCACCAGCCCTGGCACAGATGCTCGGAGAGCACCTCCATCACCCGCCCGTCGCGGGCGAGATGGTCGTCCTCCGGCAGGGTCGCCGCATCCCAGGTCCGACCCGTGACTTCGAACAGCGCCTGCAGCCGGTTGGACGCGGTCTCGTCCGGCCCGAACACGCGGAAGTTCCGGCTCGCGGCGTTCTCCGTCATCACGTCGCGCAGGAACTGGCCCATCGCATAGGTGGATTCGGCCTCCACCGCGCCGGGGTGCGGCACCTCGATGGCGTAGCGGGTGAAATCCGGCAGCCGGAGCGGGCGGCGCAGCACGCCGCCATTGGCATGGGGATTGGCGCTCATGCGCAGGCTGCCCGCGGGCGCCATGGCCGCGATCTCCGGCAGCAACCGGCCCTCGGCGTCGAACAGCTCATCCGCGTGGTAGCTCTTCAGCCAGCCCTCCAGCAGTTCCAGATGGCCGGGCTTCGCCATGTCGGCGAAGGGCACCTGGTGCGAGCGCCAGAAACCTTCGGCCTTCTTGCCATCGACGGTCTTCGGCCCGGTCCAGCCCTTGGGGCTGCGCAGGATGATCATCGGCCAGCGCGGCCGGGGCAGCGGCTCGCCGGCGGCCTCACCCTCGCGGGCGAGGCGACGGATCTCCGCGATCCGGCCGAAGGCGAGATCGAGCGCCGCCGCCATGCGCTGGTGCATCACCGCGGAGTCGTCGCCTTCGACGAAGATGGGATCGTGGCCATAGCCGATGAAGAGCGCCTCGAGCTCCTCGGCATCGATCCGCGACAGCACCGTCGGGTTGGCGATCTTGTAGCCGTTGAGGTGCAGGATCGGCAGAACGGTGCCGTCGCTCACCGGATTCAGGAATTTGTTGGCGTGCCAGCTCGTCGCCAGCGGGCCGGTCTCGGCCTCGCCGTCGCCGACCACGCAGGCGGCGACAAGATCGGGATTGTCGAGCACCGCGCCATAGGCATGGGCGAGGGAATAGCCGAGCTCGCCGCCCTCATGGATCGAGCCGGGCGTTTCCGGCGCGGCATGGCTCGGGATGCCTCCGGGGAAGGAAAACTGGCGGAACAGCCGGCGCAGCCCTTCCTCATCGGCCGAGACGTCGGGATAGACCTCGCTGTAGGTCCCCTCCAGATAGGTCGAGGCGACCACGCCCGGCGCGCCGTGGCCCGGGCCGGCGATGAACAGCACGTTCGCGCCGGTGCGGCGGATGATGCGGTTGAGGTGGACATAGATGAAGTTCAGGCCGGGTGTCGTGCCCCAGTGGCCGAGCAGGCGCGGCTTTACATGTTCCATCGCCAGCGGCTCACGCAGCAGCGGGTTGTCGAGCAGGTAGATCTGCCCGACCGAGAGATAATTGGCCGCGCGCCACCACGCATTCATCAGCCGGGCCTCCTCCGCGTCCAGCGGCGCGGCGGGGGCGGACGTGATTTCGGTATCGGTTCCGGTCATCTCAGGCTCCGTTGTGGACGCCCGCGCGCTGACGGGCCGGTTCGCGCTGTCTTTGGGCCCCGCGCGGTCTGGCCGGTTCCGGCCGTGTTGTCCCCGCAAAGCCCGCCTTGTCGGGCACACAGCCCCGGTAGCACCGGCAAAAACGCGCCGCTTTGCGACATCTCAATCGGCGACGGTTCGATGACTGCTAGCAATCGGCCATCCGGATGCCGCCGGAAGGCCCTGCGGGGCGGGGCGGCGTCTTCCAGCAGGCGATTCCGCAGGTGCGATCGACCATGATTTCCTTCCCCCTGAACGGCACACGGCCGGCACAGGGCGCCTGCGCCGACTGCGGGGTGAAATCCCGGGCGGTCTGCGCCGGGCTCGCCCCGGAGGAGGCCGGCATCCTCGCCACCATCATGACCACGATCACCCTCGCACCCAATCAACTCCTGTTCGAGCAGGGCGATCCACGCAGCCGGGTCTATACCCTCACCTCCGGCATGCTCAGGCTGTCGGTCTCGCTGCCCGACGGACGACGGCAGATCGCCGGCTTCGTGACGCCCGGGGACTATCTGGGGCTCTCGGGCGAGGACGTCCACACCCAGGCCGCCGAGGCGGTCACCGCCTGCCGGCTGTGCTCGTTCCCGGCGCCGGAGATGAACCGGCTCATGGACCAGCACCCGCGCCTGCGGGACCGGCTGCATGAGCTCACCCGCAAGGCGCTGCTGGAGGCGCGGGGTCATCTGCTCATGCTCGGCCGGCTGACGCCGAACGAAAAGCTCGCCCGCTTCCTGCTCGCGCTCTCGGATCGGGCGGCGGAAAACGGGCAGGCGGCGACGCCCATAGCCCTGCCGATGACCCGCACCGACATCGCCGACTATCTCGGCCTCACCATAGAGACGGTGAGCCGCAGCTTCTCTGCGCTCAGGACGCGCGGCCTCATCCATCTCGCCGACGCTCACCGTGTCGAGATAGCCGATCGCGCCGGCCTCGCGGTGCTGGCCGGGCTGCCGTCGTGACGGCGACCCGGTGACGCAAGGGCGGGGAGCGGCCGCCGGGTTTGATCGTGATCAAGGCAGCCGCGGCGGCGGTGGCGTCTGCTGCAGCCTTCCAGCGCAGGAGATATCCATGCCCGTCGAGACCGTCGTCACCCTCTCAGGCGTCGTGTTCGCCTTCATTGCCTTCGCCGCAACCCTGGCCTGGGTCGATCACCGCAGCACCTGAGGCGGCGACGACATCGCTACCGCGGAACCTTTGCCGCATGCCGGCCCTTCGTCTAACGGACGAGGCAAGCCGGGGAGGCGCAGGTGGCGGCGGCGAAGACAAGCAGATCGCAATCGCAGCCCGACGAGCAGAGCCCTGCGGCGGCGCCGCAGGCGGGCACGCTCGCCGGGTTACGCGCCGAAGCGCGGGAGTGCCGGGCCTGTCCTCTCTGGGCCCCGGCAACACAGACCGTCTTCGGCGAAGGGCCTGAGAGGGCGTCCCTCCTGTTTGTCGGCGAACAGCCGGGCGACCAGGAAGACCTGGCCGGTCGTCCCTTTGTCGGGCCGGCCGGCCTTCTTTTCGACAGGGCCCTCGCCGACGCCGGCATCGCACGACAGCGGGCCTACGTCACCAACGCGGTGAAGCACTTCAAATTCGTGCCCAGAGGCAAGCGGCGCCTGCACCAGAAGCCGACGGCGGGCGAAATCCACGCCTGCAACCGCTGGCTTGTGCTGGAGATGGCACGGGTCGCACCCGACCTGGTGATCGCGATGGGCGCCACCGCTGCGCGCGCCGTGCTGGGCCGAGCCACCCCGGTCGGCGCGTCGCGCGGCAGGCTCATCGAGCCCGATGAGGCCCGATACAAGGCGCTGGTGACGGTCCATCCATCCTATCTGCTGCGCTTGCCCGACCCTGCGGCG
>CAZIXP010000160.1:0-8780 GCA_964543245.1 uncultured Starkeya sp.
GCGCTGGCCCTCGCCGAAGCAGCGGAGCGGCTGGGCCTCGGCATCATGGTCGGCTGCATGGTCGCGACCTCGCTCGCCATGGCCCCCGCCATGCTGCTGACGCCGAAGGCGCGGGTGGTCGATCTCGACGGGCCGCTGCTGCTGGCGCGCGACCGTGTGCCAGGGCTGCGCTACGCCGGCAGCACCGTGTTTCCGCCCGAGCCGGCGCTGTGGGGCTGAGGGCGCCCGGTGAGAAAACGGCCGTTCAGCGCGCGCCCGGCGCCGGCCACAGCGCGTGGAAATGGTGAACCGGCCCGTGGCCGCGGCCGATCGTCAGCTCCTCGGCGCGCTCCAGCGCTTGGGTGAGATAGATCTTCGCCGCCGCCACCGCCTCCCGCAGCGCGAGGCCGCGGGCGAGCCCGGCGGTGATGGCTGAGGAGAGGGTGCAGCCGGTGCCGTGGGTGTTGCGCGTGGTGATGCGCGGGGCCGAAAGCTCGACAATGCCCTCGGCATCGAGCAGCACATCCACGCTCTCCGGCCCGTCGCCATGGCCGCCCTTGATCAGCACCGCCTTCGGCCCCAGCGCGAGCAGCCGTTCGGCCTGCGCCCGCGCCTGCGCGACGTTGGTCGCGGCGGGTGCGTCCAGCAAGGCGGCGGCCTCCGGCAGGTTGGGGGTGATGAGCAGCGCGCGCGGCAGCAGGGTGCGGCGCAGTTCCTCGACCGCTTCCGGCACCAGCAGCCGGTCACCCGAGGCGGCGATCATCACCGGATCGAGCACCACCGTGCGCAGTGAGTGGCGGTCGAGCCCCTCGGCCACCGCGACGATGACCTCCGGCCGCGACAGCATGCCGATCTTCACCGCCGCCACGGTCAGGTCCGCGAACACGGCGTCCATCTGCGCCGCGACGAAGGCGGGCGGCACGTCGTGGATGCCGCTGACGCCGAGCGTGTTCTGCGCGGTGAGCGCGGTGATGACGCTGGCGCCATAGACGGAGAGGGCGGAGAAGGTTTTGAGATCGGCCTGGATGCCCGCCCCGCCGCCGGAATCCGAGCCGGCGATGGTCACCGCGATGGGTGTGGCGGGCGCGGCGGCCGGACTGGACTGGCTGGTTCGTTCGGTCGCCATGCTGGCCGCCCTCCCTGGCCGGCCGAGGCTGACGCCACGCAGCGACCCCCGGCGGGCGGCCAGCGGCGCATGCGATCCGTTTCCTCCGCCGGCATGACCCGGATCAGGTTCGTGGGTTGGCTTGGCGCCTCTCAGCCCGGACGGGCACCCCAACGAGATCGTCTTTTTGCACATAGGCGAAGCGGCGCGGGCTTTCAAGAATGCCGGCATGCAGCGGTGTCGCAGGAGCGGTGTCGCAGCAGGGTCGAGGCCCGCCGTCCGGTCCCGGAGCCGTGGACGACGCCCGCGGGCCGGGACAGGCTTGCCAGCGCCCGGCGCTTCTGGTCCCTTGGAGCCCCTTGAACGCCGCGCCAGACGAAAGCCGCCGATGATCCCCTTCTTCGTCCAGATCAAATGCCTGCTCGGGCGTTCCTATGAGGTCGCCAACGCGATCGCCGATGCCGAGATCGCCTCGGAAATCTACTCCACCGCCGGCGATTTCGACCTGCTGGTGAAGTTCTACGTGCCGGAGACCACCGATATCGGCCATTTCGTCAATGAGAAGGTGCAGACGGTGCCCGGCATCCAGGACACCCGCACCATCATCACCTTCAAGGCGTTCTGACGCCTCAGCTCGGCGGGCCCGCCGGCTGGGAGGCGACCGCCTCGGCCTCTGCCTGCGCCACCGAGGGCCGGCGCTCGCGCCAGATCACGAACAGCCCCGCGCCGATGACGACCGCCGCGCCCACCAGCACCAGCAGCGGCGGCACCTCGGCGAACAGGATGAAGCCGAGCAGCAGCGACCAGAGCATGGCGAAATAGGCGAACGGCGCCACCACCGAGGCGGGGGCGTAGCGGTAGCTCTCGGTCAGCAGGATCTGCCCGATTCCGCCGAGAAAGCCGATCAGCAGCAGCAGCCCCGCATCGGCGGCGCCCGGCAGCCGCCAGCCCCAGGCCGCGGTGGCGAGCCCCGCGACCGCCGCCAGCGCCTGGAAATAGAACACGATGGCCGCCGTCGATTCGGTGGCGGTGAGCCGGCGCACCTGCACCATGGCGCCGGCGGTGAAGAAAGCGCCCAGCAGCGCGCAGCCGGCGCCGAGCGCGCGCTCCCAGGTCTCGAAGCCGCCGCCGATGTGCGGCCACAGCATCACCACCACGCCGCCGAGGCCCGCGGCCACCGCGCACCAGCGATAGGCCTGCACCTTCTCGCCGAGGAACAGCGCCGCCAGCAGCACCGTCATCAGCGGCGCGGTGAAGCCGATGGCGGTGGCGTCGGCAAGCGGGATCCGCGCCAGCGCGGAGAAGGCCAGCACCATCGCGCATACCCCGATGGTGCCGCGGGCAATGTGGCCGAACGGATGAGCGGTGCGCACCGCCGCGCCGATCTCGCCGCGCCACGCCAGCAGGGCCAGCAGCGGAAACAGCGCGAAGAAGGAGCGCGCGAACACCACCTCGCCGGTGGGCACGCGCACCGAGACCACGCGCACCAGCGCGGACATGATGGTGAACACGAACGTGGCGGCGATCTGGAGCGCGATGCCCTTGAGAGCGTTCATGCCGCGGCAAGCACCATCATTCCGCCGCGCTGGCAAGAGGCCAGGCGACCGCGCCTCACGAACTGCGGCGCCCACGCCTCACGGAAACGGCTTGCCCCCGGCCAGCGCGATGCCGCCGAACACAACGACCACCGCCACCAGGAGGCAGGCGACGGCCCGGGCGATGGAGCCCGGCGTGGCGCGGGCGGCATCGACATAAGGCGCCGCCGGCTTGCGGCCGCTGAGCATGGCGAGCACCAGATTGTCCCGCCCGAACAGGGAATAGGCGAGATTGGCCGCCACGTGCAGCCCGATGAGCCCCAGCAGATACCAGAACAGGTCCTGGTGCAGCACGGAGGCGCGCTCCACCACCCAGCCCGCGGCGGCCCGCACCATCGGGCCGTCGATCATGATGTCGTCGGTGGTGAAGAGGCCGGTGAGGGCCTGCGCCCCCACCAGGGCCAGCAAGGCCACCACCATCCAGCCGCCGGCCGGGTTGTGGCCGAGGTAATGGCGCGGCCGCCCCTTCAGCAGGGCGGCGACATAGCCGATCACCGCCCCCGGCCCGGCCAGGAAGCCGGCGAAGCGGGCGGTGGAGCCTCCGACCACGCCCCACAGCAGCCGGAACACCAGCACCACGAGGATGGCGAGGCCGTTCCACATATGCCAGACGAGGTCCGCGTCGCCGTAATAGCGCGTGGCGAAGGCCAAGCCGACCAGCACCGCCAGCGCCCATTTCGACAGGCGCGTCGGCAGGTCCCAGGCCAGCGTCGTCCGGTGGGCCGCCGCCGCGCCTTGCTGCGGTGCGGCGACGCCGGCCGCAGCCGAAGCCGCCGGATCGCGCAGGCTCACTTCTTGACCCGGAAGGTCTCGTGGCAGGTGCCGCAGGTGCGGACCACGCTGGGGAAGTTCGCCTTGAAGCTGGCTTCGTCGGTGATGGCGCCGCGGGCGGCGGTCGCGTCCTGCTCGAACTTGGCGAACAGCGCCTTGAACTCGTCGTTCCGGCTCCACACCGCCGGCTGGGCGTTGCCGGTGGCGCCGGGCGGGAACAGGCCGGGAAGGACCTTGGCGTTCTTCACATAAACATCGAGCGCCGCCTGCACCTTGGCGAGATCGAAGGCGGCATCGCCCTTCAGCATCTCCCCGACCGGCCGGGTGGCGCGGCCCCACTCCTTGAACAGCGCCTCGCGCTGGTCGACCGGGTCGCCCTGGGCGAGGGCCGCGGTGGCGGCAAGGGCGGCAAGGGCGGTGGCTATGACGAGACGACGCATGAATGATTCCCTCTCCGGGAAGACGGTTCCCGGTTGCGGCGCAACATTAGAGAGGCACCAAACGCGCTGGCAATCCGGCCACCGCGGCCCTCGCGCGCTCGTGAAGGCTCAGCCGGCGAAGGCCACAACCTTCTGCCGCTGCTCGCCGAGCCCCTCAATGCCGAGGGTGACCACGTCGCCCGGCTGGAGGTAGAGCGGCGGCTTCATGCCGAGCCCGACGCCGGGCGGGGTGCCGGTGATGATGACGTCGCCGGGCTCCAGCACCATGAACTGGCTTATGTAGGACACCAGAAAGGCCACGGGGAAGATCATGGTCGCGGTGGTGCCGCGCTGGCGCGGCTCTCCATTCACATCGAGCCACAGCGCGAGGTTCTGCACGTCGGCGATCTCGTCCGGGGTCACCAGGAACGGGCCGAGCGGACCGAAGGTCTCGCAGCTCTTGCCCTTGATCCACTGACCGTTGCGCTCGATCTGGAAACCGCGCTCGGAAACGTCGTTGGCGAGGCAGAACCCGGCGATGTGGCGCAGCGCGTCGGCCTCCTCGACATAGCGGGCGCGGCTGCCGATGACGATGCCGAGCTCGACCTCCCAGTCCAGCTTGGTCGAGCCCTTCGGCTGCACGATGTCGTCATGCGGGCCGACGATGCAGTTCGGCGCCTTCGAGAACAGCACCGGCTCGCTCGGGAGCGGCATGCCGGCCTCGGCGGCGTGATCGGCATAATTGAGACCCACCGCCACGAAGTGGCCGGGCCGCGGCACGCAGGCGCCGAGCCGAACCCCGGCGGGCGCCACCGGCAGCGTCGCGGGATCGATGGCCCGCAGCCGCTCCAGCCCCTCCGGCGACAGCGCCGCCGCATCGAGGTCGGCGACGATGCCGCCGAGATCGCGCACCACGCCGTTCCCGTCGACCAGCCCCGGCCTCTCCTGGCCGAACGCCCCGAACCGCACCAGCTTCATGATCGTCTCCGACTCGTTTCGCGCGGGATCATCGGGCGACGATGGCCGGGGTGCAATGGTGTCGGTTCCAGTTGGGCGTCGGTTCCGGGTTGTGGCGAGCGGCCGGAGCGCGTAGCAGGAATGGAAAGGTCAGCATGACTGACCATAGGAGGACATGCCGTGACGCCAACCTTCGTTTCGCTGGTGCTCTTCGCCGTCGCCGGCGCCTTCACGCCCGGCCCCAACAACATCATCTCGACCGCGTCGGGCGCGGCCTTCGGCTTCCGCCGCACGCTGCCGCAGATCTGGGGTGTCACCCTCGGCTTCCCCCTGATGGTGATCGCTGTCGGCTTCGGGCTCGGCGGGCTGTTCCGGGCGGTGCCGCACCTGCACGAGGTGCTGAAATTCGTCGGCGCGGCCTATCTGCTGTTCCTTGCCTGGAAGATCGCTGTGGCGGACCCCGCCTCGGGCGCGGCCATCGCCCAGCCCTTCACGCTGCTGCAGGCGGCGCTGTTCCAGTGGGTCAACCCGAAGGCGTGGACGCTGGCGCTGAGCGTGGTGCCCACCTTCACCACCGTCGGCGGCGACCTCGTGGCGGAGGTGCTGCTCATCGCGGCGGTGATGGGCGCGGTGACCTTTCCCGCGCTCGCCGTCTGGGCCTCCTTCGGCGTTGTGATCGCGCGGCTGGTGTCCAGCCCGCGGGCGCACCGGCTGATCAACCTCGCCATGGCGCTGCTGGTCGCCGCCAGCGTCGTGCTGCTGTTCCTGTGATCGCGTTCAAAACCCGCCGGATCGCGCCGGCCGGACCGGCCACGCGGAAAGGCGGGTTTCGCAGCGTCATAAAAGCGTGATGCGAGTCGGGCTTATCCTTGTCGCAGGATGCAGGGCTCCTTTGCGGAGCACCGCGCAGAGAGGATCCGAGGTGAACGACGCACCCGACGCCCGGCGTTTCCGCAGCCTTTTCCTGTCCGATGTCCATCTCGGCACGAAGGGCTGCCAGGCCGACCTGCTGCTCGACTTCCTCCGCCACCACGAGGCCGACACGCTCTATCTCGTCGGCGACATCGTGGATGGCTGGCGGCTGCGCTCCGGCTGGTACTGGCCGCAGGCCCACAACGATGTGGTGCAGAAGCTGCTGCGCAAGGGCCGCAAGGGCACCCGCATCGTGTATCTCCCCGGCAATCACGACGAGTTCCTGCGCGACTATTACGGCAGCCACTTCGGCGGCATCGAGGTGGTCGAGACCGCGATCCACGAAGCCGCGGACGGCAAGCGCTACCTCGTCATCCATGGCGACGTGTTCGACGTCGTGGTGCGCCATGCCCGCTGGCTGGCCTTCCTCGGCGATGGCGCCTACACCACCGCGCTGATCGTGAACACCTATCTCAACTGGGTGCGCCGCAAGCTCGGCTTCCCCTACTGGTCGCTGAGCCAGTGGGCCAAGCTGAAGGTGAAGAACGCGGTGAACTTCATCGGCCGCTTCGAGGAAGCGGTGGCCACCGAAGCGCGGCGGCACAAGGTCGACGGCGTCATCTGCGGCCACATCCACCATGCCGTGATGCACGAGCAGTTCGGCCTCACCTATCTCAATTGCGGCGACTGGGTCGAGAGCTGCACCGCCATCGTCGAGCATGCCGACGGCCGGTTCGAGATCATCGACTGGGCCCGTGCGACCCGCGCCGCGGCGCTGGGCGGGCCGGTTCTGCTCGAACGCCCGCGCGCGGCCGCCTGATGCGCGTCCTCATCGCGACCGATGCCTGGCACCCGCAGGTCAATGGCGTCGTCCGCTCGCTGGAGCACACCGCGTTCCATGCCGCCGCGCTGGGCGCCGAGATCCGCTTCCTGACGCCGGCCGACTTCCGCACCGTGCCGATGCCGACCTACCCGGAGATCCGGCTGGCCCTGACCACCAGCGGCATGGTGGGACGTCGCATCCGCGAGGTCGCGCCGGATTTCGTCCACATCGCTACCGAGGGGCCGATCGGGCTGATGACCCGCAGCTCCTGCCTCGCCCGGCGGCAGCCCTTCACCACCAGCTACCACACCCGGTTCCCTGAGTATCTCGCCGCGCGGGCGCCGGTGCCGCAGCGCCTCTCCTATGCCTGGCTGCGCCGCTTCCACAATGCCGGCTCGGGCATGATGGTCTCGACCCCGACACTCGAGGCCGAGCTGCGCCAGCGCGGCTTCCGCAACATCATGCGCTGGTCGCGGGGCGTGAACGCCCAGCTGTTCCGTCCGCGCAGCGCGGCCGAAATCGACGACGCCCTGCTCGCCGCCCTGCCCCGCCCGATCTTTCTCTATGTCGGCCGGGTGGCGGTGGAGAAGAACGTGGAGGCGTTCCTCGGTCTCGACCTTCCCGGCAGCAAGGTCGTCGTCGGCGACGGTCCGGCCCGTGCGGAGCTGACGGCCCGCTATCCCGACGCCCGCTTCCTCGGCAAGCAGGAGGGCGAGCGGCTCGCCCGCACCTATTCCGCCGCCGACGTCTTCGTCTTCCCCAGCCTCACCGACACCTTCGGCATCGTTCTGCTGGAAGCGCTGGCAAGCGGCCTGCCGGTCGCCGCCTTCCCGGTCACCGGCCCGCTCGACGTGATCGGCCGAACCGCCGGAACCGGGCAGGCTGTCGGCGTGCTGGACGCGGATCTGCGGCAGGCCGCGCTCGGCGCGCTGAGCCTCGACCGCACGGCGGCGCGGGATTTCGCGCTCGGCTATAGCTGGGAAGCCTGCACCGCGCAGTTCCTCGACAACATCCGCCGTGCCCAGCTTCCGCTGAAGCAGGCGATGGCGCAGGCGGTCTGAAACGCCCGCCGCGCCTCAGGCCCGCCCGGCGACCCGCAGGCACTCGGCGAAGGTGCCGGGATCGACATTGCCGCCGGAGAGCACAATCGCCGCGGTCTTGCCGGCAAGGTCCAGCCGCCCGGCCAGAACCGCCGCCAGCGCCACCGCCCCGCCCGGCTCCACCACGATCTTCAGTTCCTCGAAGGCGAAGGCCACCGCGCGGGCGACCTCCTCGTCGCTGGCGGCGACACCCTCCCCCACCAGGCGCAAGCTGATCTCGAAGGTGAGCCGCCCCGGCGTCGCCGCCATCAGCGCGTCGCAGATCGTGCCGGAGGCCTGGGCGTTGCGCTCGCGGTGCCCGGCGCGGAACGAGCGGGCGTGATCGTCGAAGCCGGCGGGCTCGGCGGTCAGCACGCGGGCGTTTGGGAAACGCTGCTTGACCGCCAGCGCGATGCCCGACACTAGGCCGCCGCCGGAGGCATTGGCGATCACCACGTCGGGTACGAGGCCGAGAGCCTCCATGTCCTGCGCGATTTCCAGCCCGACCGTGCCCTGCCCGGCGATGATGTGGAAATCGTCATAGGGCGGCACGAACACCGCCCCGCGCGACGCAGCGATGGTGGTGGCGATGGCGTCGCGATCCTCGACGCCGCGTTCATATTCCACCACCTCGCCGCCGAAGGCGATGGTGCGGGCGCGCTTCATCGCCGGCGCATCCCGCGGCATCACGATCACCGAGGGCATGCCCAGCAAGGTCGCCGCCGCCGCCACGCCCTGGGCGTGATTGCCGGAGGAACACGCGACCACGCCGCCGCCCTTCTGCTCCGGCCCCAGCCGGGAGATGCGGTTATAGGCGCCGCGGAACTTGAAGGAGCCGGTGCGCTGGAGCGGCTCCGGCTTGACGAAGATGCGCCCGCCGGTCAGCGCGTCGAGCTTCGGACACGCCACCAGCGGGGTGCGCACCGCAACCTCGGCCAGGCGCTCGGCCGCGGAGACGACATCGGAATAAGTGGGCAGACGGGGGTGCAGATTCTCGCTCATGGCGGCACTCTAGCCCTGCCGCGCGTGACCCGCACCCATCTCGCCGCCAGAATCGCGCGATCCCGGACCGGGCGTTGCAATAGGCGCACGCCGCTCTAGGTTGTTGTTCTGCCGCATTTTCTTCACGCGAACCGGAAT
>CAZIXP010000161.1:0-3515 GCA_964543245.1 uncultured Starkeya sp.
GGGACGCCCGGCGCGGTGCAGTACACCACCGCCGCCTCGGCGCCGCCGGCGCCGGCGAAGGTGGCGAGCGCGAATGCCGCCGCGGCCAGCGCGACGCCGGACCGCAGGAGGCGAGCCGGGCGGCTGGCCGGGAAGAGGGAGCGGACGGACGGGTGGAAGGAAGCGGACATGGCGTGTCCTCCGGTTCAAAGTTCCGCTAGGGGACGGTGCCGGATTAGTCTTCCGGGCACCAGAGGCGCAATGTCGATTCTTGATCGTAATTTCCGGCGTCCATGACGCGCCGCAGCAGGACAGGGTGGCGATGGCGGCAATCGAAGCGACGGCGCGGGACGACGCCGACAGCGACCACGGCAGGCTCAGCGCCGCCGAACGCGCCGAGCGCGACCGCCTGCGCACCCTGCCGGGCTTTCCCGCGGCGGCCCTGCTGGCTGCCCGCGGCCTGGCCGCCAGCTATCGTGAAAGCCTGCTGCTCTCCCGCCTGCTCAACGACCGCGGGCGGGTCGCGCTCGGGCTGATGATGCTCAGCATGCATTTCGAAACCGGGCCGGAGGCCCGCGGCCTCACCACCGGGCGGCTGAAGGCGGAGGCCGCCGCGCTCGACGTGTGCAGCCCGGGCCGGGTCGCGGCGGTGGTCGCCACCTTCCGCCTGCTCGGCCTGCTGGTCCCCGCGCCGGATGCCGACCGGCGGCGGCGCCGGCTGATGGTGACCGACCGTTTCCTCGCGCTCCACCGCGACCGCTGGCGCTCGCTGTTCGCGCCGCTGGCGACGCTGTGGCCGGAGGCGGCCCGGGCCGCGGACCTGCTGGAGGACCCCCGCTTCGTCGCCGCCTTCGTCGAGACGCTGCTGGAGCCGTTCCGCAACGGCTGGCGGCTGGTGGACGAGGTGCCGGCGCTGCGCGTCTTCGCCGATCACGATGGCGGCATCGTCATCGCGATGGAGCTCTACGACGCCGCGCGCAGCGGCACGCCGCGCTCCATCTCGCAGATCGCGCGGACCTTCCGGGTATCGCGGTCCCATGTGCTCGGCATCCTGCGCGACGGCGCCGAGGTCGGGCTGGTGCGCCGCATCGAAAGCGCCGGGGGCACGGTGGAGGCGCTGCCGGAACTGGCAGACGCGCTCGACCATCTCGCCGCCACCGCCTTCGTGCGCCACACCACCGGCATCCGCCGCGGCTTCGCCGCCGTCGCGGCGGGCGCGCAGGTCGCGAGCTGACGGGCAGCGGCGGCTCGACGGCGGCGAAGCCGCGGCAAGCTTGACGGCGGTAAGCTTGGTGGCAGCGGCAACGCGACCGCCCGCGCCACCCGCAGCCGTTGATGGCCATCAATAGGGCGGGACGCGGCCGGCCGCGGCCGAGCCCGCGCACGTGCCGGCGGCGAGGCCGCGGAACCGGAGGTTTCCCGGCTTCCGGCTCAGCCCGCGCGGGGGCCGATTCGGCAGGCTTGCCGATGGCCGCCGCCGCGGCATCACCGCAGGCAGGGCCTCGCTGCCACGCGCCGCCGGGACCACCGGCGCGCCGCGAGCGAAATGCCGGCGCGCCGAAAGCCGGCACCCGGCCGCGCGGCGAGGGCCACGGCGGGCCGCCGGCCGCTCCGGCCGGCGCGCCCCTCGGGGCGTAAGCCTCAGGGCTTCGCGAACGCCTCAGGGCTTGGCGAACGCCTCAGGGCTTGGCGAATTCCACGGGCACGCCGCTCTCCAGCACCTTCACCGTGGCCTCCTCGCCCACCGCCTCGACGAAGCGGTCGGCGGTCGGCTCCAGCGGCGGGAAGGAGGCGTAGTGGCAGGGAATCACCGTCAGCCCCGGCAGATAGCGCCGCACCGCGACCGCCGCGGTGCGCGGGCCCATGGTGTAGCGGTCGCCGATCGGCAGGATCACCACCTCGGGCTGGTGCAGCTCGGCGATCAGCGCCATGTCGGAGAAGATGTCGGTGTCGCCCATGTGCCAGAGCGTCGGCTCGCCCGGGGCGTGGACGATGATGCCGTTGGGGTTGCCGAGATAGACCGGGCGGCCGTCCACCATCTCGCCGGAGGAATGGTCGGCCCGCACCATGGTCACGGTGAAACCACCCTGGTCGGTGGTGCCGCCGGTGTTCATCGAATCGAGCGCCTTCACGCCCTGGCTCGCCAGCCAGCCGCAGAGATCGGCATTGGCCACCACCTTGGCGCCGGTCGCCTCGGCAATCGCCACGGTGTCGCCGACATGGTCGCCATGGCCGTGGGTCAGCAGGATGTGGGTGGCGCCGAGCACGGCGACGTCGCGGCTCGACTTGAAGCCAGGATTTCCCGACAGGAAGGGATCGATGAGCACGACCTTGTCCGCGAAATCGAGACGGAAGGCGGCGTGGCCATACCAGGTGATCTTCATGGGCAGCTCCGTTGTTCCCGGTCGGGCAAGATAGGGCCGCCGACCCGCGGCACAAGGGCGGACCCTACCGCTCGCCTCGCGACGGGACGGCGACGCCGCCGCGACGGGGGCGTGCCGGGGGGCGGCCGGCGGGTGTGGTCGGCGCGGCCGTGCCAAGGGAGCCTGCCAAGGGAGCCTGCCAAGGGAGCCCTGCGAGGCGCCTTCCCGGCTGGAGGTATCTTATTCCCGACAACACTGAACCGGCGCCGCGGCAGACAGCACCGCGACCGGCTCCGGCACGGCGGCCAGCCGACACAGGGTCGGCGCGCGGCGGAGGCGCCAACCGCGACACCGGCCGTTGCGGACGATCGGCCTCATCGTCCACCTCACCGCACTGATCGCACCGTTGCCCGATGGCGCCCGCCGGGGCGGCGTGCTAGCGCAGGTGCCATGAGCGCCCCGATCCTGCCCCTCGCCGACGCCGCCGCCATCCTGCCCCCGCGCGGGACGCTGATCGGCATCGATCTCGGCACGAAAACCATCGGAATCGCGAGCTGCGATCCCGATCGCCGCCTTGCCGCGGGGGTGGAAACCATTGCCCGCAAACAGTTTACCCCCGATGCGGCGCGGCTGCTGGAACTCGCCGCCGCGCGCGGCGCGGTCGGGCTGGTGCTGGGCCTGCCGATCAACATGGATGGCTCCGAAGGCCCCCGCGCCCAGGCCACCCGGGCCTTCGCCCGCAACCTCGCGCGGCTCACCGAGCTGCCCATATGTCTTTGGGATGAAAGGCTTTCCACCGCCGCCGTCGAGCGCGAGCTGGTCGGCGCCGACGTCAGCCGGGCCCGCCGCGCCGCGGTGATCGACCAGCACGCCGCCGCCTTCATCCTGCAGGGCGCGCTCGACCGGCTGCGGATCCTCGGCGCGGCGCGCTGACGGGTGCGCCATGGCGAACGTGCTCTCCGCCCTGATGCCCGTCTTTCTCGTCATCGCGCTGGGCGCGGTGCTGAAACGCGTGCTGCTGCAAGAGGATACGCACTGGATCGCGCTGGAGCGGCTCAGCTATTACGTGCTGTTCCCGGCGCTGCTGGTGGTGAACATCGCCCGCGCCGACCTCGGCGGGGTGGCGGTGCTGGAGGTGTGCGTAGCGTTGCTGGGGGCGATCGCCGTCATGAC
>CAZIXP010000161.1:3525-8753 GCA_964543245.1 uncultured Starkeya sp.
CTCCCGCCCGGCCCTCTGCCGCGCGCTGCGGCTTGACGGACCGGCTTTTACCTCGGTTTTTCAAGGCGCTGTGCGCTGGAACACCTATGTCGGGCTGGCGGTGGCGGGCGGCCTTGCCGGCCCCGCCGGGCTCGCGGTGGCGGCGGTCGGGCTGGCGGTGATGATTCCGGCGCTCAACACCATCAGCGTCATCACCCTGGCGCGCCACGGCCACAACGCCGCGCCCGGATTGCGCCGTATGGGCCTGCAGATCCTGCGCAATCCCTTCATCTGGTCATGTGCCGCGGGCGCCGCGATCAACGCCTTCCACCTGCCGGTGCCCCCGGTGGTGGTGACGTTCGGCGACATCCTCGGCCGCGCCTCGCTGGCGCTCGGGCTGCTGGTGGTCGGGGCGGGGCTGCGGCTCGGCGACCTCCGGCGGCCGCGGGCGGCAAGCTGGGTGGCGAGCGTGCTGAAATTGCTGGTCTTGCCGGCCCTCGCCGTGGCGATCGGGGTGTGGTGGCGGCTCACCGGGGTGGACCTGCTCATCGTCGCCGTGGCGGCGGCGGTACCCTCCGCCCCGAACGGCTATGTGCTGGCACGGCAGATGGGCGGGGACGCGCCGCTTCTGGCGGAAATCCTCACGGTGCAGACACTGGCCGCGGCAGCGACCATGCCGCTCGCGATCGCGGCGGTCGACATGATCCAAAAGCTGTTGTGAGGCAATGCCTTGGCCGCAGTGCCTCACCTGCCGCTACACCCCGCGCCGCAGCGGCCGTAATAGCCCTGGCCCTGATAGGGACCGGTCTGGATCCAGCACTTGCCATAGGCGTAGTAGCGCGGCGCGGGCGCATAAACGACCGGCGGCGGCGGGGGCGGCGCGTAATAGACCGGCGGCGGCGGCGGCGCGTAGTAGCGCGGCTGGGCGTTGGCGATCGCCGCGCCGGCCAGCAGGCCGGCGGCAAGGCCGCCCGCGACGTAACAGCCGGTGCAGGTGACGTTTTCCACCGGGGCCGACGGCACGGCGGTCGAAGCGAGGTTGACGGCGCCGAGCGGGGCGGCGGCCAGCGGCGAGACCAGCGAGCCGATCAGCGTGGCGGCGATGCCCGCCTGCGCCATGGCCCTGCCAAAACGCGAAGTCATCATGGAAGCTACTCCCTGGTTCACACCGATCCCGATGTGATTGGCCCGACAATGCGCCGATTCCGGTGAACACGGTCTGAATGCACGGTGGCGCTTTCGTGGCCCTTGTTCGATGACCGGGGCACGAAGATGGCGCCATTCTACCGCTGCGGCAATGCCTCTCCCCCGATACCGCCGCCGCGACTGAGGAAAGACGGGACAACCGGCCAAAACGCCGCGCGCGTCTTGCGGAGGCGGGCCCGGACGTCTATCCAGCCGACTTCGATATGACATCGAACCCGATCGCACCCTTCAGCCTGTCGCGCCGGCACCTGCTCGGCATCGAAGGCCTGTCCGCGGAAGAGATTACGGGGCTGCTCGACCTTGCCGAGGAGTTCGTGACGCTCAACCGCCAGGTCGAGAAGAAGCGGGCGACCCTGCGGGGCCGCACCCAGATCAACCTGTTCTTCGAAGCCTCGACCCGCACGCAATCCTCCTTCGAGCTTGCCGGCAAGCGGCTCGGGGCCGATGTCATGAACATGTCGATCGGCACCTCCTCGGTGAAGAAGGGCGAGACCCTCATCGACACCGCGGCGACGCTGAACGCGATGCACCCCGACATGATCATCGTGCGGCACAGCGCCTCCGGCGCGGTCGAGCTGCTCGCCCGCAAGGTGGACTGCGCCGTGGTCAATGCCGGCGACGGTGCCCACGAGCACCCCACCCAGGCCCTGCTCGACGCGCTCACCATCCGCCGCAACAAGGGCCGCCTCGAGGGGCTGATCGTCGCCATCTGCGGCGACATCCTGCATTCCCGCGTCGCCCGCTCCAACATCCTGCTGCTGCACACCATGGGCGCGCGGGTCCGGGTGATCGGGCCGTCCACCCTGCTGCCCCGCGATATCGAGCGGTTCGGCGTCGAGGTCCACCGCGACATGCGCGCGGGGCTCGCCGACGCCGACATCGTGATGATGCTGCGCCTGCAGCGCGAGCGGATGAGCGGCTCCTTCGTGCCATCGGTGAAGGAATACTTCCATTACTGGGGCCTCGACGCCGCCAAGCTGCGCTTCGCCCATCCGGATGCGCTGGTTATGCACCCCGGCCCGATGAATCGCGGTGTGGAGATCGATTCCGCCATCGCCGACGGCCCCCAGTCGCTGATCCGCGAACAGGTGGAGATGGGTGTCGCGGTGCGCATGGCGGTGCTCGATGCCCTGTCGAGGAACCTGCCCAATGCGTGAGCCGCGCCCGATCCTGCTGGCGGGAGGTCGGGTCGTCGACCCCTCCCGCGACATCGACCGCCACGCCGACCTGCTGGTCGCCGACGGCGTCATCAAGGACATGGCGCCGGGCCTCGGCGCGGCCGGCCTGCCGGACGGGACGGAGCGCATCGATTGCGCCAGCCTGATCGTCATCCCCGGCCTGGTCGATATGCGCGCCTTCATCGGCGAGCCCGGCGCCGAGCACCGGGAGACGCTGGCCTCCGCCAGCCAGGCGGCGGCGGCCGGCGGCGTCACCACGGTGATCTGCCAGCCCGACACCGATCCGGTGATCGACGACCCCGCCATCGTCGACTTCGTGAAGCGCCGCGCCCGCGACACCGCCATCGTCAACATCCACCCCATGGCCGCCCTCACCCGAGGGCTTCAGGGGCGGGAGATGACGGAGATCGGCCTGCTGGCGTCGGCCGGGGCGGTCGCCTTCACCGATGCCGCCCGTTCCATCGCCTCGGCCCAGGTGCTGCGCCGCGCCTTCACCTATGGCCGCGACTTCGACGCGCTGATCGTCCACCACACCGAGGACGCCACGCTGACCGGCGAGGGCGTGATGAACGAGGGCGAACTCGCCTCCCGCCTCGGCCTCGCGGGGGTGCCGAAGGCGGCGGAGACGATCGTGTTCGAGCGCGACGTGCGGCTGGCCGCGATCACCGGCGGGCGCTACCACGCCGCCTCGCTCACCTGCGCCGAATCGCTGGCGGTGCTGCGCCGCGCCAAGGAGGAAGGGCTGGCGGTGACCGCCTCGGCCTCGATCAACCATCTCGCGCTGAACGAGCGCGACGTGGTGGGCTATCGCACCTTCTTCAAGGTCGCCCCGCCGCTGCGTGGCGAGGAGGACCGGCAGGCGCTGCTGGCCGGGCTCGCCGAGGGGCTGATCGATGTGGTGGTGTCCGACCACAACCCGCAGGATGTCGAGGTGAAGCGGCTGCCCTTCTCCGAGGCGGCGTTCGGCGCCATCGGGCTGGAAACCATGCTCGCCACCGGTCTGCGGCTGGTGGATGGCGGCGCGCTGGCGCTGATGACGCTGGTGCGGGCGATGTCGACCCGGCCCGCCGAGATCCTCGGCCTCGACGCCGGCACGCTGAGGCCCGGTGCGGCCGCCGACATCGCGGTGATCGCGCCCGACGAAGCCTGGATCCTCGATGCCGCGACGCTGAAGTCCCGCTGCCGCAACACCCCGTTCGACGAGGCCCGGTTCCAGGGCCGCGTGGTTCGCACGCTGGTTGCCGGCCGCACGGTGTACGAATACGTTTGACCCAAGGGAGCGTGGCTCCCGCACGGAAAGCCCATGGCCATGGACGGGACGTTGCCGCTCTTTCCGAGCCTGACCGCGCTGGTCATCGGCTATCTGCTCGGGTCGATTCCGTTCGGGCTGCTGCTCACCCGGGCGGCCGGTACGGCCGATATCCGCTCGATCGGCTCGGGCAATATCGGCGCAACCAACGTGCTGCGCACCGGTCGCAAGGGGCTGGCGGCGGCGACGCTGCTGGGCGACGCCCTGAAGGGCACGGTCGCGGTGCTGCTCGCCCGTCACCTGTTCGGCCCGGAGGCGGCGCTGATCGCGGCGCTGGGGGCTTTCCTCGGCCATGTCTTTCCGGTCTGGCTGCGCTTCAGGGGCGGCAAGGGCGTCGCGACTTTCCTGGGCGTGAGCCTCGCGCTGGCCTGGCCGGCGGCGCTGGCCTTCGCCGCGGTCTGGCTCGCGGTGGCCTTCGCCACCCGCTATTCCTCGCTCTCGGCGCTGATCGCCTCGGTCGCGACCACCGCCGCCGGCGGCTATGTCGCCGGGGCGCCCACCGCCATCCTGCTCGGCGTGCTGACCGCCCTGCTCTGGTTCAAGCACAGCGCCAACATCCAGCGCCTGCTTGCCGGTACCGAAGGCCGGATCGGGCAGAAATGACATGGCCGGCGGGGCGCGATCATCTGGCGGAACCCGCCTCGACGACCGCCAGCGCCGCGACTGGCTTCGCCTCATCCGCAGCGAGAATGTGGGCCCGCGCACCTTTCGCGGCCTGGTGAACCGCTTCGGCGGCGCGGCGGCGGCACTGGAGGCCCTGCCCCAGCTCGCCCGCAAGGGCGGCGGGCTGCTGCCGCCGCGCATCTGCTCGATCGCCGAGGCGGAAGCGGAAATCGAGGCGCTGGCGCGTCTCGGCGGCACCTTCGTGGCGCTCGGCGAGCGCGACTACCCCCCGGCGCTGCGCGCCATCGAGGACGCGCCGCCGCTCCTCGCCACGCGTGGCCGGCTCGAACTGCTGACGACGCCGATGGTGGCGATCGTCGGCTCGCGCAACGCCTCGGGCGCCGGGCGCACCATGGCCGCCCGGCTGGCGCGCGATCTCGGCCTTGCCGGCTGGATGATCGCTTCCGGCCTCGCCCGCGGCATCGACACCACCGCCCATGAGGCCAGCCTCGCCACCGGCACCTTGGCCGTTCTCGCCGGCGGCCACGACCGACCCTACCCGCCGGAGAACCTCGGCCTGCTCCAGCGCATCGCCGAAGAGGGCGCCGTCGTCACGGAGATGCCGATGGGATGGGAGCCGCGCGCCCGGGATTTCCCGCGCCGCAACCGGCTGGTCTCCGGGGTTGCGCTGGGGGTGATCATCGTGGAGGCGGCGGAGCGCTCGGGCTCCCTCATCACCGCCCGGCTGGCCGCCGAGCAGGGCCGCGAGGTCTTCGCCGTTCCCGGCTCGCCGCTCGACCCGCGGGCCGCCGGCGCCAATCGGCTGATCAAGCAGGGCGCCTCCCTCATCACCGGCGCGGACGATGTGATCGAGGCGCTGTCGCCGCTGCGCGAGCGCATCCCCGACAGCAGCCTCGACGAGCCGGACACCCTCCTCGACGAGGGCGAGCCGA
>CAZIXP010000162.1:0-8741 GCA_964543245.1 uncultured Starkeya sp.
GCCGCAATGGGCGTGGGTGCAGCGCGGCGGGGTTCGACCCAGCCGGCATCAGCGCTGGCGTCTGACACGAGCCGGCTGTCGATCTCCTGTCGGCTGGACAGTTCCCCCGGAGAACGCTATTGAGTTGCGCGTTACCGTTTCACGGTGACCGTAAGCGTCTCACGTCAGGCAACGCATCCCACCCGGGCGACAACCGGCGGATGCACATCGAACCTCAAGGTTCCGCCCTGACGAAAGACCTGATCATGACGACCCCATCCCCTCGCCGCCGCCTCCCCGCGCGCTATGGCGCCTTCATCACGCCGTTCGTGCTGTCGCTGCTGATGACACTGGTGGTCTCGGCCATCGCTAACTTGCGCAGCCTCGGCGTCAGCCCCGCCTTCCTCGCGACGTGGCCGACGGCCTGGCTGCTCTCGTGGCTGGTGGCGTTCCCCACCTTGCTCGCGGTGCTGCCGCTGGTGCGCCGCATCGTGGCGCTGCTGGTCGAGCCGCCGGCACGCTGAAAGCCGGACAGACGCGCTCACCGCCAAAAACAGAAGGGGCGGCCCAAGGCCGCCCCCGCTGCACCGTCGTGTCGTCCGGGCTCAGTTGTCGAGGAAGCTGCGCAGCTTGCGGCTGCGCGAGGGGTGCTTCAGCTTCCGCAGCGCCTTCGCCTCGATCTGGCGGATGCGCTCGCGGGTGACCGAGAACTGCTGACCGACCTCTTCAAGGGTGTGGTCGGTGTTCATGCCGATGCCGAAGCGCATGCGCAGCACCCGCTCCTCGCGCGGGGTGAGCGAGGCCAGAACCCGCGTGGTGGTTTCGCGCAGGTTCGACTGGATCGCCGCGTCGATCGGCAGGATCGCGTTCTTGTCCTCGATGAAGTCGCCGAGATGGCTGTCTTCCTCGTCGCCGATCGGGGTTTCGAGCGAGATCGGCTCCTTGGCGATCTTCAGGACCTTGCGCACCTTCTCCAGCGGCATGCCGAGCTTCTCGGCCAGTTCCTCCGGGGTCGGCTCACGGCCGATTTCGTGGAGCATCTGGCGCGAGGTGCGCACGATCTTGTTGATCGTCTCGATCATATGCACGGGAATGCGGATGGTGCGCGCCTGATCGGCGATCGAGCGGGTGATCGCCTGCCGGATCCACCACGTCGCATAGGTCGAGAACTTGTAGCCGCGGCGGTACTCGAACTGGTCTACGGCCTTCATCAGGCCAATGTTGCCTTCCTGGATGAGGTCGAGGAACTGCAGGCCGCGATTGGTGTATTTCTTGGCGATGGAGATGACGAGGCGCAGATTGGCCTCCACCATCTGCCGGGCCTCGCGCTCGCCCTTCTGCACCATCTGCACGATCTTGCGGAATTCCTGGATCTCGAGGCCGGTCTCGGTGGCCAGCGAGTGGATGTCCGACCGAAGGTCGCGGATGGCGTCGAGTTCCTGGCCGACGAAGCCCTTCCAGCCGCGGGTGGCGAGGTTCTTCACGCGATTGACCCATTTCGGGTCGAGCTCAGAACCCTGATACTGCTTCAGGAAGTCCTCGCGGGAGACGCCGAAGCTCTCGGCAAGGCGCATCAGCCGGCCCTCGAGCGAGACGAGGCGCTTGTTGATGTCGTAGAGCTGCTCCACGAGGTTGTCGATGCGCGCCTGGTTGAGCGACAGCGACTTCACGTCGAGGATGAGGTCGTCCTTCAGCTTCTTGTAGCGGCGCTCCTGCGAGGGCGACAGGCTCTCGTTCTTCAGCTTGGATTCGACGTTCTGGTCCTGCAGGCGGCGCAGCCGCTTATAGGCGTCGGCGACGCGGTCGAAGGTTTCCAGCACCTTCGGCTTGATCTCGGCTTCCATCGCGGCGAGCGACAGGGAATTCTCCATGTCGTCCTCGTCGTCGGAGGCGATGCTCTCGCCGATGGTCGGCTCGCGCTCCTCGTCGCCGTCGGGCGCGAGCGCGCCGCCCTCGACGATCGGAGCGTTCTTGCCCTCGGGGCCGGCATAGGTGGCTTCGAGATCGATGATGTCGCGCAGGAGGACCTTGCCCTCCACTAGCTCGTCGCGCCAGATGATGATGGCCTGGAAGGTCAGCGGGCTCTCGCAGAGGCCCGCGATCATCGCCTCGCGGCCGGCCTCGATGCGCTTGGCGATGGCAATCTCGCCCTCGCGGGAGAGCAGTTCCACCGAGCCCATCTCGCGCAGATACATGCGCACGGGGTCGTCGGTCCGCTCGCCGGGCTCGGACTTGGTTTCGGAGCGGACGACGGCACGGGGCGCCGCCTCGGCGATCTCGCCGCCGGACTCCTCCTCCTCATCCGCCGCTTCCCCGCCCTCTTCAGCGGCTTCCTCGGCTTCCGCCTCTTCCGCCTCAATGACGTTGATGCCCATCTCGTTGAGCATCGCGTAGATGTCCTCGATCTGGTCGGACGACACCTCGTTCGACGGGAGAACCTCGTTCAGTTCGTCATAGGTGACATAGCCGCGCTTCTTGGCGAGCTTGATCATCTTGCGGACGGCGGCATCCGAAAGATCGAGCAACGGGCTGTCCGGGGTGTCGCCATCCTTCTCCGGGGCTTCCGTTGCTTCCGCCGCCTGCTTCGCCATGCGTGTGCTCCTCAATCGCCGCGACCGAACATCGACCCCGGCGCATGACGGCCGCCGCCCGGCGGCACCGCCCCTTCAGATCCGATCCCGGTCCACCCGCAGGCCAAACCTCGGCCCCGGCGCCGCCGGCGCGTCAGCCTTTGCGGGCGGACGCAGACAGGGCCACCCGCACCACGGCGTTTTACCACGCTCGCGGGCGAGAGACCCCAGAACTCGTTACATGCTCCTCGCCGAGCGACCCGACGCGGCGCCGAACCCCTCTACCAAAGCTTCGGTCCCGTCAAGTGCGGCGATTCGTTTTTGTATGTCGAGGAAGCGGGCCCAGTTCATTTCTGTCGGCTCCTCGGCGAGCGCGGTTTCAGCTTCCCTCAGTTCCCTAGATAGGGCGTGCGACCGGCGGTGCAAGGCCGAGCGCTGGTGCCACCACAGTTCCACATCGCTGCGGCCGGCATCGGCGAAGGCCGGCCAGTCGTGCCGCGCCACCGCGCTGGCGCGCACCCGCGCCGCCAGTTCGCCAAGGCCGGCGGCGGAGATTCGCGTCGCCAGATGCTCGGCCGTGTCGGCCTCGCCCTCGGTATGGGCATCGAGCAGCGCCTGGCGCAGCGCGATGGCATCGCGGCTGGCGAAAGGCAGTTCCGCCAGTTCCTCGGCGTGGCGGTCCAGCAGGAACGGATGGTTCAGCACCGCGAAGAGCAGCAGGGCCTCATTGCGCGGCAAACCTCCCGACACCCCGCGCACCAACGCCGAGCGCCGCACCATGTCGCTCGCCACCGGCGGCGGCTCCACAGCCTCGAACGGGCGGCGGCCCCGCTGACGGGATCCCGCCGGGCGCCGGGCGCCCGCGCCGGCACCGGCGGCCGGCGCGAAAAGCTTGCGGAAGCGTTCCGTGAGATCGCTGCGATAATGCTTGCGCACCGTCTCGTCGCCGATGCCGCGGATGATGTCGCCGATACGCGCCTCCAGCGCCGCGCGGCGCTCCGGGGTGTCGATCGGCGCGCCCTCGCTCTCGCGGCTCCAGAGCTCGGCCGCCAGCGGCCGGGCCGCCGCCAGCACCGCCTCCGCCGCCGGCCGGCCGCCATGGCGCACGAGGTCGTCGGGATCCTGTCCCTCCGGCAGGGTCCCGAAACGCAGGCTCATGCCGGGCTTCAGATGCGGCAAAGCAAGATCGACCGCGCGCCAGGCCGCGCGCCGCCCCGCCTTGTCGCCGTCGAACAGCAGGATCGGTTCGGGGGCCATCTTCCACAGCAGCGCGAGCTGGTCTTCGGTCAGCGCGGTGCCGAGCGGCGCCACGGCGGCCTCGAACCCGGCCTCGACCAAAGCGATGACGTCGACATAGCCCTCCACCACCACCACCGGCGCGCCCTTGTGCGCGGCGGCCCGGGCATTGAAGGCGTTGTAGAGCAGCCCACCCTTGTGAAAGAGCGGGGTCTCGGGCGAGTTGAGATATTTGGCCGCGACGTCCTTCTCCAGCGCTCGCCCGCCGAAGGCGACGACCCGTCCCCGCAGGTCGGTGATCGGGAACATCACCCGGTCCCGGAAGCGGTCATAGGGAACGGCGATGTCCTCGCCTGCGATCAGCAGGCCGGCCTCCACCATGTCCTCGACGGGCACGCCCCGGCCGCCAAGCGCCTCCTTCAGCGCGAAGCGGTCGGCCGGGGCGTAGCCGAGCCGAAAGCGCGCCTGAGTGGCCGGGCCGAGACCGCGATCCGCGAGATACCCCCTCCCCCGCGCCCCGACGCGGCCCTGAAGGGAGGCCTCGAAGAACTGGGCGGCGAGTTCCATGACCTCGTGCAGCGTCTTGCGGCGGTTCTCCCGCACCACCTCATCGCGCGAGACCGCCGGCATCGGCAGGCCGGCCATGGCAGCCAGCCGCTCGACCGCCTCGGGAAAGGGCAGGCCCTCGGTCTCCATGAGGAAATCGAACTGGTCGCCGTGCTTGCCGGAGGAGAAGCAGTGATAAAAGCCCTTCTGGTCGTTGACATAGAAGGACGGCGTCTTCTCCGGGTTGAAGGGCGAGAGCCCCCGCCACTCCCGGCCCTGCTTCTTCAGCGGGACACGCTTGCTCACCACCTCGGAAACCGGGAGGCGCGTGCGTATCTCGTCGAGAAAGGCAGGTGGGAAGCGCATGAGCCGATCAGGGTTCGAGCCGGTCCGTCCGGTCAACAGGCAAGCCGCGGGCCGCAGACTTCCGCCGTCATGCCCGCTATGCGATGGCTGCCCGGCCCCGCCGAAGCTGACGGGCCGATCAGGATGAACCGGGGCGCACGCCGCAGGCGCAGAGACAGCGGACGTTCCCCGCTATCCCCGTTTTTATCCACCCCGCCGCAGTCCGGCTGTGGACAGGCAGGCCACGGCGGGCTCAGCCGGCGGTGAGCAGGGTCTTCACGGTGCCGCTCGCCCGGGCGAAATCCATCACCCCGGTATAGCGCTCCTTCAGCGCCGCCATGGTGCGGCCCATGTCCTTGAGGCCATGGGCGTCGATCTCGGCAATGACGGCGGCCACGGCGGCCTGCGCCTCGGCTTCGGTCATCTGCTTGGGGAGAAAGCCCTGGATGACGCCGACCTCGGCGCGCTCCTGGCTGGCGAGATCGACCCGGCCGGCCTCCTCGTAAATCCGGGCGGATTCCTCGCGCTGCTTGATCATCTTGGTCAGCAGCCCAAGCACCTCCTCGTCGGAGAGCGGGTCGCGGCCATGGCCGCGCGCCTCGATGTCGCGGTCCTTGATCGCCGCATTGATCAGCCGCAGCGTGCCCGCACGCAGCTTGTCCTGGGCCCGGAGCGCATCCTTCAGGGATGCGTTGATCGCTTCGCGCAGCACGTCTGCCTCATCTTTCCCGAATTGACGCCCGGCCGCGCGCCCGTCGCGAGCCGCTGCGGCCGTCGAATGTCGTCGTGAACCAACCGCCGCCGCCCCGCATTCCAGCCCGGCGGCCATCGCCGCAGCGAGGGCGGGACTGCCGATCCTCCGGCCATGCGGGTCTGCCACGCCTCAACAGCGCTGGCATCCGGCGCGGCGAACGATTAATTAGGCCACCGATGACGCAGGAACAAGATCAGATGAGCGGCACCGACCCCAACCACATCCCCTCGGACGATGCCTGGGCCGAGCCCGCGCCCACCGCGGTGCTGGTGCTGGCGGACGGCACGGTGCTGGAAGGCATCGGCCTCGGCGCCAGCGGCCACGCGGTCGGCGAGGTGTGCTTCAACACGGCGATGACCGGTTACCAGGAGATCCTCACGGACCCCTCCTATGCCGGGCAGATCATCACCTTCACCTTCCCCCACATCGGCAATGTCGGCACCAACGAAGAGGACATCGAGACGATCTCGATGGCCGGCGCCTCGGGCGTGCGCGGCGTGGTGCTGCATTCCGGCATCACCGACCCCTCGAACTACCGCGCCACCCGCCATTTCGACCAGTGGCTGAAGGCGCGCGGCATCATCGGCATCGCCGGCATCGATACCCGCGCCCTCACCGCGCTGATTCGTGACAAGGGCATGCCCAACGCTGTGATCGCCCATGCCGAAGACGGCATCTTCGACCTCGGCGCGCTCAAGGCGGAAGCGGCGGAGTGGCCGGGCCTCGTCGGCATGGACCTGGTGCCGATGGTCACCAGCGCCCAGCGCTTCACCTGGGACGAGACGCCCTGGCAGTGGGGCAAGGGCTACGGCACCCAGGCCGCCCCGGCCCATCACGTCGTCGCCATCGATTACGGCATCAAGCGCAACATCCTGCGCCTGCTCGCCCGCGCCGGCTGCCGGGTCACCGTGGTGCCCGCCACCACCTCCGCCGAGGAAATCCTCGCCCTCCAACCGGACGGCGTCTTCCTCTCCAACGGCCCCGGCGATCCCGCCGCCACCGGCGAATACGCGGTGCCGGTGATCCGCGAGATCATCGACCGCGGCGTGCCCACCTTCGGCATCTGCCTCGGTCACCAGATGATCGGTCTCGCCGTGGGCGGGCGCACCCTGAAGATGCACCAGGGCCACCACGGCGCCAACCACCCGGTCAAGGACCAGACCACCGGCAAGGTCGAGATCACCTCGATGAACCACGGCTTCGCGGTGGACCGCGACAGCCTGCCGGCCAACGCCACCGAGACCCACGTCTCGCTGTTCGACGGCTCGAACGCCGGCATCGCGCTGGCGGACAAGCCGGTGTTCTCGGTGCAGTACCACCCCGAGGCCAGCCCCGGTCCGCAGGACAGCCATTATCTGTTCGACCGCTTCGTCGAAATGATCGCGCGGCACAAGGACAAGGCGTCCTGACGGCGCCGCCCAACCGGCCCGGAACCGGCGGGCATCGGCGCACTTAGAGTGGGCGTCCCGGTAGCGGGAGCCCACAAGGAGACGTGACGATGCCGCAGCCCGCCACCCGCCGCTTCGCTCCCTCGCAGGGCGTGCCGAACAATCCCGACCTGCCGGTGCTGCTGTATCGCGGCGTGCTGCTGGGCGCCGCCACCACCTTCGAATCGCTGCTCGATGCCAATGGCTGGGAGCCGCGCTGGCGCAACGGCGTCTACGATTATCACCATTTCCACAGCACCGCGCACGAAACGCTCGGCTTCGTGCGGGGCACCGCCAGCGTGAAGCTGGGCGGCGAAGACGGCGAGGTGTTCGAGGTCGGGCCCGGGGACATCCTAGTGCTTCCCGCCGGAACCGGGCACAAACGGCTCTCCGCCAGCGACGATCTTCTCGTCGTCGGCGCCTATCCCCCCGGACAGGACTATGAGGTGGAGCGCGCCGACGAAGCCGGGCTCGAGGCGGCCCTCGCCCGCATCGCCGCCGTGCCCCTGCCGGAAACGGACCCGCTCACCGGGCGGGACGGCGCCCTGCCGCGGCTGTGGCGGCGCTGAGGGAGGATTGCGCGCCCCGCCCTTCCCCCTGTCCTGAATCTGGTTTATGGGAAGCGCCACGTCGCGGGGGGAACACCCCGCCAAGAAAGTCCAAGCCGGTGCAAGCCAAGGACGCGTTACCCTGCGCGTCCTTTTTCGTGCGACCGGACCAATGCGCGAGCCGCACGGAAACCGATGCCGAAACGCACAGACATCTCCACCATCCTCATCATCGGCGCCGGCCCCATCGTCATCGGCCAGGCCTGCGAATTCGATTATTCCGGCACCCAGGCGGTGAAGACGCTCCGAGAGGAGGGTTACCGGGTGGTGCTGGTGAATTCCAATCCGGCCACCATCATGACGGACCCGGAGCTGGCCGACGCCACCTATATCGAGCCGATCACCCCCGAGATCGTCGCCAAGATCATCGCCAAGGAACGCCACGTCCTGCCCGGCGGCTTCGCCCTGCTGCCGACAATGGGTGGCCAGACCGCGCTGAACTGTGCGCTCTCGCTCAAGAAGATGGGCGTGCTGGAGGCCTATGACATCGAGATGATCGGCGCTACCGCCGAAGCCATCGACAAGGCCGAGGATCGCCAGCTCTTCCGCGACGCGATGACCAAGATCGGCCTCGACACCCCGCGCTCGATGCAGGTGAAGACGCTGGCCCAGGCGCTCGGCGCGCTCGACTATGTCGGCCTGCCCACCATCATCCGCCCCAGCTTCACCATGGGCGGACTGGGTGGCGGCATCGCCTACAACAAGGCGGAGTTCATCGAGATCGTCGAGCGCGGCATCGACGCCTCGCCCACCAACGAGGTGCTCATCGAAGAGAGCGTGCTCGGCTGGAAGGAATATGAGATGGAGGTCGTCCGCGACAAGGCGGACAACTGCATCATCGTCTGCTCCATCGAGAACATCGACCCGATGGGCGTGCATACCGGCGACTCCATCACCGTCGCCCCGGCGCTGACGCTGACCGACAAGGAATACCAGATCATGCGCAACGCCTCGCTGGCGGTGCTGCGCGAGATCGGGGTCGATACCGGCGGCTCCAACGTGCAGTTCTCGATCAATCCGAAGGACGGCCGCATGGTCGTCATCGAGATGAACCCGCGGGTCTCGCGCTCCTCCGCGCTGGCCTCCAAGGCGACCGGCTTTCCCATCGCCAAGGTGGCGGCCAAGCTGGCGGTCGGCTACACGCTGGACGAGTTGCGCAACGAGATCACCGGCGGTGCCACGCCGGCCTCGTTCGAGCCCAGCATCGACTACGTGGTCACCAAGATTCCGCGCTTCGCGTTCGAAAAATTCCCGACAGCCGATTCGCGCCTGACCA
>CAZIXP010000163.1:0-8698 GCA_964543245.1 uncultured Starkeya sp.
TTCGCCGATCTTGGCGCCGGAATAATCAACGCCATAGGTGATGACCGGCCAGCCATAGTTCCGGCCGGCCTGAGGGTGGTTCAGCTCGTCGCCGCCGCGGGCGCCGTGCTCCGCGGTCCAGAGCTGGCCGGTGGCGGGATCGAGCGCGGCGCCCTGCAGGTTGCGGTGGCCATAGCTCCAGATCTCCGGCCGGGCGTTGGCGGTGCGGGCGAAGGGGTTGTCCGCCGGCACCGAGCCATCGGCGGCGATGCGCACCACCTTGCCGAGATGGGTGGAGAGGTCCTGCGCCCGGGCGCGCTGGGAATAGCGGTCGCCCAGCGTGACGAACAGCGTGCCGTCGCGGGCGAAGACGAGGCGGGAGCCGTAATGGCTCGACCCGCTCACCGCCGGCTCCTGGCGGAAGATCACCTGCACCCCGTCCAGCCGGGTGGTGCCGCCGCTCTCGACCAGGCGGCCGCGGGCGACGCTAGTGCCGGAGGTGCCCTCGCGCGGCTCGGCATAGGAGAGATAGACGAGGCGGCTGTCGGCGAAATCCGGCGCCAGCGCTACGTCGAGCAGGCCGCCCTGTCCCGAGGCGAACACCGGCGGCACCCCGCCGACGGGGGCGGACACGGTGCCGTTGGGCGAGACGATGCGCAGCCGTCCCACCCGCTCGGTCACCAGCAGGCGGCCGTCGGGCAGGAAGGCGAGGCCCCACGGGCTGTCGAGCCCGCCGGCGACGGTATCGACCGAGAGCGGGCCGCCGGAGGAGGGCACCGGGAGAGGGGCGTCCTGCGCGGCGGCGGCCGGCAGGCCGGCCTGCAGCGCCGGCACCGCCAGCAGGGCGGCGAGCGCCCAGGCGCGCAGGAAGGAGCGAGGCGGCTCTGTCACGGGCGACTCCCGGGCGAGGTTCGGCGGCGAGGTGTCGGACCGGAGCCATAAAGCACGGCGCGGGGGGCGATCCCACCTCCCGGCCCCGTGGAGGCCATGAAAATCGCGTGAGACGCCGCGTCAGCTTCGCCCCGCCCACGTGCCGGCGCATGCGACAGGCGTGTCAACGTCGCGCGCCGCCGTCAACGGAAGACGGGCTCGCGCGCTCAGCCCTGCCGGCTGCCGCGGCGCGGGGTCCGCGCCAGCGCGGCGCGGCTCGAGGTGTTGCGCAGCATGAAGGTCGTGAGCACGCACATGCCCGCGAAGACCGAGAGCAGGGCGGCGCCCACCGTCACCCGGCCGGCGGCGGCGGCCGTGCCGGTGAGCTCGCTGGCGCCGGCGCCGTCCAGCCCGAAGGCGCAGATCACCGCGACGATGGCGAAGGTGAGGGAGAGCACCACGCCTGCTTCCAGCAGCGCGTGGCGGATGCGCCCGCGGGTGTTGCGCGGGGCTTCGAGAGGGCTGACGCTGACCTCGTTCATGACGGCCTCCGGCTCGCTCGACCTGAATCGGTCTGTTCCGATACCGTCAGGTTCCGAGGGGAACGGGGCCGGGGCAGGCCGCGACTGCGGCCGGACGCTGCGATTTCAAGGCAATTTTGCGGCAGGCGCCAAATGTTTCCGAACGATGTCAATATGTTAACAGTTCGTTAACGGCGTCGCCGCGCATTCTGCGGCCCATGCCGCCCCACGCGGCGCCCTCACGCCGGCAGCAGCGCGCCGGGGGTCGCGGGACGCCAGTCCATGCCGACATGGTCCGGCGCGGCGGCGACCCGGGCCAGCCAGTCGCTCACCGCGGGAAAGGCGCCGACATCGAGCTCGGCGTCGGCCGCGACATGGGTGTTGGCGTAGAGCGCGATGTCCGCCACGCTCAGCCGGTCGCCGACGAAGTAGCGCCGCCGGGTGAGGTGGCGCTCCATCACGCCGAGCGCGGCATAGCCTTCCTCCTGCCAGCGGTCGATGTCGTGGGTGCGCAGCTCGCGCCCGCCCCGCATCAGGGTGAGCCAGAACCGCGCCGCCCCGATCGCCGGCTCGTGGCTGTGCTGCTCGAAGAACATCCAGCGCAGCGCCTCGGCGCGGTCCAGCCGGTCGGCCGGGAGATAGGCGGTGCCCTCGGCGAGATACACCAGTATGGCGTTGGATTCGGCGAGATGGCGCCCGCCGGGCAGCTCCAGCAGCGGCACCCGGCCTTCCGGGTTCTTCATCAGGAAATCCGGCGTGCGGTTCTCGCCCCGGAACAGGTCGACCTCGACATGCTCGAACGGCAGGCCGAGCTTGGCCAGCAGCAGCCGGACCTTGTAGCAATTGCCCGAACTCTGGGTCGCGTAGAGCCTGAACACGCCGATTTCCCGTCACCGCCGCCGAATCCGATGGCGCGACACCATAATGCAGCCCCCCGGTGGCGGCGAGGTGGGGAATCGCTTGCTCCCGCGCAAGGGCTCGACTAGTTGTCGCGCGCAAAACCCACGCCAAGGGAGTCCGGCCATGAGCCTGCTGTCCGCCGCCATGAAGCGCATCCAGCCTTCGGCCACGATCGCCATTTCCAACAAGGCGCGTGAGCTGAAAGCGGCGGGCCGCGACGTGATCGCGATGGCCGCGGGCGAGCCCGACTTCGAGACCCCGGACAACATCAAGGACGCCGCCGTCAAGGCGATCCGCGATGGCCAGACCCGCTACACCGCGGTCGACGGCATCCCGGAGCTGAAGGCGGCCATCGTTGCCAAGTTCAAGCGCGAGAACGGCCTCACCTACAAGCCGAGCCAGATCACGGTGGGCACCGGCGGCAAGCAGGTGCTGTTCAACGCGCTGCTCGCCACGGTGGATGCCGGCGACGAGGTCATCATCCCGGCGCCGTACTGGGTCAGCTATCCCGACATCGTGCAGTTCGCCGGCGGCACCCCTGTGCCGGTGGAGACCCGGCTCGAGGACGACTTCAAGCTGAAGCCGGAGGCGCTGGACGCCGCCATCACGCCGAAGACCAAGTGGCTGATCTTCAACTCGCCGTCGAACCCGACGGGCGCGGCCTATTCCCGCGACGAGATGAAGGCGCTCACCGACGTGCTGGTGCGCCACCCCCACGTCTGGATCCTCACCGACGACATGTACGAGCATCTCGTCTATGACGATTTCGAGTTCGTGACCCCGGCCCAGGTCGAGCCGTCGCTCTATGAGCGCACCCTCACTATGAACGGCGTCTCCAAGGCCTACTGCATGACCGGCTGGCGCATCGGCTATGCCGGCGGCCCGGAAGCGCTCATCAAGGCGATGGGCACGCTGCAGTCGCAGTCGACCTCCAACCCCAACTCCATCGCCCAGTGGGCGGCGGTCGAGGCGCTGAACGGGCCGCAGGACTTCATCGCCGCCAACAACCGCATCTTCAAGGAGCGGCGCGACCTCGCCGTCTCCATGCTGAACCAGGCGTCGGGCATCACCTGCCCGAAGCCGGAAGGCGCGTTCTACGTCTATCCCTCCTGCGCCGGCGTCATCGGCAAGACAACGGCCGCGGGCAAGGTGATCGAGAACGACGAGATCTTCGCCACCGAACTGCTCGAGGCGGAAGGCGTCGCCGTCGTCCACGGCGCGGCCTTCGGCCTTGGCCCGGCGTTCCGCATCTCCTACGCGACCGCCACCAAGGACGTCGAGGAAGCCTGCCTGCGCATCCAGCGCTTCTGCGGTTCCCTGCGCTGAGTTTGATCTGCGTCCTTGACCGGCGGGTACCCCGGTCGGTCAATGATGCGCCTATCGACTGATCTGGCACGCCGCCGGCGCGCCGTTCTGCACGACCTCCGGCGCGCCGCCGGCGCGCCCGCTCCGCCCGACCTTCAGGAGAACATCATGTTCCGTCCGAACCTCCTCCGCGCCGCTCTCGTCGCCGGCCTCGCCGCCGCCGCGCTGGCGACCCCCGCCGCCGCCCAGACCAAGTCCAACGTCGCCGCCGGCACGCTGACCTGCGTCGGCTCCAAGTCGGTGAGCTTCATCATCGGCTCCAAGCGCACGCTGGACTGCACCTTCGTGAACACCCGCGGCGTGCACTACGCCTATGAGGGCACCATCAGCCGCTGGGGCATCGATCTCGGCGTGACCGGCAAGAACATGCTGGTGTGGAGCGTGCTTGCCCCCACCCGTTCGGTCGGCCCCAAGGACCTCTCCGGCACTTATCTCGGCGTTGCCGGCGCTGTGGCGGTGGGCGTGGGCGTTCAGGGCAACGCGCTGCTCGGCGGCTCCAAGAACACCATCGCACTGCAGCCCTTCTCCGGCGGCGGCCAGACCGGTGTGAACCTCGCCGTGGGCGTGGGCGACCTGCACCTGCGCGCGCTCTGAGGCCGGCCCCGGCTTTCGCCGGGCCGTCCCGTTCCGCACGCGCCGGGGCGACCCGGCACCAGCCGATCTCCGGCGGCCCCGCAGCCCGTGCTGCGGGGCCGTTCGCGTCTGCACCCCTGCTGCTGCACCGCACGACAGCCGCCTTGTGCCCGCGGCCGGATCGGCGGACCATGGTCGCCGTGAGGGTCGACGCCGATCCCTTCCTGCGCCGGCCGAATGTGCGCGGCACCGGTCCCCCGCTGCGGCGGGGGCGATGCCCGGCAAGGAGGACACCATGGACCATCCTTCATCCCCGCGCGGGGCCGCCCCGCCGCGGGCGCGATCGAGGGCCGGCGGCGCGCGCGCCATCGCGCTGGTCGGCCCGTTCCAGAGCGGCAAGTCCACATTGTTCGAGGCGATCATGGCCCACACCGGGGCCATCGCCCGGCCCGGCAGCGTCGAGGCCGGCACCAGCCTCGCCGACGCCTCGGCCGAGGCCCGCGCCCACCATATGAGCCTTGAGCTCACCGTGGCGACGACCCGCTATCTCGGCGACGCCTACAGCTTCATCGACTGCCCCGGCTCGGTCGAATTCGCCCAGGAGGCGCGCGGCGCGCTGGAGGCGGCGGACCTCGCGGTGGTGGTGTGCGAGGCGGATGCCCGCAAGCTGCCGCAGCTTCAGCTCATCCTGCGCGACCTTGAGGCGCGGGGGCTGCCGCATGTGCTGTTCCTCAACAAGATCGACAGGGCGGAGGGCGACCTGCACGCCGCGCTCGGCCTGCTGCAGCGGGCCTCCGCGGTGCCGCTGCTGCTGCGGCAGATCCCGATCTGGCGCGACGGCATCGTGGTCGGCTTCGTCGATCTCGCGCTGGAGCGCGCCTATGTCTATCGCGAGCACGCCGCCTCGGAGGTGGTGCCGCTGGAAGGCGACCTGCTGCCGCTGGAGCGCAAGGCCCGCTTCTCCATGCTGGAGAGGCTCGCCGACCATGACGACGCCCTGCTGGAACAGCTGCTCGACGATATCGAGCCGCCGCGCGACCTGATCTTCGACGACCTCGCCGAGGAACTGCGCGCGGGCGCGGTATGCCCGGTGCTGATCGGCTCGGCGTTGCAGGGCCACGGCGTCGGCCGCCTGCTGAAGGCGCTGCGCCACGAGGCGCCGGACGTCGCCGCCACCCGCGCCCGGCTCGGCGTGCCGGCGGACGCGCCGCTCGCCTGCGTCGTCAAGACCCTGCACACCGCCCATGGCGGCAAGGTCTCGCTCGCCCGGGTCCTTGCCGGGGAGATCGCCGAGGGCGCCCCGCTCATCGGCGCGCAGGGCGTGGCCGACCGGGTGGCCGGCGTGCTGGAGCCCGGCTGCGGCGGCCTGGAAAAGCGCCGCGGCGCGGTGGCCGGCGATCTCGTGGCCCTGACGCGGCTGGAGCACGCCGCCACCGGCGACTTCATCGCGCCGCGGCCGGCGCCCCGCCCCGCGGCACCGCCGCCCGCCCCGGTGCTGGCGCTGTGCCTCGCCGCCCGCGAGCGCAAGGACGACGTGAAGCTCGGCCTCGCCCTCGCCCGGCTGGCGGAGGAGGACCCCTCCCTGGTGGTGGAGCACGACGCCGAGCGCGGCGAGATCCGCCTCGCCGGGCAGGGCGAGATGCACCTGCGGGTGGCGGTGGAGCGGCTGGCGGCCCGGTTCGGCGTGGCGGTGGCCACCCGCCCGCCGCGGGTCGGCTATTGCGAGACCATTCGCCGGCCGGTGACCCGGCGCGGCCGCCACAAGAAGCAGTCCGGCGGCCACGGCCAGTTCGGCGACGTGGTGCTGGAGATCAGCCCGCTGCCGCGCGGCGCCGGGGTGCGCTTCGTCGACGCCAGCACCGGCGGGGTGGTGCCGCGCCAGTATGTCGGCGCGGTGGAGGAGGGCGCGCGCGAGGCGCTGCGGCAGGGCGCGCTCGGCTTTCCCGTGGTGGATGTCGAGGTGAAGCTGCTGGACGGCTCGCACCACAGCGTCGATTCCTCCGACCAGGCGTTCCGGGCCGCCGCCCGGCTCGCCATCGCCGAGGCGCTGCCGGAGGCGGCGCCGGTGCTGCTGGAGCCGGTGCATGAGGTGGTCGTCTGGGTGCCGGACGAGGCGGCGGCGCGGGTCAACGCCCTCATCGCCGCCCGGCGCGGCCAGATGCTGGGCTTCGAGCCGCGCCCCGGCTGGGACGGCTGGCAGACGCTGCGCGCCCTGCTGCCGGAGGCGGAGATCGGCGATCTCATCGTCGAGCTGCGCTCGGTCAGCGCCGGGGTCGGCAGCTTCGTGCGCCGCTTCGACCATTTGCAGGAACTCGCCGGCCGCGAGGCCGAGAGCGTGGTCGCCGCCGCCCGTGCGGCGTGAGCGCCGGGAAGGGGAGCGGGCGGTCGAGGGGGGACCGGAGCGGGCGGTCGCGGGGGGAGGGGCCGCCCGCGCCCGCGCGCTCCTGCCGCCCGGCTTTTCCCATGCGCACGCCGAGTTGATGCCGGCGCGGTAACAATCCCCCGGCCGGCTCCGTATTCTCGGCATCGTTCCAAGGAGCCCCGCCATGCTGATCCGCCGCCGTCCCCGCTGGCACCTGCCGGAAAGCGCCGCCACGCCCGAGAGCGTCTATGTCTCCCGCCGCCAGGCCCTGGGCGCGGGTATCGGCCTTGCCGCCGGCCTCGCCGGTTTCGGCGCGCTGCTGACCGGGACCGACCCGGCGGGCGCGCAGGCGGCGGGCGACCCGGCCGGCGACCCCACCCGCGACCTCTACCCCGCCCCGCGCAACCCGGCCTTCACGCTGGACCACCCGGTGACGCCGGAGGACATCTCCGGCAACTACAACAATTTCTACGAATTCGGCTCCGACCAGATGAACTACTCCATCGCCCGCATCGCCGCGAAGATGCCGCGCCGGCCCTGGGTGGTGAAGATCGACGGGCTGGTGGATCAGCCGCGCGAGGTCGGCATCGACGATCTCATCCGCGCGATGAAGCTGGAGGAGCGGCTCTACCGCCACCGCTGCGTCGAGGCGTGGTCGATGGCGGTGCCGTGGACCGGCTTCCCGCTGAAGGACCTCGTGGCCTATGCCCGGCCGCTGTCGGGGGCGAAATATGTGCGGTTCGAGACCTTTGTGAACCCCAAGGTGGCGCCGGGGCAGAACCGCTTCGTCTATCCCTGGCCCTATGTCGACGGGGTGACGATGGCCGAGGCCGGCAACGACCTCGCCTTCATGGTCACCGGCGTCTACGGCAAGCCGGCGCCGAACCAGTTCGGCGCGCCGCTGCGCCTCGCCCTGCCTTGGAAATACGGCTTCAAGTCGGTGAAGTCGATCGTGCGGATTTCTTTCGTCGCCGAGCGGCCGGTGGGGTTGTGGGAGCAGGTGCAGGGCCGGGAATACGGCTTCTGGGCCAATGTGAACCCGGCGGTGCCGCACCCGCGCTGGAGCCAGGCCAGCGAGCGCGACATCGGCACCGGCGAGCGCCGCCCCACCGTGATCTACAACGGCTACGCCGAGGAAGTCGCCGGCCTCTACAAGGACATGAAGGGCGAGAGCCTCTTCATGTGAGGGGAGGGCCGGCGGGGGGCTGTGCCATCTATGGTTTCCCGCCGGAAGCCGGCGGCGATGGAGGAGTGGATCCCCGGGTCAAGCCCGTGCCTGCACCGGCTCCGACACTCGCCCGAGAGTGCGAGTCCGATGGGCGAGGCGATCGGCTTTGCGAGGTGCGTCTGTTTCCTGCGATACCCAGTCCGCAATGGTGGCGATGGCACCATGCAGCACGGCGTGCACTTCCCACGCTTGACACCCGGCGTGAGCACGACACGGGTGACGAGTGGGCGACGCCTCCCGCTTGAACGCCTCTGGAAACACCCGGCGCCATGCCCATCGAACACTCCTCTGAAGCTCGCAAAAGCTAACATGGGTATCCACAAAAACGGGGGAGGATCACTCTGTGAGTTGATGCCCGGCCGGGAATGTCTGGCGTTGCGATGAACGCCAAGCTGGTATCCCATACCTTTCTTGTCTTACCTTGCTACTGCGACTTGAGGGGTGTTCAGGGGAACGTAGCGCATGTCGTTTGCGTCGGATGTTCACGTCATCGAGCGTTTCCGCACGATCATGTTCCTGCCTCTGGTCGTGCCGTCACCGCAGGCGGCGAAGGGTACCAGTTCGACCCAGTTCCGGCGTGACATCACCGACCGCCTACTGAAGGAACTCGCCGGCAAGGATGGCGACGATACGGCCTGGGAGGAAATTCATGACAAGCTCGAGCATCTCTCGGTTTTCGCGCCGATAAAGGAAGACCCCGCCAGGCCAGCCCCGGCAGGCGAAGGCGGTGCCTCTCAGGACAACGGCGCGGCGGGAGCGTCCCCGGCGGCGGAGAAGACGGAGCACATCGTCACAGGATCGGCGGGCGATGCCGGCTTTGACGAACGGATGAGGTATCAGGAGTTCGTCTATTTCCACGGCTTCATCCAGAAGCTGCTCTTCGCCAGCCGGGAGCCTGAC
>CAZIXP010000164.1:0-8686 GCA_964543245.1 uncultured Starkeya sp.
CTTACCAAGGGAGTGCTCTACCACTGAGCTACCGCAGCGCCGTCGGGGGTGCGGTGCATCACCGGAGCGGGCGGACGTTTGCCACAGACGATCGGGCGGCGCAAGCGTCTGTGGCGAGAAGCCCGCACTCTATCCCCGTTCCTGTGAAGAAGCGTCAGCCTCGGGCCAGCCAGGACGCCGCCGCCCGGGGGCCGGCGCTCCGCCGCACCGCAGGGCCGCCCGCCCGGAAAGCCACGGGTGGAGCGGGTTCACCGCCCCCGCTGCGGGCGCCGCCCCCTGTCGGGCGCGGGCCGGTGCCGATGTTCCGATGCCGGGGCGAGGCCTACCCGCCTCGCCTGTTCACTCACCCTGCGACCGCCTGGCAGCCACCTCGTCGCCCATCTTGGCTGCCCATCTTGGCCGCCATCTTGCCGCCGCCAGCCGGTGTGCGGGCGACGCGAATCAGCCACACATGCCAGAGAACCTTGTGCCGGCCTCTCCGGGCCGCCCCGCCGCTCCAGCCCCCGCCCCGCCATGGCCGCCCCCGACGACACCGATGCCGCCCGCGAACGGGCCGAGCGCCTCGCCGCCGCGCTGCGGGAAAATCTGAAGCGCCGCAAGGCGCAGGCCCGCGGCCGCTCGGCGCCGCGCACCGCGCAGGACGCGCCGGACCCTCCCCCCGCACCTCCGCCCGACGGCGGCAAGGTGGATTGAACGCGCGACGCGTTGTCTCGCCCGCCCGCACGAGGTAGACGAACGTTCTGCCGAGGCGCTCGGCCGCGCATCACCCCGGCCGCCCACGGGCGGAAGGGTCCGCCGATCTTCAGGAGGCAACGAGCCATATGGACCGCATCCGCATCGTCGGCGGCAACCCGCTCAACGGGACCATCGCCATCTCCGGCGCCAAGAACGCCGCGCTGCCGCTGATGATCGCCGGCCTGCTCACCGACGAGAAGCTGGTGCTGGAAAACGTGCCCCGCCTCGCCGATGTCGCGCAGCTCCAGCGCATCCTCGGCAATCACGGCATCGACATCACCGTGAACGGCAAGCGGCGCGGCGACGACGCCTATGCCGGCCAGACCATGGAGATCGACGCCCGCGTCATCGTCGACACCACCGCCCCCTATGAGCTGGTCTCGAAGATGCGCGCCAGCTTCTGGGTCATCGGGCCGCTGCTGGCGCGCATGGGCGAGGCGCGGGTCTCGCTGCCGGGCGGCTGCGCCATCGGCACCCGGCCGGTGGACTTCCACCTCGACGCGCTGCGGGCGCTCGGCGCCGAGATCGAGATCGACGGCGGCTATGTCGTCGCCCGCGCGCCGAAGGGGCTGAAGGGCGCCCGCATCGTCTTCCCGAAGGTGTCGGTCGGCGCCACCCACACCGCCATCATGGCGGCCAGCCTCGCCCAGGGCGAGACCCTCATCGAGAACGCCGCCCGCGAGCCGGAGATCGTCGACCTCGCCGACTGCATCAACGCCATGGGCGGGCGGGTCGAGGGCCAGGGCACCGCGACCCTGCGCATCACCGGCGTGCCGCGGCTGCGGGGCGCCCGCCACACCGTGCTGCCGGACCGGATCGAAACCGGCACCTACGCCATGGCGGTGGCGATGACCGGCGGCGAGGTGATGCTGGCAGGCGCGCGCGGCGACCTGCTGTCCAGCGCGCTCGACACGCTGCGCGCCGCCGGCGCCGAGGTCACCGTCTCCAATGAAGGCCTGAAGGTGAAGCGCAACGGCCACGGCATCTTCCCGGTGGACGTGACGACCGAGCCTTTCCCCGGCTTTCCCACCGACCTGCAGGCCCAGCTCATGGCGCTGACCACCCGCGCCGCCGGCACCTCCCACATCACCGAAACGATCTTCGAGAACCGCTTCATGCACGTGCAGGAGCTGGCCCGCTTCGGCGCCCGCATCCAGCTCGACGGGCAGGTCGCGACCATCGAGGGGGTGGAGCGGCTCACCGGCGCGCCGGTGATGGCAACCGACCTGCGCGCCTCGGTCTCCCTCGTCATCGGGGCGCTGGCGGCCGAGGGCGAGAGCATGATCCACCGGGTCTACCATCTCGACCGCGGCTTCGAGCGGCTGGAAGAAAAGCTCTCCGCCTGCGGCGCCGAGATCGAGCGCATCGCCGGCTGAGGCCGGCGCAGCAGGCGCACCGGCAAACCCCTTCTCGTGCCTTTCTCCCCGCGTGCCCGCCTCCATGGCTGCCGCGGTGCCCGCCTCCTCGCCCGCCTCCCCTTGCGGCGGCGGGCCGGCAACGCCATCTGCGAGCCACAGACGAGCACTGTGCAACCGGACTGAGAGGCGGAATCATGAGGGGCCTTAAGCTGATCGCGCTCGATGGCGAGGATCTTGCGATCATCTCCGCGCATCTGCAGGACGCGGTGGTGCGGGTCGGCGACATGGCCTTCCTGCCGCGCGAGCATCGCTTCGCCCTGCTCACCAACCGCTTCGACTGGGAAGCGGCGGTGAAGGCGGAGGCGGCGGCGCCCGCGCCGGTCGTCGCGCCCTCCCCGGTTCTGGCGGGCTTCGCGCCCGCCGCCCCGGCCTCCGTCACCGGCCGGCGGAAGGCCGGCGGCGCCGCCACCCCGTGCCTGCGCCGCCGCGCCGGCATGCATTTCGAGCGCGTGCTGAACGCCCGGGTGCGCGGCATCGACCTGACCGACAAGGAAGCGGTGCTGAACCTGCTGGCGCTGACCTTCGAGGAGACCGAATCCCCCTCCGGCACGGTGACCTTCCTGTTCTCCGGCGGCGGCGAGGTCCAGCTCACCGTGGAGTGCCTCGAATCCTGCCTGCAGGATCTCGGCCCGGCCTGGGACGCCGCGGGCGTGCCCTGCCACGACGCCAGCGCCTGAGGCTCCGCCCCAAGCTCCGGCCTGAGGCGATCGCCTGAGGCCGGCACTACCCTTCGGCGCCTCCCCCGCGCCGCGCCCTGCGGCGCCCCGGCTCTTGTGTTCCGTGGTATCGGTTGCGATAGGTCGCGGGTCGGCGCCGCCGCCGGCCATCCGCAGGAACACACCATGCCGCTTCGCCTCGATACGCGCTCCCCGGACTTCGCCAGCGACTTCCGCGCCTTCCTCGCCACCAAGCGCGAGGTCTCGCAGGATGTCGCCCAGGCGGTGGCGGCGATCGTCGAGGATGTCCGCGCGCGCGGCGACGCGGCGCTGGTCGAGCTCTCCCGCCGCTTCGACCGTGTCGATCTCGGCGCGCTCGGCATCCGGGTCGGCGCGGCGGAGATCGACGCCGCGGTGGCCGGGGCCGATCCCGCCACGGTGGAGGCGCTCGCCCTCGCCCATGAGCGCATCCGCGCCCACCACGCCCGCCAGCTGCCGCAGGACGGGCGCTACACCGACGCGCTGGGGGTGGAGCTGGGCCATCGCTGGACCCCGGTCGACGCGGTCGGGCTCTATGTGCCGGGTGGCACCGCGGCCTACCCCTCTTCCGTGCTGATGAACGCGGTGCCGGCCAAGGTGGCCGGCGTCGCCCGGCTGGCCAGGGTGGTGCCGGCGCCCGACGGGGTGCTGAACCCGCTGGTGCTGGCCGCCGCGCGCCTCGCCGGCGTCGACGAGATCTACCGCATCGGCGGGGCGCAGGCCGTTGCCGCGCTGGCCTATGGCACGCAGACCATTCCCCCCGTCGCCAAGATCGTCGGGCCCGGCAACGCCTATGTCGCCGCCGCCAAGCGCCACGTCTTCGGCACGGTGGGCATCGACATGATCGCCGGCCCCTCCGAGGTGCTGGTGGTGGCCGACGGCGCGCAGAACCCGGACTGGATCGCCGCCGACCTGCTGGCCCAGGCCGAGCACGACACCGCCGCGCAGTCCATCCTCATGACCGACGACGACGCCCTTGCCGACGCCGTCATCGCCGCGGTGGAGCGCCAGCTCGCGACGCTGCCGCGGGCGGAGATCGCCGGCGCCAGCTGGCGCGACTTCGGCGCGGTCATCCGCCTCGCGTCGCTGGACGAGGCGCCGGCGCTGGTCGACCGGGTGGCGCCGGAGCATCTGGAGAGCATGGCCGCCGACGCGGACGGACTGGCCGGGCGCATCCGCCACGCCGGCGCGATCTTCCTCGGCGGCTACACGCCGGAGGCGATCGGCGACTATGTCGGCGGCTCCAACCATGTGCTGCCGACCGCGCGCTCGGCCCGCTTCTCCTCCGGGCTCAATGTGCTGGACTTCATGAAGCGCACCTCCATCCTGAAATGCGGCCCGGAGCAGCTGCGCGCGCTCGGCCCCGCCGCCATCGCCATCGGCACCGCGGAGGGGCTGCACGCCCATGCCCGCTCGGTGGCCATCCGCCTCAACCTGTGACGCGCCGGGGCCGCTGCCGCGATGGCCGACGCTGAGGCCGATCCCCCGCCCGATCCCCACGCCACGACCCGGCGACTGGTGGCGGTGCGGCTGGATTCCGCCTCCATCGGCCGCGCCTCGCGCGACATCGAGCACGAGCGTGCGGTGGCGATCCATGACCTGCTGGAGGAGAACAGCTTCGCCCCGCTCGGCGACCCGGAGCCGGGCCCCTACGCCCTGATGGTGAGCCTCGCCGACAACCGGCTGGTGCTGGACATCGCCCGGCCGGACGGCACCCCGGTGGTGTCACACCACCTCTCACTCACCCCGCTGCGCAAGGTGGTGAAGGACTATTTCCTGGTGTGCGAGAGCTACTATGCCGCCATCCGCACCGCCAGCCGGGCGCAGATCGAGGCGATCGACATGGGCCGGCGCGGCCTGCACAACGAAGGCTCGGAGCTGCTGCGGGCGCGGCTGAAGGACAAGGTGGAGCTCGATTTCGGCACCGCCCGCCGCATCTTCACCCTCGTCTGCGCCCTCCACTGGAAGGGGTGAGATGGAGCATCCGCTTCCCGGCCCGGTCCCCGCACCGCCGCGCACCGCGCGGCCGCAATCGGTGCTCTTCATGTGCGGGCAGAACTGCGTGCGCTCGCCGATGGCGGCGGCGCTGGCGAAGCACCTGTTCGGCCGCTCGCTCTATGTCGGCTCGGCCGGGGTGATGAAGGGCGAGAACGACCCCTTCGTTGCCGCGGCGCTGGACGAGATCGGGCTCGACATCCACCGCCACCGCCCGCGCACGCTGGAGGAACTGGAGGAGGACGAGGGCCTCGGCTTCGACCTCGTCATCACCCTCTCGCCGGATGCCCACCACCGCGCGCTGGAGCTGACCCGCGCCAACGCCATCGGGGTCGAATACTGGCCGACCGCCGACCCCACGCTCGCCTCGGGCAATCGCGAGCAGCGGATGGACGCCTATCGCACGGTGCGCGACGAACTGGAAACGCGCATCCGCGCCCGCTTCCGCAACCCGTGACGCGCCTCCCCGCCCGGCTGCGACGGGGCCGCGCTTCCGCCGGCCCTGGCGGCGGCGGGCGGCGAAGACCGTCGCCCGCCCGTTCACAGCGCCGGCGGTTTCAAGTAGCGTGCGCCGCCTTGCCCGCCCCGCCTGCCCGCCCCTGCCTGCCGCCCGGCGGCGCCACGAGGAGATTTCAGCACGTGAACGGCCATCCCCCTCTGGTTCTGGCGTCGGGATCGCCCCGCCGGCTGGCGCTGCTGGCGCAGATCGGCATCGAGCCGGACGCGCTGCTGCCGGCGGATATCGACGAGACGCCGGAGCGCGGCGAACTGCCGAGGCGGCTCGCCCTGCGCCTCGCCGAGGCCAAGGCCGTGACCGCCCGCGCCCGCGCCGACAAAGCCGGCGCCCATGCCGGCGCCTATCTGCTCGCCGCCGACACGGTGGTGTCGGTCGGCCGCCGCATCCTGCCCAAGCCCGACCTCTCCGACGAGGCGGAGGACTGCCTGCGCCTGCTCTCGGGGCGCGCCCACCGCGTCCACACCGGAATCGCGCTGGTGACGCCGAAGGGCGCGGTGCGCACCCGGATCGTCGAAAGCCGGGTGCGCTTCAAGCGGCTGGGCCGCGAGGAGATCGCCGCCTATCTCGCCTCCGGCGAGTGGCGCGGCAAGGCCGGGGGCTACGCCATTCAGGGCATTGCCGGGATGTTCGCGGTGAAGCTGGTGGGCTCCTATTCCAACATTGTCGGGCTGCCGCTGGCCGAGACCGCGGCGCTGCTGGTCGGCGAGGGCTATCCGCTGCACGCGCGCTGGAGCCTCGGCGAATGAGCGGGGCGGACAAGGCCGGCAGCCCGCCCCCGCCGAAGCCCTGCCCGATCTGCGGCCGGCCGGCGATCGCGGCCTATCGCCCGTTCTGCTCCAGCCGCTGCGCCGATATCGACCTGCACCGCTGGCTGTCCGGCTCCTACGCCATTCCCGTGAGCGAGGAGGATGACGAGGACGGCGACGCCCCGCTGGCGCCGAAACCGCCGCGGGAGGGCTGAGCCCGGACGGCCGGAGTCGAACGCGACGGGGCCGAACGCGCGCCCTCCTTCCGCTCGGCCACGGAACGGCCGATGATTTCCACAGGCAGGCATATGGACAGCCGGAAGCCGAGCCACTATAACCCGCCCCGCTCAGCCGGTCATGACCCGGCCGCAGCGCCCAGGTAGCTCAGTTGGTAGAGCATGCGACTGAAAATCGCAGTGTCGGCGGTTCGACTCCGTCCCTGGGCACCATTTCATACTTTCCCATGCGGAAGTCTCCTAAAGCCCTGAAGGGCAAGGAGGTTTTTGCGGTTCGATAGCCCTCTCCCTTGATGTAGGGCAACCTCTCCGAAAACACGAGTTTGAGCACTGCACGCTTGTCCTCCAGGCGATCCGAAGCCCAGAGATTGCAAGGGTTTGCGAGGAACGAAAACGCGGTTCGATAAGTCTCGTCGAACGAGACCCGCGGCTGGCCGCTTCGGTCGATCTTCTCGGTCAGAAGGGCTTTCTCATTCTCCAGATCGCGAATGCGCGCCTCATAGGCGGCGATGACCGAGCGATTGTCGGTCTCAACGATTCGGTCGAGGAACTGTGCGACCTTCTTCTCGATCTGCGCCAGCTCGCGCTTGAGGGCCGATACATCGGACTCTGCGGCATTGGTGCGGGCGTCCCACAGGTCGCGGAACATCTCGAAGGCGAGGACGAAGAGCTCCTCGCTCGGCGTGAGGTCGGCCAGCAGCGTCTCGAAGTCACCTTCGATGATCTCCCGGCGCACCGACTTGCGATGGGCGACGCAGCCGCGCGTGTCGCACAGATAATAGGGATAATAGGCGCTGCGGCCCTTTGACCAGCAGGCGGTCATCGGCTGGTTGCAATGACCGCAGGTGACGAAGCCGCGCAGCGGGAAATCCTCGTGGATGTCCTTGCGCACCGGCGCGACGGCCGCGCCTTGGCGACGGCGCTGCACGGCTTGCCATGTTTCCAGGCTGACCAGCGCTTCGTGCTTGGCCGGGATGAAGTGCAGATCCCATTCGGGGATCGCGATACGCCCGGCATAGACGGGCCGCGTGAACAGCTCGTCCACGCGGGTCTGATGCACCTCGCCGCGCGCGCCTTTTGGCCAGGCCGGCTGCTTCGCCAGGAAACGGCAGACTTCGACCTGCGACGAGAAGCGGCCCGAGGCATAACCCTCCAGCGCCTCGGCGATGATCGAGGCGATCGGCTCATTGCGGACCAGCAGCTTGCCGTGACCGGCGACGCGCTCGAAACGATAGCCCGGCGGCGGATAGAACACCCAATAGCCGTTCATGGCCCGCGCCCGCATGCGGTTACGGGTCTGCTCGGCATTCTTCTGGCGCTGGTGCTGGGCGACATCCACCATGAGGCTTTCGAAGAACACGGAGTCCGCATCCTCGCCGAAGCGGATGGACGGTGATTCCAGCGTCGCGCCGACCTTCTTGATCGCCTTGCGCAGGTCCCAATAGACCTCGCGATCGCGGCCCAGGCGCGAGACGTCGTCGATGATGACGACGATGTCGGGGTGCTTGCGCAAGAAGGCCAGCATGGCGTTGAGCCCGCGGCGGTCGGCCGTGCTGCCGGTGATATCGTCCCGGAACACCTCAACCACCTCATGGCCGTGATAGCGGGCATATTCCCGGCACCGCGTCTCTTGGCTCGCGAGTCCGTCGCCTTCGCGGACCTGCTTGGTGGAGGACACGCGGCAATAGATGACGGCTTTGGTTTTCTCCTTTTTGCTCATGGGCTGCGCTTCCTTCTCCGGGACGGGACGCGCGCGACCGCGTCGGCTCCGGCTATGCGGTTGAATGTCTTGGATATCTCATCGAATTCTAGCACGATCTCGGGACTTGCTGCACGTTTGGGAGGCTCCCGAGGCAGGACCAGTTGCACGCCGTCGATCCCGAAAGCGCGATCGACAAAGCTCTCCATGATGCGCCAGACGGTCTGCATGAGTTCGACCTTCTGCTCGTCCGACAGATCGAAGCCATCGAGATGGCGGCGATAGGTGTCGAAGTCGGGCGGCATGGTGCGAAGGCTCCTTCGCGCGTGCGGAGCACGGGCGTGATGGTCGAGGTTGAAGGATGGAGAATTTGTGCCGTCACCATTCGCGAGGCGGGAAGCGCCGGTGGCTACAGCCACGCGGGACGAGCCGAACGGATGCGATTGTCAGGGATTAACGAATGACGTGGTGACGGTCAGGGCGGCGCGCAAGTGCCGATATGGAAAATAGGCGCAGCCGCAACTATCCCAATAATGGGATTATATTCCCACAATTCGCCTACAAATACAAGTTGAATTGTGTATAATCCTTGACCTGAGACCCTGATCCTCCTCCAGATTTAGGTAGAGTCCGTCGACCATGGAG
>CAZIXP010000165.1:0-8517 GCA_964543245.1 uncultured Starkeya sp.
CGCATGTTCTTCACGCGAACCGGAATCCACGTCGCTCGAAAAGGCTCTAGCCCGGCCACCGCGCGCCGCCGGCCTCACGCACAGGCGCAATGCCCGCTCACGCAGAAGTTCCTTGCATCGGTGCAAAATATGCCGCGCTGCTTCACAATTGGCAATGCGACATCGCCAGACCTAACTTCTCTCCAACGAAACGGCGCGGCCGACACCGACCGCCGCCCCGATCTGGAGAGACCATCATGAACAAGATCATCCTCACCACCGCCGTCCTGCTGAGCCTCGGCACCGTCGCCGCCAATGCTTCCGGCGGCCGCGACGCCACTCTCTACCGCGCGCCGAACACCCAGCAGCAGCAGGTGACCGAAGGCCGCAACGCCGCGACCGTCCCGGCCGCTCCGCTCGCCTCCGACGCCTACATCAACCGGCAGGTCGAGGCCAACGCCCGCTCCACCCACTGAGCCCGCGCCGCCCGACCAAGCGACCCCGGCGCCCCGCGTGAGAGCGCCGGACCATCAGGAGAGACCACCATGAACAAGATCATCCTCACCACCGCCGTCCTGCTGAGCCTCGGCACCGTCGCCGCCAATGCTTCCGGCGGCCGCGACGCCACTCTCTACCGCGCGCCGAACACCCAGCAGCAGCAGGTCGTGACCGAAGGCCGCAACGCGGCCACGGCGACCGTTCCGGCCCCCGCGGCCTCGGACGCCTATATCAACCAGCAGATCGAGCAGAACGCCCGCTCCACCCGCTGAGCCCGGCATCCGCCGATCACCCTCCCGAGGGGTGCCGCCGCAAGGCCGGCGCCCCTTTCGCGTCGGTCGCACCGCCGGCGCGGTGCCGCGGCCGCCTCACGCCGCGAATTTCAGCAGCTTGATCGCGTCGAAGTCCTGCACGCCGCCGCCCACCCGCTTGGTGGTGTAGAACAGCACATAGGGCTTGGCCGAATAGGGGTCGCGCAGCACCCGCACCCCGGCGCGGTCCACCACGAGATAGCCGCGGCGGAAATCGCCGAAGGCGATGGACAGGCTGTTCGCCGCGATGTTCGGCATCTCCTCCGCCTCGTGGACGGGGAAGTTCATCAGGCTCGGCGCCGCGCCGGGCAGAGCGGGCGGGCTCCACAGATACTGGCCGTTCTCGTCCTTCAGCTTGCGCACCGCGGCCTGGCTGCGGCGGTTCATCACGAAGGCGCCGTTCTGGCGGTAGCCGGCCTTCAGCGCGTAGACGAGGTCGACCAGCGGGTCGGACGGGCTGGCATTGGGAAAATCGCCCGCCGCGCCGGTGGCGACGAAGCCGAGCTTGCCCCAGCTCCAGCCCGCTTCGGCCACCGTGTCATAGGCGAGGAAGCCCTTCGGCTTGCCCGCGCCGTCGCCGGTGATGAAGGCGGCGCCCTCCTGCGCGGCGAAGGCGGCCTCCACCTCCCCGGCCAGCCAGGCGTCGATGTCGACGGCGGCGTCGTCCAGCAGGGTCTGGGTGGCGGCCGGCATGGCGTAGATCTCCATGGCGGGAAAGGTGAGCTCGTCCAGCACGGGGCTGGCGGTCTGGCCGCGCGCCGCGGTCTCCGCCACCCAGCCCACCGCCGGGCCCGAGGTCATGAAGGGCTTGCGGTAGGTGCCGGCCGAAATGACCCGCACATCGGCCAGCGCCCGGATCGGCGAGAGCGCAGCGAGCCGCTTGCCGATCTCGCGCTCGGTCTCCGCCGGCACGACATAGCCGCCATCGGTGGCGACGCCGGCCGACATCGCCTTGGCCTCCAGCCGCTTCAGCCCGGCCGCCTCGCCGTGGCGGACATAGGCGTCGAACGCCGCCTTGTGCTCGCGCGAGGCGAGCGCGCCGGCGAGGTCACTCGCGCCGCCGGCCTCGGCGCGCCCGCCCAGCGCCGGGCGGCGGGCCTTGAGCACCAGCTCGTCGATGAGCGCCTTCTGGCTGTCCAGCGCGGCGTTGAGGCGCTCGACCTTGTCCGCAGTCACGGCGTCGACGCCGCGCCGCTCGATCTCGCCGAGCCGGCGGTCATTGCTGTCCTTGAACGCCTCGAACGCGCTCATGAACTCCTCGAAGGCCGCCGCGACCTCGGGGCCATGGCCACCCGCGGCGGTGTGGGCACGGACGTCCAGCCCCTTGGCGTCCAGTCCCTTGACGTCCAGTCCCCGGACGTCGAGCCCCCGGACATCGGGCCCGCCCGCCGCCGGGGCGGCAGGCTCGCGGGCGCGGCCTTCCGGCGGGGCGAAGCGGGGCACCCGGCGGTCGTCGAGGCCGGCGGCGGAGGCGGTGGAATCGATGGCGGTGTGCTGCATCGCGATATCCTGCATGTGGGGGTCAGCGGCGAGGCCACGCGCCGTCCGGCACCGCCGGGCAAGGCGCGCTCCTGTCGGCGCATCAGGGGGCCGGCACCGGGGCGAGCCGCCCGGCCGGAGCGGAGACGAGGCGCCGGGCGCCGCGCCGGATGGCGGCGGCGAGGCCGCCCTGCTTGACCTCGCCGATGCGCGCCTCCGGCTGCATCGGAAAGGTGACGACGGAAATCTCCCACAGGTCGATGCGCGCGAGCCGGCGCACCCGGCTGCGCGGATCGGTGGCGCCTTCCACCGCGCGGAAGCCGATGGACAACCCGTCCAGCGCCCCGGCGCGCAGCAGCGCCAGCACCTCGCGGGCCCGCGCCACCTCCTCGGTGATGCGGCCGCGCACGAACAGGCCGGTGGCGTCCTCGGTGAGCTCCAGCCACACCCCGATCGGCTCGGCCGGGTCGTGCTGGAACAGCATGCGCACCCCGCCGGCGCCGCGCTCCGCCAGCGAACGGGCGAAGGCGCCGGGCAGGATGAGGTCGCGGCCGAGATCGACCCGGTTGAACAGCGCGGCATAGCCCTCGAAGGTGCCGTCCGCCGCCACCGGCGCCAGCGCCCCGGGCAGCGCCTTCACCGCGAGCCCCGCCGGGCGCAGCCCGCTGCCCCTCGGCAGCAACGACTTCAGCTGCGGCGGCCTCATGCGCAGCGGCCTCATGCGCCCTCTCCTTCGCCCGGCTTGCCGGTGTGGGCGGCGCGCTCCAGCCGGTCGAGCGTGCGGCCGAAGCGGCGGAAGATCTCCGGCGCTTCGCCGGCGCGGCTCGGGGCCGGCAGGCGCGGCGGCAGGCGGTTCAGCCCGCCGGGCAGGAAGGAGCGGATGCGGGGGATGCGGGTCATGGTTCGTCTCCGAAGCGGGCGTTGAAACGCGCGATCTCGCGCACGAAGTCGTCGAAGCGGCGGGCCGCCTCGGTGAGTTCGCCCACCGCGCGCCAGGCCAGCGCGGACGCCGCCAGCGCCCAGACCAGCAGCGCGAGATGGGCGAGGTCGCCGCGCGCCGCGAAAATCTCGATGAGCTTGTCCATGGGTGTCTCCGGCGCAGCCGAACCGGCGGGCGGTGCCGCCGGCTGCCGGTGGATGAGGCCGCGGCACGACAGCGGCGGCCCCCTCCCGCGGCGCGGGAACGGCGCCGCGGGAGGTCACGCCGCCATGGCGCGGGAGGCGGCTGCGCCGCCGGGCCGCTCAGTCGAGGCCGTAGCCGACCGCCTGGCGCTTCTCGTCGGCGGTGAGGAAATCGGCCTCGGTCACCCGGCGCCACAGCGATTCCCGCTCCGGCGCCAGCGCCTCCACCGCGTCGAGATCGGGCGAGAGCTGCAGCCGGCCGGAACCCCAGGCCGGCGCCAGCCAGCCCGCCAGCGCCGCGCCGATGCGCCGCGCCATGGGCAGCGCGGTCTGCCGCCAGAACACCCGGTTGGCCTCGGCGTAATTGGCATAGGTGGCGTCGCCGGGAATGCCGAGCATCATCGGCGGCACCCCGAAGGCGAGCGCGATCTCGCGGGCGGCGGCGTGCTTGGCCTCGAGGAAATCCATCTCCTTCGGCGTCAGCGAGAGCGGGCGCCAGTCGAGCCCGCCTTCCAGCAGCAGCGGCCGGCCGGCATTGCCGGCGCCGGAGAAATTCGATTCCAGCTCCTCGCGCAGCCGCTCGAACTGCTCGTCGGAGAGATTGCCCGCCCCGCCATAGACCAGCGCGCCGGAGGGGCGGGCGGCATTGTCCAGCAGCGCCTTGTTCCAGGCGCTGGCGGCGTTGTGGAGGTCGAGCGCCATCTGCGCCGCCTCCAGCGGCGGGGCGCCGTAATGGTCGTCGAGCGGGTTGAACAGCGCGATGTGCAGGATCGGCGGGGGCGAGCCCTGCTGGAGGAAGCGCACGGTGCGCCCGCCCAGCGTGTAGTCATAGGCCTCCGCCCAGCCATCGGCGCCGGGCACCACCCGCATGCGGTCCGGCCGCAGGGCGTGGAGCTCGCGCACCTCGCCGGCCAGCGTCACCGCCTCGACATAGGCATTGCCGGCGAGCATCAGGTGGCCGGCCAGCGCCGCCAGCAGCTCCGGGCCGGTGCTGCGCGGGTTGGGCCGGGCGATGAGGTCCAGCAGGGGGTGGTCGACATGTTCCTGCCCACCCTCATGGAGCAGGAAGGCGACCTGCCCCACCGCCTCGGCCACCAGCCGCACGCAGCGATGCGCCACCGGGTTGCGGCCATAGCCCTCCCGCGCCAGCGCGGCATAGTCGAGCGGGGTCCAGCGCGGCCGGTGGCCGGCGACCAGCGCCACCAGCGCCGCCGCCCGCGAGGCCTTGGCCTCGGGCGGGGCGGCGGGGCGGGGGCGAAGGAATGAAGGGAAAGGAAAGCGATGCATGGGCTCCCCCGAAAAGAAAAAAGCCGGCGTGAAGCCGGCCTTTTGCACATTCATGAATTAAGTCGGACGCGGCGACCTAACGTCACCTGAAGCATTCAATTCGGAGCATTCCCATCCAGTGGTTCCACCCGATCGGAGGCCCAAAATGGCATCTGGGAGGGTAGATGGTATCGGGTTCCGCCCGGGGCGGACTCCTACCCGGCAGCGCTGCGGCGAAACGCAAAGCTCCTCGGCGAGGTGACGACGAAGGACGAGCCACGCGAACGATCGTCGACGGTCACCGCGATCTCATAAAATCCACTTCCGACATCGGAGCGCTTCGTGACGTCGATGCGCACATTGGTGTCTGACGTCGACTCTCCCGGTCGTGTACCACCGCTCGCGGAAACGGATTCGCGCTGCGAAGCCTCCGTCCCCGCCGCGTCCTTTATGCTTGTGGTCATGAGAGTTTCCTCGTTTCTTGCCCGGCGCCAGCGCCGTTCGATCCATCATCAGGCGACTGCGACGCAGGATTAACGTCCAATGCGGCCAGTCGGTTCTGAATCTGCAGGAGCTCCCTGACTGGATGGAAGAGGGCATCTGCCACAGCGAATACGATAGGTACATCCCATCGCTCGCTGAACACCCCACGAGACTCACTATCGACGGTCAGAAAGCCGAGCACAATAGACTTCCGTTCCGGAATGAAGGAAGCCGGACCGTGCCGGACGACACATGTGATCGTACTCCGATACGGCAGCGGCCACCGCTCGCGCGCCCAGGCGAGGCGGCGACCGTTCAGCAGCCCGGTGCGCCCCCAGCTCTCGTCATAGGCGGAAAAGCTGGTCGCCTCGAACTTCTCATCCGACATAAGGTCGTTCGAAAAATAATGAAACGTCGAGTTATCGTCGCTGAACAACTTTAGGAATTGCGGATTTTTGTCCATAGGATCGTGATCACAGGCGACCCGATGATCGTCGAGCACGCCACATGACTTGAACGATGCCTGGTCCCGCGAAAATGTATAATAATACATTCTACCATTTTTATTATATGTTAGCTTCAACGACGCTCGGCAACGCGTCCCTGTCAATGATACGAATACTAGCTGCAGATTATTAAGAATATCGCCAATTTTCGATTTTGCCGTCTCGTTGAAATGTTCCGGATTTGAGGAAATAGTTTTATTAATCTCTATGAACGAATCAATATCTTTTATTGAGGTATTTATTTTCCATATATACTCGGTAATATTTGCGTATTTTTCTTTGCGCGCTTTCAGATGCAGAATCACGATGACCGCAAAGGTCAAAATGACGAGAGACACGATGAGATAAGCCTGCGCCAAAGCATGGTGCAGCGACACATCTTTGAAGAATGTATCGACGAGAGACAGCGGGACAGCCCACAAGCCGATCACGCCGAAGACTTCGAGCATGACACGCCCACCTTTGACGATGCGCGCCCATCGAAGTTCATCGTCGAAAATTGAGCGCACGTATACGTCCCCCCGCAATGCACGGTAGAATTGATGATTCCTTGCAATTACGTCAACGAATCATCCGCATCCCCCCTCACACCCGCCGCACCCGCGGGCTCGGCTGGTCCTTGCCGAGCGCCAGCGCGGTGACCGCCCAGACCAGCGCGTCGAGCCGGTCGGGCGAGCGGCCGCCGGAGAGGCCGTCGCTGGCGAAATCGCACATCTCGTCCTCCAGCGCGGGAAAGGTGCCGGCGTGGCGCACCCGGCCCCGCTCATAGAGCGCGGCGACCGGCTCGGCCCGCAGCCACTTGCCCCGGCTCGCCCGCACCTCGGTGACGGGCACCGCGGGGTCGAGCCCGGCGAGGATGGTGCGCACCATCTCGCCGCCCTGGTTCACCTCCACCACCACGCGGTCGGCGTCGAGCCGGTGGTGCAGTGCCACCACCCGGGCGCCCCAGCCGGCCGGGGTGAGGCCCTGCGCGCTCTCATCCGCCAGCACATGCACCACGCCCTCGCCATCGAGGCCGGCGGCGACGAGGCCGCAGGCATCCGCCCCCTTGCGCGAGGAGGCGGGCGGGTCGACCGCGACGACGATGCGCAGCAGCGGCGGGGCGGCGGCCTCGCGGCCGGCCTCGATCAGCGCCCGGCTCCACAGCGCGTCGGGGCGGTCGTCGATCAGTTCGCCGTCCAGCTCCTGGCGGCCGAGCCGGGTGCCGGCATAGCGCCCGACCACGGTGCGCAGGAAGGTGGGGGCGAGATGCACCGCGTTCTCCGCGGTGGAGATGCGGGTGACGGCGCAGAGCGGATCGGCCAGCAGCCGGCGGATCAGCGCGGTGGGGCGCGGCGTGGTCGTCACCATCTGCCGCGGCCGCTCGCCGAGCCGCAGGCCGAACTGCAGCATGTCGAAGGCGGCCTCGGCATAGCGCCATTTCGCCAACTCGTCGCACCAGGCGGCGTCGAATTGCGGGCCGCGCAGGCTTTCCGGGTCGTCGGCGGAAAAGCCCTGGGCGATGGCGCCGTTCGGCCATTCCAGCCGGCGGCGGGTGGGCTCCCAGCGCGGACGCTGGTGGCGGGGGTGAACCGCCATCAGGCCGGAGACCCCCTCCACCATCACCTCGCGCACATCGGACAGGCTGTCGGCGACCAGCGCGATGCGGCCGGCGGGCCGGTCCGCCGCAGCGGGGTCGCCCAGCGCGAGGCCGCGCACCCATTCCGCGCCGGCGCGGGTCTTGCCGGCACCGCGGCCGCCGAGGAGCAGCCAGGTGGTCCAGTCCCGGCCGTCCGCGGCGGCGCGCGGCGGCTTCTGCGAAGGCCGGCCGACCAGCGACCAGCAGTGCAGCAGCCATTCAACCAGAGCGGGGTCGAGGCTGGCAACCAGCCTATCCAGCCTCCCGCTCCGCGAGCACGCGTTCAAGAGCGCGAGCAAGCTCGCGTCGGTAGGATTCGACGTCGCGGACTTCGCCTGCATCCTCGTCCTCCTCCGGCTCCTCGGCACGCTCGATGGCGGCGAGCTCGCGCAGCGAGCGCACCAGCAGCCCCAGCGTGCGGGCGGCGCGCTCGGCGTCGGCGATCCGCACCGAACCGGCATTGAGCCCGGCGCGGGCGATGAGCCGTTCCACCGCGGCGATCTCGCCCTCGATGCGCTTCACCAGCCGGGCGACGAGGTCGCGGCGATTGGTGGCGGGGTCGGCGAGAAGCTCCGGCACGACCGCCGGGGCGCGGGCCGCCGCGGGGGCCGGCGCCGGCGCCATCCTCACCGCAGCCGGCGCCGCCGCGAGGGGCGCGGCGGAGACGCTGGCGGCGCCGCCCGCGACGGCGGAGGAGGTCGCAGAGCCCGCGACGGCCGGCGCGCCCGCCTCCACCGGCGGGATGCGGTGAACCCGCCGGGTCCAGCCCCAGTCCCGGATCCGCAGGTTGAGCGTGCTCTTGCAGATGCCGAGCAGGTCCGCGATCTGCTGGACCGGCACGCGGCTGTGCTCATAGAGGCGCCGCGCCTCCTCTATGGCGTCGGGCGAAATCGCGCGGGCGGGAATGGACATGTCGGGCGTCTCCCGGCTTCAGGTGATGGGGTGGAAAGAGGCGGCGCCCAGCGGGGATTGCGGAACCCGGCGGCGGCCGGCGCCCCCGCCCGAACCCATTTCTGGAGCATGTCCCAGAGATACCGGAGCAGCGTTACGCTGTCAAGGACTTTGATCCTACAATCATAGGCTTTATTGCGGAACCTGCGCAAAGCCTTGCCACGCCTGACTTCCCCTTGTCCGGCGGATCGCAATGCTGTATCCCGCAAAATACATCTCTGGCGTGGAGGCTGACCCGATGATAGCTGCCCACAGCAGCGCTCCGCCGCGGCGGCGTGGTGGCAGGGTCCGGCAGGGCCTGCGC
>CAZIXP010000166.1:0-8500 GCA_964543245.1 uncultured Starkeya sp.
CCTCCTCTGTCGTGCCGCGCGATCCTGCCCTCTCCCATCCTCTGCCGGGCCGCGCGCCCCTGCCCTTTCCGATCCTCTGCCGGACCCGGGCGCGCCTGCCCTCTCCCATCCTCTGCCGTGCCGCGCGTTCCTGCCCTCTCCCATCTTCTGCCGTGCCGCGCGCGCCTGCTCTCTCCCATCCTCTGCCGTGCCGGGCGGCGATGCCGGCGGAGGTTGCGAAACGACGCAGCGCGCGGCCCCCGCTTGCGCCGGCGCGGACGGTCCGCGCGGCGCCTCCGTTCCGGTTGTGGCCTGCGGTGGCGCACTCCGCTAGTGTCGGCGCGACGCGGCGCCGTCGCGGGAGCGGACCGCGTGCGGCGCCGCCGGCGCGGGTCGCGCCGCGCGCCTCAGGGAGAGCCGGTGTCCGCCGCAGACGAGCGCAGCCTGATGTCCCCGCCGGTGACGCGCGGGCAGACCACCGTCGCAATCGCCGTGTCGCTGGCGCTGGTGGCGCTGTTCGTCGCCACCATGCCCTATGCCCGGCTGCCGACGCAGCACACCGAGGTGATCCTGCCGGCCTATGCCGCGGCCATCGCCATGCTGGAGCTGACCACCGCGGCGCTGCTCTATGGCCTGTTCGCGGTGCGGCGGACCCGGGCGCTGCTGCTGCTGGCCTCGGGCTATCTGTTCTCGGCGCTGCTGGTGCCGATGTGGGTGCTGTCCTTTCCCGGGGTGTTCGACGCGCTCGGCCTCGATTTCGGGCTGCAGGTGACGGCGATGGTGGCGCTGCTGCGGCGGCTCGGCTTCCCGCTCTTCGTGCTGGGCTATGCCCTCGCCCCCTCCGGCACGGTGCGCGGGCGCTTCGCCGCGGTCGCGGTGGCCAAGAGCGTGCTGGCGGTGACGGCCGCGGTGGTGGCGGCGCTCGGCTTCATCCTCTCCCATCGCGAGGGGCTGCCGCTGCTGATGCGCGACGCCCGCAACGTCGCCGAGCTGTGGCGCTATGTGCCGATGGCGGCGTTCGCGCTCTATGCCATGGGCATCGCCGCGCTGCTGGCGCGGCGGCGCGGGCCGCTCGACATCTGGGTATGCCTCGTCCTGTTCTCGCTCGCCATCGAGCTGCTGCTGATCTCCTATATCGGCGGGGCGATCCGGCTGAGCATCGGCTGGTGGGTCGGCCGGCTCTACGGGTTGGCGGCGGCGAGCATCGTGCTGCTGGTGCTGCTGGCGCAGACCATCGCCGTCTATGCCGGGCTCGCGCGCACGCTCGCCGCCGAGCGGCGGGTGCGGCAGAACCGGCTCATCGCCATGGAGGCGCTGTCCGCCTCCATCGCCCACGAGATCAACCAGCCGCTGGCGAGCATGATCACCAAGGCCGATGCCGCGCGGCGCTGGCTGGCGCGCGAAGAACCCCGGCTCGACCGCGCGGAGGACGCGCTGCGCCGCATCGTCGAGGATGGCCACCGCGCCAACAAGGTCGTCACCGGCATCCGCACCATGTTCCTGAAGGGTGCGCAGGAGCGCGTGGCGCTGGACCTCAACCGGCTGGTCGCCGAGGCGGTGGCCACCGCCAGCGGCGAGGCGCGGCTGGAGGACATCCCCCTCCTCACCCGCCTCCCGCCGCGCCTGCCGCCGGTCATCGGCAACGCCGCCCAGCTTCACCGGGTGCTGTGCAACCTCATCGAGAACGCCATCGACGCCATCAAGGCGGCGGGCGACCACCAGCGCGAGGTGACCATCACCACCCGGCCCGGCGAGTTCGGCGAGGTGCGGCTCGACATCGCCGACACCGGCACCGGGGTGGACCCGGAGCTGGCGGAACGGATCTTCGACCCCTTCGTCTCCAGCAAATCCGGCGGCATGGGCATGGGGCTCATGTTCGCCCGCGCGGTGGTGGAAGCCCATGGCGGGCGGCTGTGGGTTTCGACCAACCTTCCCCGGGGGGCGGTCTTCCATTTCGTGCTGCCGGCCGCCATGGTGCCGCCGGAGTGGGAACGCAGGGAGCCATGAGCGAACAAACCGCCGTCTTCGTCGTCGACGACGATCCGTCCGTGCTCGCCTCGCTGGAGAGCCTGCTGGCCTCCGAGGGGCACCTGGTGCGGACCTTCGAATCGGGGCGGGCTTTCCTCGATTTCGCGCGGCCCGACCTGCCGGCGTGCCTCATCGTCGACGTGCGGCTGCGCGGTGCCAGCGGGCTGGAATTCCAGCGCGAGCTGGAGCGCCACGGCATCGTGGTGCCGGTGGTGTTCATCACCGGCCATGGCGACGTGCCGATGTCGGTGGCGGCGATGAAGGCGGGCGCCATCGAGTTCCTGCTGAAGCCGTTCCGCGACCAGGACCTGCTCGACGCGGTGCATAACGGCATCGAGCAGGACCGCCGCCGCCGCGCCGAGGCCGCCCAGATGGCCGAGCTGCGCCGGCGCTACGCCGCCATGACCCCGCGCGAGCGCGAGATCCTGCCGCTGGTGGCGAGCGGCCTGATGAACAAGCAGATCGCCGTCAGCCTCAACCTCAGCGAGGTCACGGTGAAGGTGCATCGCGCCCAGATCATGCAGAAGCTGAAGGCCCGCAGCCTCGCCGACCTCGTCCGCATGGCCGATCGGCTCGCCGGCCTGGGCGACAAGGCGTAGAGGGCCGCTCCCGGGGGATAATTGCCAGCCCGCGGCGCGGCGCCGATGCTGACCTGCCCCGCCCGGGGGGCCCCGCGGGAGCTACGCCCGCGCCCATTCGGCCCACACCCATTCGGCCCACACCCATTCGGTCCACGCCTGCCGACCTCCGCCCCCGAACGGAATCCCCCGCATGCCGCCGCTCCCCACCGTCGCCATCGTCGAAGACGACGCCTCGGCCCGCGCCGCCCTCGCCGGGCTGGTGAACGCGCTCGGCTGCGGCACGCGCGACTTTCCCGACCCGATCGCCTTCCTCTCCTCCCGCGCGCCGCGCGAGGTGCATGGGCTGATCGCCGATCTGCGCCTGCCGGGGATGAGCGGCCTCGCCCTGCACGAGCGGCTGCGGCGCGACGGGCTGGTGCTGCCCACCGTGATCCTCACCGCCTATCCCGACGCCGAGACCCGCCGCCACGCGCTGGAGGCCGGCGTCGCCGACTTCCTCGCCAAGCCGGTGGACCCGGAACGGCTGCATCTTTTCCTGAACGCACTACGTCCCTGAGGCTCAAGCCCTTTCGCCGCGGCCCGCCCTACCCCGAGGGCTAGGGCCGGCGATGCCCCCGCACAATTGCCCCGAACCCGCCCGGCTTCCTAGACATGCGGCCATCCCCTCGCACAAGGATACGCCCCATGCCGACCGCGACTCCCACCCCGGGCAAGGCCCTGGTCGACCCCGCCAACCACGCCCTCATCCTGATCGACTTCCAGTCGCAGATGTCCTTCGCGACCAAGTCGATCGACGCGGTGGCGCTGCGCAACAACGCCGCGCTGATCGCGCTGGCGGCGGCCGGCTTCAAGGTGCCGACCATCCTCACCACCGTGGCGGAGAAGAGCTTCTCCGGCCCGATGTTCGCCGAGATCACCGAGGCCTTCCCCGGCCAGAAGCTGCTGGACCGCACCTCGATGAACACCTGGGAGGACGCCGCCGTCATCGACGAGGTGAACCGCATCGGCCGCGACCGCATCGTGCTCGCCGGGCTGTGGACCAGCGTCTGCATCGTCGGGCCGGCGCTCTCGGCGATCGACCAGGGCTTCGAGGTGCATGTCATTGCCGATGCCTGCGGCGACGTCTCCGACGAGGCCCATGAGCGGGCGATGGAGCGCATGGTGCAGGCCGGCGCGCGGCCGATGACCTCGCTGCAGTACCTGCTCGAACTGCAGCGCGACTGGGCCCGCACCGAGAGCTACGACATGACCACCGGCATCGCCAAGAAGCATGGCGGCGCCTATGGGCTCGGCATCATCTACGCCAAGACCATGTTCGGCGCCTCGGAAGCGCACTGAACGGCTTCGGAACCGGGAAAGGACAAACGGACATGGCATCCGTGGCAGAGGTGACGGTCGTGCTGGTGCACGGCGCCTGGGGCGACGGCTCGGGCTGGCGGAGGGTCATTCCGCTGCTGCACAGGGAAGGGCTTGCGGTGGTGGCGGTGCAGAACCCCACCACCTCGCTCGCCGACGACGTGGCCGCCACCCGGCTGGCGCTGGCGGCCATCGCCGGGCCGGTGGTGCTGGTCGGCCATAGCTGGGGCGGCACCGTCATCACCGAGGCGGGCGACGACCCCAAGGTGAAGGCGCTGGTCTATGTCGCCGCCTTCGCCCCGGACGCCGGCCAGTCCACCGGCGACCAGGTCGGCGCCCATCCCGCCCCGCCCGGCCTTTCCGGCGTGCAGGACGACGGCACCGGCCACCTGAAGATGAGCGTGGAAAGCTGGATCACCAATGTCGCGCAGGATCTGCCGGAGGAGGAGGCGCGCGTGCTGGCGGCGGTGCAGCCCCCGCTCGGGCTCGCCACCTTCACCGACAAGGTGACCCGGCCCGCCTGGGCGGACCGACCGAACTGGTATGTGGTCTCGCTGAACGACCGGGCGGTGAGCGTCGAGCTGCAGCAGGAGCTGGCGGCGCGGCTGAAGGCCCGCACCACCGAGCTGCCGGCCGGCCACATGTCGCTGCTCTCCGCCCCGGAGGCGGTGGCGAAGGTCATCGCCGAGGCCGCGGCCAGCGTCGCCGCCGGCTGAGCCGCCATCGGCCCCGCTGCCCCGGCCGGGCGCCGGGGCTGTTCCCTTCTCGCCTCAACCCGGGAGCCTGCCGGTGAAGCTGTATCTCGCCTCGCTCGGCGCCGGCCTGCTGGTCGGCGTGGTCTACAGCCTGCTCAATGTCCGCTCGCCGGCCCCGCCGGTGGTGGCGCTGGTCGGGCTGTTCGGCATCCTGATCGGCGAGCAGATCGTGCCGGTGGCCCGGCATCTTCTGGCCGGCGACGGGCTGCGGGCGGCGATCGGGCTGGCGGACTGTTCCGACCACGTGCTCGGCCAGCTTCCCGGCCGCACCGCCGCCGCCGCGCCCGCCGCCGACGCTCTCCCTTCCGAACCGCCGCCGCGCTCCTGAGCCGGCCGGCGCCGCGGGCCGCCCTCCGGCCCCGCGAACCGACGCCACGCAACCGACGCCACGCCCGAGGACGCCATGACCGAGACCGCCGAGACCGCCCGAGCCGGGACCGCCGACCTCATCCTCTTCAACGGCCGGGTGACGACCCTCGACCGCTCCCATCCCGAGGCCGCCGCCGTCGCCATCCGCGACGGGCGCATCCTGCTCGCGGGCACCGATGCCGAGGCGATGGCGCTGGCCGGGCCGGCGACCCGGCGGGTGGATGTCGGCGGCCGCCGGGTCATTCCCGGGCTGATCGACAGCCACATGCACATCATCCGCGGCGGGCTGAACTACAATATGGAGCTGCGCTGGGACGGGGTGCGCTCGCTGGCGCAGGCGCTGGAGATGCTGAAGCGGCAGGTCGACATTACCCCCGCCCCGCAATGGGTGCGCGTGGTCGGCGGCTTCACCGAGCACCAGTTCGCCGAGAAGCGGCTGCCGACGCTGGAGGAGATCAACGCGATCGCCCCCGACACGCCGGTCTTCATCCTCCACCTCTACGACCGCGCGCTGCTGAACGGCGCCGCGCTGCGGGCGGTGGGCTACACCCGCGACACCCCCAACCCGCCGGGCGGCGAGATCATCCGCGACGCCGCGGGCAACCCGACCGGCCTGCTGGTGGCGAAGCCCAACGCCACCATCCTCTACGCCACGCTGGCGCGGGGGCCGAAGCTGCCGCCGGAGTACCAGAAGAATTCCACCCGCCATTTCATGCGCGAGGTGAACCGGCTCGGCGTCACCAGCGTGATCGACGCCGGCGGCGGCTTCCAGAACTATCCCGACGACTACGCCATCATCGAGGAGCTGCACCGCGAGGGCCACCTCACCGTGCGTATCGCCTACAACCTCTTCACCCAGAAGCCGCGGGAAGAGCTGGCCGACTTCGCCGGCTGGGCCAAACAGGTGACGCCCGGCCAGGGCGACGACCTCTACCGCGCCAATGGCGCGGGCGAGATGCTGGTCTATTCCGCCGCCGACTTCGAGGACTTCCAGGTGGCGCGGCCGGACATGCCCGCCAGCATGGAAGGCGATCTCGAACCCGTCATCCGCCTGCTGGCGGAAAACCGCTGGCCGTGGCGGCTGCACGCCACCTATGACGAGACCATTTCCCGCGCCCTCGACGTGTTCGAGAAGGTGAACCGCGACGTGCCGCTGGAGGGCCTGAACTGGTTCTTCGACCACGCCGAGACCATCACCGACCGCAACATCGAGCGCATCGCCCGGCTCGGCGGCGGCATCGCGGTGCAGCACCGCATGGCGTTCCAGGGCGAGTATTTCGCCGAGCGCTACGGCCACCGCGCCGCCGAGCGCACCCCGCCGGTCCGCCGCATGCTCGACATGGGCGTGCCGGTGGGCGCGGGCACCGACGCCACCCGCGTCGCCTCCTACAACCCGTGGGTCTCGCTCGGCTGGCTGGTGACCGGCAAGACACTGGGCGGCCTCTCGCTCTACCCCGCCTCGAACCGGCTCGACCGCGAGAGCGCGCTGCGGCTCTGGACCGAGGCGAACACCTGGTTCTCCAGCGAGCCCGGCAAGAAGGGCCGGATCGCGCCCGGCCAGCTCGCCGACATCGCGGTGCTGGAGCAGGACTATTTCGCGGTGCCGGAGGACGAGATCCAGGACATCACCGCCGTCCTCACCCTGCTGGGCGGCCGGCCGGTTCACGGCACCGGCGATTTCGCCGGCCTCGCCCCGGAGCTGCCCCCGGCCATGCCGGACTGGTCGCCGGTGCGCCGCTTCGGCGGCTATCAGGAGCGGGCGCGGCCGGAGAAAGGCCTCGCCTTCGCCAGCCTGTGCGGCTGCGCGAAAGCCTGCAACGTGCATGGCCATGGCCATGCCGGGGCGTGGGGCGCGGGCGTGCCGGTGTCGGACGCCGGCGCGTTCTGGGGCGCGCTGGGCTGCGGCTGCTGGGCGGTATGAGCCGCGGCCCGGCCGCCCGCCGTGGTCAACGACCAGGACGAGACGGGCGCCGGCCGCGGCCGGCGCAGGAAACGCACGTGCAGGAACCGCGCGAGCAGGAAAGGCCCAAGCAGGAAAGGCAGCAGCATGAGCGAGCATCCCTCCACCCTCCCCGCCGCGGCCGGGCTGGACCGGCTGCGCCCGGCCCTGCACCGGCTGGCGCTGCTGGCGTTGTGCGCGGCCTATCTCCAGGGCGGCCTCACCAAGGCGACCGACTTCGCCGGCGCGGTGGCGGAGATGACCCATTTCGGCCTCGCCCCGGCGGCGCCGCTGGCGGTGGCGGTGATCGTGCTGGAACTCGGCGCCTCGGCGATGATCCTCACCGGGTTCGGGCGCTGGCTCGGCGCGCTGGCGCTGGCCGCCTTCACCCTGATGGCGACCTTCCTTGCCAACCGCTTCTGGGAGATGCTGCCGCCGGAACGCTTCTTCGCCGCCAATTCCTTCTTCGAGCATATCGGCCTCGTCGGCGCCTTCGTGCTGGTGGCCCTGCAGGACCTGCCGTTCGACCGTGCCCAGCGACCCGCGCCGCGTCCGTGAGGAGAGCGCCATGACCGAGACCGGCCACACCACGCCGCCTCCCGCCCCCGCCGCCACCCCCGGCAGCTTCGCCCCGCTGCGCCGCACGGTCTTCGCGGTGCTGTGGGGCGCGACCGTGCTGGGCAACACCGGCAGCTTCATGCGCGACGTGGCGAGCGCCTGGCTCGTCACCGATCTCTCCGCCTCGCCCGCCGCCGTCGCCATGGTGCAGGCCGCGGGCATGCTGCCGATCTTCCTGCTGGCGATACCGGCCGGCGTGCTGTCCGACATCCTCGACCGGCGGCGCTTCCTCATCGCCATCCAGATCCTGCTCGGCGCGGTGAGCCTGGCGCTGATGGCGCTCTCCCTCACCGGGCTCATGAGCGTGTCCTCGCTGATCGCGCTGACCTTCGTCGGCGGCATCGGTGCGGCTCTGATGGGGCCGACCTGGCAGTCCATCGTGCCGGAGCTGGTGCCCCGCGCCGAGCTGAAGAGCGCGGTGGCGCTCAACTCGCTCGGCATCAACATCGCCCGCTCCATCGGGCCGGCGGCCGGCGGCCTGCTGCTGGCGGCGTTCGGTGCGGCGGTGACCTATGGCGCGGATGTCGCGAGCTACGTCATCGTCATCGCCGCCCTGCTGTGGTGGAAGCGGCCGGCCGACGCCGGGGACGCGCTGGGCGAGCGCTTCGGCGGAGCCTTCCGCGCCGGGCTGCGCTATGCCCGCTCCAGCCGCGAACTGCACGTCGTGCTGCTGCGGGCGGCGGTGTTCTTCGCCTTCGCCAGCGCGGTGTGGGCGCTGCTGCCGCTGGTGGCGCGGCAGCTGCTGAACGGCGATGCGGCGGTCTATGGCCTGCTGCTCGGCTCGGTCGGGGTCGGGCCGATCGGCGGGGCGCTGCTGCTGCCGCGGCTGCGCCAGCGGCTGGGGCCGGACGGGCTGATGCTCGCCGCCGCGCTGT
>CAZIXP010000167.1:0-8073 GCA_964543245.1 uncultured Starkeya sp.
GCACGCGCTGTCGCGGTTCTTCGAGCGCTTCTACTCCGACCGGCCGGAGGACCAGGGCTTCGGCCAGAATTCCGGCCTCGGCCTGTCGATCTCGCGCCAGATCGTGGAGGCCCATGGCGGGCGCATCTGGGCGGAGAACCGCTTCGCCGATGCCGCCCCGCCGCCGCCCAAGCCGGCGCGCCGCGGCCGCCGCAAGGCCGAGCCGGAGCCGGAGCCGATCGTGCGCGCCGCCGAGGGCGTGGTCGGGGCCCGCTTCATCATCCGCCTGCCGGCGGTGTGAGCGCGATGGCCCAGGCCCCGCCGCCCGAGCCGCCACTGCCCGAGCCACCGCTTGCCGCTGCGGAGAATGCCGCGCGGGAGCCGCCCCCCGCCAGCCTGCACGGCGCCTGCGTCGCCATTGGCGGGCGCGGCGTGCTGATCCGCGGCCCGTCGGGCTGCGGCAAATCGCACCTCGCCTTCGCCCTCATCCTCGCCGGCCGCGCCGGAATCCTTCCCGAGACCCGGCTGGTGGCCGACGATCGGGTGCTGGTGGAGCCGGCGCAGGGCCGGCTGCTGGCGCGCCCGGCCCCGGCGCTGGCGGGCCTGCTGGAGGTGCGCGGCCTTGGGTTGCGCCGGCTTCAGCCGCTGGCGCCGGTGGCGCTGGCGCTGCTGGTCGACCTCGCCGCCCCGGATGCCGAGCGCCTGCCGCCATCCGGGCGCCGCGCGAGCCTCGCCGGCATATCGCTGCCGCGCCTCGCGCTCGGCCCCGGCATGGACCCGCTGCACGCGGTGATTGCACATGCCGTCACCGCGCCGGGCCTCGATGACGAGGCCGCAGGCGATACACTATGGATTTAGATCAAATATGCGGCAGGCCTTGCCAATCTGGTGCAGTGCAACGATGATGATGGCCCCTCGATTGAGGCGGCAGGCAAGCCCTCGGAGCCGAACCGCTCAGCGGACGGCGGAGCAGAATGATCGGACTCGTACTCGTAACCCACGGACATCTGGCCAGCGAGTTCCGCTCGGCTCTTGAGCACGTGATGGGGCCGCAGTCCCAGATCGAAGCCATCACCATCGGCCCCGACGACGACATCGAGCAGCGCCGCAAGGACATACTCGCCGCCGTCGGGTCCGTGAACAGCGGGGCGGGTGTCGTCATCCTCACCGACATGTTCGGCGGAACCCCCTCCAACCTCGCCATCTCGGTGATGAACGCGCCCGACATCGAGGTCGTGGCCGGCATCAACCTGCCGATGCTGGTAAAGCTCGCGACCGTGCGCGGCGAAGTCCCGCTGGATCAGGCGGTGGCCCAGGCCCAGGACGCCGGACGCAAATACATCAACATCGCCAGTCGCGTGCTTGCGGGAAAATGACCCAGCCCCCGATGACGGACACGTTCCCCGCGCTGAAGCGGGAGCTTCCCATCCTCAACAAGCGGGGCCTGCATGCCCGGGCCTCCGCCAAGTTCGTGCAGACGGTGGAGCGTTTCGACGCCGAGGTGCTGGTCACCCGCTGTGGCGAGACGGTCGGCGGCACCTCGATCATGGGGCTGATGATGCTCGCCGCCGCGCCGGGCACGGTCATCACCGTCGAGGCCAGCGGGGCGGAGGCGGTCGCCGCACTGGAAGCGCTGGAGGCGCTCGTCGCCGGGCGCTTCGGCGAGGAGGAATAGGCCTCAGGGGCTGCGCGGCGGCGGCAGCAGCCGGGCCAGCGCCCCGTCCAGAACCGCATTGGCCGTGGTGGAGAGGTGGATTTCGTCGGTGGCGAAGGCCGGCGGCAGCCGGGCCGCATCGTCGGCGAGCAGCGCATCGGCCTCCAGCACGCGGATATGCGGCCCGGCCAGCGCCCTGATCTGCCCGTTCAGCTCCGCGACCAGCTCATACACCCGGTCCGACCAGAACGGCCGCCGGATCAGCCGCGGGGCGGCCGGGCGGACCACGGTGGAGATCACCACCTCGCTGCCGGCGGCGGCCGCCGCGCGGGCGAAGCGGGCGATATTGGCGGCGGCCGCGGCCATGGCGGCCCGCTCCATCTCCGGCAGGTTGGCGGCGGCGACGAGGTCGTTGATGCCGGCGACGATCACCACCACATCGGGCGACAGGCTCAGCACATCCGCCTCGAAGCGATAGGCCATCTGCACCGTGCTCTCCCCGGCGAGGCCGCGATTCACCACCTGCCGGCCGGCCCCCGCCTGCGGCAGCGCGAACTGGGCGGCCCGGGAATCGCCGAACACGACCTGCCGGCGGCCCGGCGCCGGCGCCAGCGCGGCGTTGGCGGCGGCGAAGGCGGCCGGGCTCACCGGCTCCAGCCGCAGTCGGGAACGCTCGAGGAAGAAATAGCGCGCGCCATGGACCGCCAGCCCGAAGCCGCCGGCGAGGCCCGCCAGCGTCGCCGCGAGGGCGAGGACCAGAGCCGCCTTCACCACCCGCCGCATGGCCGCCTCCCCGCCGCCGCGCCCCCGCCGCGGGCCGAACGGGCGGCGCGTGTCGAGAGGGCATATAAAGACATCTTTATGTCCTTATTGCCATGGATCGCGGCGGCTGGTAAACCCCAGCCGCCCGTCAGCCATTGGAAGACACGCTCATGACCCTCGCCAGCGAATACATCGTGAAGGACATCTCGCTGGCCGCATTCGGCCGCAAGGAGATTGATCTCGCCGAGAGCGAGATGCCGGGCCTCATGGCCATCCGCGCCGAATACGGTCCCTCCCAGCCGCTGAAGGGCGCCCGCATCGCCGGCTCCCTGCACATGACGATCCAGACCGCCGTGCTCATCGAGACGCTGAAGGCGCTCGGGGCCGAGGTGCGCTGGGTGTCGTGCAACATCTTCTCCACCCAGGACCATGCTGCCGCCGCCATCGCCGCGGCCGGCATCCCGGTCTTCGCCTATAAGGGCGAGAGCCTCGAGGAATATTGGGACTTCACCGCCCGCCTGTTCGACTGGCAGGGCGGCGGCGTGCCGAACATGATCCTCGACGATGGCGGCGACGCCACCATGCTGGTTCACAACGGCCTGCGCGCCGAGCAGGGCGATACCGGCTTCCTCGACCATCCCGGCTCGGAGGAGGAGGAGATCTTCTTCCGCCTCATCCGGCGGCTGCTGGCGGAGAAGCCGAAGGGCTGGTTCGCCGAGGTCGCGGCCGCCATTCGCGGCGTGTCGGAGGAGACCACCACCGGCGTGCACCGGCTCTACAAGCTCGCCGAGCAGGGCAAGCTGCTGTTCCCGGCGATCAACGTGAACGACAGCGTCACCAAGTCGAAGTTCGACAACCTCTATGGCTGCCGTGAATCGCTGGTGGACGCCATCCGCCGCGGCACCGACGTGATGCTGGCCGGCAAGGTGGCCTTCGTCGCCGGCTTCGGCGATGTCGGCAAGGGCTCCGCCGCCTCGCTGCGGCAGGCCGGCGCCCGCGTCATCGTCTCCGAGGTCGATCCGATCTGCGCCCTGCAGGCCTCGATGGAAGGCTATGAGGTGACGACGATCGAGGAGGCGTTCTCCCGCGCCGACATCTATGTCACCTGCACCGGCAACCGCGACATCATCACCGTCGATCACATGCGGCAGATGAAGGACCGGGCCATCGTCTGCAACATCGGCCATTTCGACAACGAGATTCAGGTCGCCGGGCTGCGCAACCTGAAGTGGACCAACATCAAGCCGCAGGTGGACGAGATCGAGTTCCCCTCCGGCCGCCGCATCATCCTGCTCTCGGAGGGCCGGCTGGTGAATCTCGGCAACGCGATGGGCCACCCCTCCTTCGTGATGTCCTCCTCCTTCGCCAACCAGACCCTGGCGCAGATCGAGCTGTGGGCGAATGCCGGCAAGTATGAGCGCAAGGTCTACACCCTGCCGAAGTTCCTCGACGAGAAGGTGGCCGCGCTCCACCTCGAGAAGCTGGGCGTGAAGCTGACCAAGCTCTCCCCGGAACAGGCCGCCTATATCGGCGTGACGGTCGAGGGTCCCTTCAAGCCGGACCACTACCGCTATTGAGCGGCGCTGCCGCAGCGGGAAAGGGGCGCCGTCGGGCGCCCCTTTTTCATGTGCGGGCGGTGGCCGGACGGCGCCTCAGCCCTCGTCCAGCTCCTTCTGCATGAACACCAGGTCGAGCCGCCGGCCGAACTTGGTGCCGATGCCGGGCATCCGGCCGGTCTCGATGAAGCCGAGCCGGGCGTGCAGTGCCAGCGAGGCGTCGTTGCCGGCGGTGATGCCGCCGATCATCACCTTCTTGCCGAGCGCGCGGGCCGGGGCGAACAGCGCTTCCACCAGCGCCCGGCCGACCCCGCGCCCGCGCGCCGCCGCCGCGACATAGACCGAGTGCTCGACGCTGATGCGGAAGCCCTCGAACGGGCGGAAATCGCCGAAGCTGGCATAGCCGAGCACCGCGCCCTCCGCCTCCGCCACCAGCACCGGGTAGCCCCGCGCCCGGCGGTCGGCCAGCCAGGCCGCCCGGTTGGCGAGATCGGCCGGGGAGTCGTTCCAGATCGCGGTCGAGTTCAGCACCGCGTCGTTGTAGATCAGGAGAAGGGAGGGAAGGTCGGCTTCCCCAGCAGCACGCACGATCATGATGTCTCCGCAGGGCCGTTTTTGAAGTGAAAGTGCTGCAGTGCAGCGTATTGGGGAAGGCGAGGCTTGCGCGGGGATGGCCTCGCTTTTGGTCGGTCACGTTCCTGACGTGATTGTGCCACAATTGACACCCTTCTTCTTGCGGACGCGGGTTGGGGAATTCATGGCGGGTGAAGTCCCATGGAAACGTGGTCGTCACAGATCGAAGGTCTTGGCCGCGAGGGGTGCGCGGCCAATCCGGCCGCCCTGCTGCGGCCGGGGCTCGAGCTCGAACTGAACCGTCTGCCGGCCGACATAGGACGCCCCTTCGCGGTCAGCGTCCACCGCCGCGGCGTGCTGATCGGCTATCTCCCCAAGGGCGATGCCCGGCTGGTGGCGCGGCTGTGCGACGCCGGCGGCAGCGCCCGGGCCTTCGTGCTCGATCTCGTCCGCCACCGTGCGCTGCGCCGGCGCGGGCTGAAGGGGGTGGCGATCGAGATCGAGACCTCCGACGCCGGCGAGCTGTGGAGCCCGGCCGAGCGCGCGGAAATGGCCGGGCGCGGCGCGGTGGTGATGGCCGCCGCGGTCCGTCGGCCGCGCGTCGCGGTCGGCGCCCCCGTCGCCGGGGCGCTCTGCGCCGGGCTGGTCGCGGTGGGCGCGTGGGCCAGCATGCCCGTGGGCGAGGTTGGCGCGATCCAGACCCTGCACATCCACGAGATCTGGGACAGCGGTGCGCAAACCGCCCCCGCCTATGGCGGGGCGGTGGTCGATGCCTCGGAAGGCCATGTGCCGCTCGGCCATTTTCCGGCGGGCGACGACCTTGCGCCGCAGCTTCCGGTGCAGCCGGCCTCGTTCGAGCAGCCGGCGGACCAGCAGGTGGTGCTCGCCGCCGGCCCCGCCGCCGTGGTGGGCGCGGCGCTCGCCGTCGCCGCGGTGGAGGCCGGCCCCGGCCTGCCGGCGGAGGCGGTGCCGTTGCCGCCGGCCCGTCCGACCCGGCTCGGCCGCCGGCGGTGACAGCTGCGGAACCCGCGCAGAGCTGCGGACCCCCGACCCCGCGGGGATGCGGCCGGCTCGAAAAGACCGACGGCGGCAGCTGGGGACTGCCGCCGCCACCTCGCGCGGATTTGTCCGCGACAGCTGGAAGAGCGCCGCGTTCTTCCCATATGAAAGACAGCGCGGATCGTCCGCGACAGGAGGAATACGACCGAGATGAACCCGTCCGACCCTTATGAGCGCGTGCGATTCACCGTGAGGCGCATCAGCGGCTGGCAGATCGCTCTTGCCGTCGCGGCGGCGCTCGCCATCGGCACGGCGCTGGCCCTGGTGGCGGCGAGCGTGTTCCTGGTCGTGTTTCCGGTCGCCCTGCTGGCGGGCCTGGCCTACAAGCTGTTCGGCCCCCGCCGGCCGGTGGCGCGCACCCGCGCCGACGTGACGGTGATCGACGCCGAATATCGCGAGCTGTCGCCGGAGGAAATCGCCCGCGACAACAAGGCGGACGCCTATGGCGTGCGCCCCACCGGCCCCGGCCGCTTCCGCGCCACCCCGTTTTCGCAGCGTCCCTGACGCCTGAAGAAGGCCCGTCGAAACAACGAAGGCCGGACCCGCGGGTCCGGCCTTTTTCGTTCGCGCGGCCGCCGCCCCCGCCGCTACTTCTCGACGAAGGCCTTCTCGATCACGAAGTCGCCGGGCTCGGTGGTGGAGCCCTCCTCGAAGCCGCGCTCCTTCAGGATGACGCGCATGTCGTCCAGCAGCTGCGGGCTGCCGCAGAGCATCACCCGGTCGTCCTCCTTGCCCAGCGCGGGAAGGCCGAGATCGGCGAACAGCTTGCCGGAGGTGATGAGGTCGGTGATGCGGCCCTGGTTGCGGAAGGGCTCGCGCGTCACCGTGGGGTAATAGACCAGCTTCTCCCGCACGATCTCGCCGAGGAACTCGTCGTCCGGAAGCTGCTCGGTGATGAGGTCGGCATAGGCCAGCTCCGCCACGGTGCGGGTGCCGTGGACCAGGATGACCTTGTCGTAATTGTCGTAGGTCTCGGGGTCCTTGATCAGGCTGAGGAACGGCGCGAGCCCCGTGCCGGTGGCGAGCAGATAGAGCCGGCGGCCGGGCACCAGATAGTCCACCAGCAGCGTGCCGGTGGGCTTGCGGCCGACGATGACGCTGTCCCCCTCCTTCAGGTGCTGGAGCCGCGAGGTCAGCGGGCCGTCCGGCACCTTGATGGAGAAGAACTCCAGCGTGTCCTCGTAATGCGCGCTGGCGATGGAATAGGCCCGCAGCAGCGGCTTGCCGTTCACTTCCAGCCCGATCATCACGAACTGCCCGCTCTTGAAGCGCAGCGCGGGGTCGCGGGTGGTGGTGAAGGTGAAGAGGTTGTCGGTCCAGTGGTGAACGCTGAGGACGCGTTCCTGATGGAGATTGCTCATTTACAATCCGTCTAAGTGAAATCTTCCAGATGAACCGGAAGGTCATGTAATTCGCGTGGCGACGGGTTTACTGCGCAATCGCCGCGATGTCGACTCTTCACGCGTGACCCGTGAGGGGTCACGCGTCCCCGGCCTCCTCGGCCCGCAGCGGCGGCGGGCGTTTCATGCGGCCCAGCACCGCGCCGGCGACGCCGACCAGCGCCACCAGCGCCGGGAAGGCGTGGACCTCGGCGCTGTCGGAGCCGGCCAGCAGCGGCAGGTTCACCACCACCAGCAGCAGGCAGGCGGTGAGCCCCGCCCCGGCGAGGGCCGGCGCCACCAGCCGGCGGAAGCGGCCCACCCCGCGCGGATCGGCGCGGAAGAAGGCGATGATGGCGGCGGCGCACAGCACCTGCACCGCCAGGATGGCGAGGCTGCCCAGCGCGCTCATCCACGAGAACACCACCGCGAACGGGTCCTGCCCGGTCAGCGCGAACACCGCCAGCATGCCGGCCGCCGCCCCGCTTTGCGCCAGCCCGGCCCGGCTCGGCCCGCCATGGCGGGGGTGGGGGGTCGCCAGCCAGTGGGTGCCCACCCCGTTGCGCGCCAGCGCGAAGAGATAGCGCGCGATCGCCCCGTGCAGGGACAGCGCGCAGGCGAACAGGCTGAGCATCAGCAGCAGGTTCATCGCCTCCGCCACCCCCTCGCCGAGCAGCGCGCGGGCGGGACCGAGATAAAGCCCGGTCGGGTCGGTCCGCGCCGCCTCGCCCACCGCCGCCGCGCCGTGGAACACCAGCGCGGCATAGGCCGAGGTGGCGTAGAGCAGCGCGATCAACGCCACCGCGCCATAGGTCGCGCGGGGAATGTCGCGTGCCGGCCGGCGCGCCTCCTCGCCGAAGATGGCGGTGGCCTCGAAGCCGACGAAGCAGGCGATGACGAACACCATCGCCGCCCCCAGCCCCGGCGCCAGGATCTCGCGCGGCGCGAAGGGGGCGAGGCTCCAGCCCTCCGGCCCGCCATGGGCCAGCATGGCGAGGTCCACCGCCACCAGCACCGCGAGTTCCAGCGTCAGGCACACCCCCAGCACCCGGCTGGAGAACAGCACGTTGCGCCGCCCACGGTCGGCCTGCACAAACAGGTTGCCCGTGGC
>CAZIXP010000167.1:8083-8400 GCA_964543245.1 uncultured Starkeya sp.
ACGTTGCGCCGCCCGCAGGCCAGCACCGCGGCGATGGCGAGGGCCGAGCCGGCCCACCACGGCGCCGCGGCCCCGTCCGGCAGCAGACCGGCGCTGGCCTGCGCCAGCACCAGCCCGAGCAGGCCGTACACCGCGATCTGAATCGCCTGATAGGCCAGCAGCGCGAGGAAGGCCCCGGCCAGCCCGGCCGCCGGCCCCAGCCCGGCGCCGATATAGGCATAGAACGCCCCGGCATTGGCGATGTGGCGCGCCATGGCGGTTAGCCCGGCGGCGAAGGCGAGGTAGAGCAGCCCGGCGATGACGAAGGCCCCCGGCAC
>CAZIXP010000168.1:0-755 GCA_964543245.1 uncultured Starkeya sp.
GCGACGGTGACGATCACCTTCAGCGGCAGCGGCAACAACGTCCAGGTGAAGAACAAGGCCAACACCGCCCTCACCCTCACCGCCTCGGACTTCGTCTTCGCGGCGTGAGGCGCCGTCGCCGAGGGGCGGAGGCGACAGCCCCCGCCCCTCCCCACCGCGCGGCGCCGAGCGCAGAGGCTGGCTACCGCGCCCTTGGCGGCCTCCCCGGCGCCGGGATGTCATGTGCGCCGAAGCCGGCCCACTATCGGGTGACCAGATTGGCGCTGTGACGCCCCGAAAAACCCATGCATCATCCGACATCCACCAAAACCGGGCCGAATTCAGCGCGTTCGTCGGATCGTCGCGCATCCGACATAAGGATGGCATGAGACAAACGGTATTTTGATCCTGTCAACGCCGGGGCACCGGATGGAGGATCATCGCTCATGGACTTCACACGTTCCGGCAAGTTCAGCCGCACCAGCAGCACCACCAACGTCGCCACCGGCGAGGTGCTCTCGACCTATGGCTTCTATGGCAGCGCGCTCATCTACAGCGCGACGTCGTCGGACAAGACGCTGACCGGCAGCGCCGAGAACGAGGCCTTCATCTACGATCTCACCCTCAGCGGCACCAACGCGCTGCGCTTTTCCGGCTTCACCGCCTTCGATGCCGGCGCGGGCGACGACATTCTCGACTTCACCGTCCGCGCCGCCAATGCCGGCAGCGAATACGCCACCTCCGCCAACCTCTATGGCGGCCTCGGCACCGACGTG
>CAZIXP010000168.1:765-8341 GCA_964543245.1 uncultured Starkeya sp.
GTGATCTGGACCGCCGGCAGCAAGCTCAACTGGGTCTATGGCGACAGCGGCACCCTGGCCGGCACATCGGCCAGCGCCATTCTCCTCGGCGGCAACGACACCATCGACGCCTCCGCCGCCTCGGCCGCCTGCACCGTCTATGGCGATTCCTACACGGTTTCCTGGGCCAAGGGCGGGGATGACAGCATTACCGGCAGCGCCTTGGCCGACTCGCTCTATGGCGACGGCAATGAACTCGGCAACAACACCATCCCGGGCACCAAGGGCACCGGCGGCAACGACATCATCTATGGCAAGGCCGGCGCCGACAAGATTTACGGCGACGCCAACCTGCTGGGCCTCGCGACCAATTCCACTACCATCGGCGGCAACGACATCCTCTATGCCTATGACGCGGTGACCGCCGGCACCGAAGCCGACACGCTGTATGGCGAGGGCAGCACGATGGGCGCGGCAAACGGGACCACCGCCATCGGCGGCAACGACACGCTCTATGGCAGCGACGGCGTCAATGTGATGTACGGGGACGCCGACAAGATGGGCAGCGGCGGCAGTTCCGTCGTGACCGGCGGCAACGACACGCTGTTCGGCCGGGGCGGCAATGATTACCTCATCGGCGAGGGAACCACCGTCGCGACGGAAGCCCTGGCGAAGGTCACCTGCGGCGCCGACATTCTTTACGGCGAGGATGGCAACGACAACCTTTATGGCGACGTCTCCGGCGTGGGGAACCTGACCTCTTCCACCAATTCCCAGACCATCGGCGGTGCCGACCGGCTCTTCGGCGGCGCCGGCGACGACGTGCTCTACGGCGACGCGGTGGACGCCCGCTCCGGCGTCACCTTGACCTGCGGCAATGACCGGCTCGACGGCGGCACCGGCACGGACAAGCTCTATGGCGACATCTCCGGCAGCATCGGTAGCGGCGCCACGGTGAAGGGCGGCAACGACACCTTCGTGGTCCAGCCCGGCAGCGGCACCGACACCATCTATGACTTCGGGCAGGTGGCCGACAGCCGCACCGGTGATGATCTGATCGACGTCTCGGCCTATGGCTATACCTCCTTCGCCGGCCTCACCCTCAGCGGCAACGGCACGGCGACGGTGACCGTCGACTTCGGCAGCGGCAACAGCGTCGCCGTCAAGAAAAAGGACAACACCGCCCTCACCCTCGACGCCTCGGACTTCGTGTTCGCGGCCTGACGGGGAATGTGCTGCGATTGCGCAACACTCGTCAGCTTTGTTCGCATTTGCCGTCAAACAATCCGCAAACACCCCGCTGCCGGCCCCGCCCGCGCTTGCTTCACCACCGGCGAGAGGTAAAATGCTCTCACGTTCCATCACTTACCGGCTTTCGGCTTTCACCTGAACTTGCGGGTTCGGCGCGTCGCCCGAATGGCTGGCCTGTCACCGTGCCTGCACAACCGTTCGTCAGTAAAAGGAAGACCCGCATGGCCGACAACGATACTGTCTCCACCGAGGCTGCCACTGAGGCCTCCAGCCACGATGCCGGCCGCCGCGAAGCGATGAAGGGCATGGGCAAGCTGCTGGCCGCAGCGCCGATCGCCGCCCTGCTGTTCGACGCGAAGGTGGCCGAGGCCGCGGGCGAAGGCAGCTTCGAGTGACGCCGCGGGCGGTCGCGTGAGGCAATCCGCACGGTCGCCTGCTGCTTCTTCATGCCATGCCGACCGCTTTGCCGTCCCGCACCGTCCTGCCTGCCGACATCGCGCTGCTGCCCTTCGCGGGCGGTAGCGTGCTTCAGCATATGGCCACCGGCCGCCTCTGGCTGTTCGACAACGTCGAAGACGCGGGCCGCGCCGCCGACGAACTGCGCGAACACGATGTTCCGCCCGCCGCGCCACCGGAGCGCGCGGCGGCGCCGGATCAGCCTCCCGCCTTTCACGGAACCATCCGTCTGGGCGATGGCACCGCCCGGGTGCGGTGCTGGCCCGATCCGCTCGGCCGCACCTTTGCCGGCGCCCTGGCTCCCCTGCTGGTGGATGCCGACGCCGATGGCCTGCCGTCCGGCCCCCTCGTCGATCTCTTCGTGTCGCCCGAAGGCCAGGCGCTGGTCACGGTGGACGGGGTCATCGTCCATCGTCCCGGCTCGGCGCCCATGGGCCGCTGGCTCGCCATCCGCCAGCTGGCGGGGCGGATTCACCCGGGTCGGCGCTGGATGGCGCTGTTCCATGCCGCCGCGGTGGCGCTGCCCGGACAGGGCGCGGTGCTGCTGCCGGCCGCCTCCGGCAGCGGCAAGACCACGCTGGCCGGGGCCCTCGTGGCCGCAGGCGGCACGCTGCTCTCCGACGATCTCGCCCCGGTGGAGGCCGCCACGGGCGAGGTCTGGCCCTTCCCCATGGCGATGAGCGTGAAGGCGGGAAGCTGGCCCATTTTCACCGAGCTCCACCCCGGCTTCGCCGATACCCCGGTCTCGGTCATCGGCGCCACCACGGTGCGCTATTTCCGCCCGCCCGGCCCGCTGGCCGCGGCCGCCGGCCACCCGGTGTCGGCCATCGCGCTGCCGCGCTACGAGGCCGGCAGCCCGCTGCGGGTCGAGCCGGTGGCGCCGCAGGAATTGCTGCGCGCCATCATCGCCGGTGGCACCTGGCCGCCGGAGGGCTCGGAGGAGCTGCGGGCGCTGCTGGCGCTGCTGGAGCGGGTGCCGGCCTGCCGCCTCGTCTATGGCGATGTCCGCGCCGCGGCGCGGGCGCTCGCGGAGGGGGCGCTGGCCCCCGGCAGGCTGTCGTGACCCGACCCGTTTTCGACCTGCTGGTCGACCTGCTCGGCCTGCTGCCCGGCTCCACCGATCCTGCGGCCCTCGCGGCCGAACTGGGCGCGGTGCAGGACTGGGTTCCGGTGATCGCCGAGGCGGATCGTCAGGTCGTTCTCGTCGCCCTCAGCCCCCTGCTTCGGCAGGCGGGAATCGAAGACCGGCTGCCGGACGAGGTGGCCGAGGCGCTGGCGCTGTTCCACCGGGCAAATACCGCGCGCAACGAGCGGATGGCGCAGGCGCTGGAGGAAATTGCCACCGCCTGCAATGCCTGCGGCATCCGGCCGACGCTGCTGAAGGGCGCCAATCGGCTGCTGGACGACCTCTATCCCGATCGCGGCATGCGGCTGATGGCCGATCTCGACGTGCTGGTGCCGGAAGAACGGTCCGGCGCGGTGGTCGAACGCCTTCAGACCCTTGGCTACGACATCGAGCCGGAGAGCTATGAGTGGGAGGCCGCCCGCCGGCACCATCTGCCGCCGCTCCGCCGGCGGGCGGATGGGGTGCGCGTCGAGTTGCATATCGACGCCGTTCACCGGCCATTCCATGTCATGCTGCCGGTGGATGAGCTGGTGGAAGCCGCCACCCCCGCCGCACTGGGCGGCGCGACGGTGCTGATCCCGGCGGCGCGCCACCAGTTCCTGCACCTCGTCATCCACGACCAGTTTGGCAATCACGGCTTCCGCCGCGGCACGCTGCGGCTGCGCACGCTGCTGGAGGGGCGCCGCATGCTGGAGCGGCTCGCCCCGGGCGAGCTGGACTGGGTTCTCCGCCGGCTGGCGCGGCATGGCCAGGGTCGGGTCGGGCGGCATTTCCGCGCCATGCTCGATCTCTGGCCGGGGCCGGCCGGGCCGGCGGAAGCGCCGGCGGCCGGGGCGTGGCAGCGCCTCGAAACCCGCGGGCGCCTCGCCCTCTGCCTCGCCGCGGCGCGCGGCCATAGCGGCGCCCGCCGCCTGCTCATCACAAGCGACGCGCTCGGGCGGGTGGCGGCTTATGGCTGGGGCAAGGCCCTCGCCAGCTGCGCCTCCCCCGCCTTCTGGCGCAGCCGGGGTCGGGAGGTGGGAGCGGTTTTCGCCGCGTGGGCGCGGCCGCGGGATTAGCGGGCCGCGAACGGACCCGCGATGCGGCGCGCCGGACAGCCCCGGCGCCCGGCACGCCCGCGACCGGGATCAGCCGGCGTCGCCGCCATAGCGCAGCGAGGAGGTCCAGAACAGCTCCAGCCGCCGCAGCACATTGAAGGCGGTGGTGAGATCGCGCAGCTCGCTCTCGTCCCGCACCGTCTGGCGGTGGAAATTGTCGTGGACGTTGCGGATGGACTCGCACAGGCTGAGCGCCTTCGGGGTCAGCCGCAACCGCGCCGAACGCCGGTCCCGCGGCGAGGCGGAGCGGTCGACATAGCCGCCATCGACCAGCTGCTTCAGATTGTAGGAGGCATTGGAGCCGAGATAGTGCCCGCGCTCCAGCAGATCGCGGACCGACAGTTCGTCATTGCCGATGGTGAACAGCAGCATGACCTGCGAGGGGCTGATGTCGTCCATCCCCAGCCGGATCAGGTCCATGCGCAGCAGGTCGAGGAAGCGGCGGTGCGCCCGCTCGATCACCCGGGCCACCTCGAGATGGGTGACACCGGAGAGTTCGCCTTCCTCAGATCCACGTGTCGGAAAGGCGGTGGCCGACGACCAGCCGCTCTCGCCCGGATGCGGCGCTCCGGCGTCGTGTTCGGCGAGTTTACGTGCCATGCGAGATCGTCCTTCGTCCCCAAGTGTTCCGATTGGCTCAATTTCCCGCGCCGAGCGAAAGGAGTGCCGACCGTCCTCTTTGTTCTGCCGAGACTGCGATTCTGCAAGCGACGTCGCTCACAGGCTGCATCAAGCCTAGGCGCATGGCAAAAAGCAAGCCATCTTGCAAGGGGCAACGGATTTCCGGCAATTTTTCAAACGATATCGCACGGCCTTCGGATCACCTCGCCGCGAACTTTTTCCGTGTCTTTTTTCAGCGTGTGAGGGACATGGTCCGGCGCAGGCCGGGAGCGCCGCCCGCCGGGGGGCGGGAGACGCGGGCCGGCGTCAGTTCGGCTCCTGCAGATGCGCTTCGATGAACCAGAGCGATTTGTCCAGCGTCCGCGAGGCGGCGGTGAAGATGTCCGCGGTGGTGGGATCGCCGGCCTCGTCGACCTCGCCGATGGAGCGGCGCAGCTGGTTGGCGACGACGCCATAGCGCAGCGCCAGCGCCTTCAGGTGATCCTGCACCTTGTAGATGTCGAGCGGATAGGCCGGCAGTTCGCTCGACCCGGCCACCACCTGCACGGTACCGAGCGCGGTGCCGCCGAGCTGGACGACCCGCTCGGCCATGGTGTCGACATGGGCATCGAGGCCGCTGCGGAAGCCGTCGAGCATCTCGTGGACCGCGATGAACTGCGGGCCCTTGAGGTTCCAGTGGGCCTGCTTGGTGACGAGCGCCAGATCGATGGTGGCGGCCAGATTGGCGTTGAGCAATTCGACCGCCACCTTGCAGGCGTTCGAGGCGGTGTCGTTTTCGGTGCGGTGCTGGCGCATTGATCTCTCCCATCCAGCGTGAGGAAGCGGCGACATGGGAGGGGGCGGGATGCCGCCGCGGGGACGGGGGGAGAATGCGGCAGCGTGGCCGTGGTTCCCCGCCGGGCCGGCGGTGCGCGGCGCGGTCAACGCCCGGCCGCCCGCGCCGCCGGGCTGTTCCGGCGGCTGGAGCGTATCCAGTGAACTCACGTTTACCGGATATGCTCCAGGTTGTTGTTTGCCGCGTTTTCTTCACGCGAACCGGCATCCATGTCGCTCGGAAAGGGTCTAGCCCACCCGCTCCCCGGCGGGTCCGGCCTCGGCGGCGAGAGCGTCGAGATGCTGGCGGATATGGGCGGCCTCCGCCGCGGTGCCGGCCAGCGCGATGGCGCGGGTGAAGGCCTCGCGCGCCTCCCGGCCACGGCCGAGCTGCGTCAGCAGCGCGCCGCGCAGGCCGTGGAAATGGAAATAGCCGGAGAGCCGGTCGCCGAGCGGCTCGATCAGCGTCAGCGCGGCCTGCGGCCCCTCCACCCGCGACACCGCCACGGCCCGGTTGAGCGTCACCACCGGCGAGGGCTGCATGTGCTCCAGCGCGGCGTAGATGCGCTCGATCTGCCGCCAGTCGGTGTCCTCCGGCCGGGCGGCGCGGGCGTGCAGCGCGGCAATCGCGGCCTGGAGCTGGTAGGGCCCGGGCGCGCCGTGGCGCATCGCCTTGTCCAGCAAGGCGAGCCCCTCGCCGATGGCGGCGCGGTTCCAGCGGCCGCGGTCCTGCGCCTCCAGCAGCACAAGCTGGCCCGCCGCGTCGAAGCGGGCCGCGGCGCGGGAATGCTGGAGCAGCATCAGCGCCGCCAGCCCCATCATCTCCGGTTCGGCGGGAAACAGCCGCAGCAGCAGCCGGGCGAGCCGGATCGCCTCCTCGCAGAGCCCGGCGCGTTCGGATGGCGGCGGCCCGGCGGCGGAATAACCCTCGTTGAACAGCAGATAGATCATCGCGGCGACCGCGGCGAAGCGCTCGGCCCGCTCCGCCGGGCCCGGCGTCTCGAACGGCACGCCCGCCTGGGCGATGCGGGCCTTGGCCCGGGTGATGCGCTGCTCCATCGCCGCCTCGCTCACCAGAAAGGCGCGGGCGATCTGGCGCACGGAAAGGCCGGAGACGATGCGCAGCGCCAGCGCGATCTGCTGGGTGGCCGGCAGCTCGGGATGGCCGCAGACGAACAGCAGCCGCAGCACGTCGTCGCGGTAGTCGGCGCCGTCGAGCCGCTCGGCGAGGTCGGTTTCGGCATCGCCGAGGTCGGAGAGCGCCTCCTCCGGCGGCAGCGGCGTCAGCCGGGCGCGCCGGCGCACCGTGTCGATGGCGACATTGCGGCCGACGAAGGCCAGCCACGCCGCCGCGTCGCGTGGCGGGCCGTTGGCCGGCCAGCTTCGCAGCGCGCGCAGGCAGGCTTCCTGGAAGGCCTCCTCGGCGAGGTCGAGATCGCGGAAATAGCGCAGCAGCGCCGCCATGGCCTGCGGCCGGGCCGAGGCCAGCGCGACATCCAGCCAGCGCGGGTCCTCGCTCACACCGGGCCTCCCGCGCCCGCGCCGACATCGTAGCTGAACCCTACCGGGCGGATCTCATAGGCGCCGCCGGGATTGGCGCCGCCCAGCTCGCGGGCGATGTCGAGCGCCTCGTTCAGGCCGCCGACATCGAGGATGTAGAAGCCGAGAAGCTGCTCCTTGGTCTCGGCGAAGGGGCCGTCCAGCACCAGCGGCGGGTCCTGGTCCTTGCGCAGCGTGGTGGCCGCGGTGGTGGGCAGCAGCCGCACGGCGGAGGAGAGCTTGCCCTCCGCCACCAGCCGCCGCTGGATCACGTCGAGCCGCGCCATGACGGCGGCGTCCTCCTCCTGGGTCCAGGAACACACCACGTCCTCGGAATGGTAGCAGAGCAGCGCGTAATACATGTTTCCCCCTCGACCGGCGGCAGTCGCCGCCTCAGCCCCCGCTGATGGCGGTGATGATGAAGACGTCAGCGCCCGCGGGCAAAGCGGTGTCGAGCCGCGCCCGCCGCCCGCCGACGAAGACGTTGATATGCCGGCGCACCGCCGGGGTGGAATCGCACAGCCGGTCGCGCATGCCGGGCCAGCGCGCGTTCAGCCGGTCCATCATCTCGTCGACCGTGGCCGCCTCCAGCTCGAGACAGCGCGGCGCGCCGGGAAACAGCACCGTCAGATGCGCCGGCAGCCGCACCAGCGCCGGCGGCCGGTTGCCGCCGGGACCGGCCGCGGCGGGAGCG
>CAZIXP010000169.1:0-1535 GCA_964543245.1 uncultured Starkeya sp.
GCGGCACTGCGCGAGGTCCGGGTTGGCATCGTCTGCCTCGCCGGCTTCATGCGCCTGCTGACGCCGCGCTTCGCCGAAAGCTGGAGCGGGCGGATGATCAACATCCACCCGGCCCTTCTGCCGAGCTTCAAGGGCCTGCACACCCATGAGCGGGCGCTGGAGGCCGGGGTGAAGATCCATGGCTGCACCGTGCATTTCGTCACGGCGGAGATGGATGTCGGCCCCATCATCATGCAGGCCGCGGTGCCGGTGCTGGAGGGCGACACGCCGGAGCGGCTCGCCGCCCGGGTGCTGACCCAGGAGCACGTGATCTACCCCGCGGCGCTGCGGCTGGTCTGCGAGGGCCGGGCCCGGATCGCCGGCGAGCGCGTGGCGGTCGACGAGTTCGAGGTCGCCGCCCAGGCGCTGGTGGTGCCGGGCGCGTGAGCCTTCAGGCGATGCCGACGGCCCGCACCGTGGGCTGCTCCGGCTCGGAATCGTCGGCCGCCTCGATCTCGACCTTCATTCCGGTCATCTCGGCCGTGCCGTAAATCGTCGCGAAGGCCGCATCCGCGGCGTCGCGGCCCACCCCGATGCGCACCAGGCCCTGCAGTGCGGCCTTGCGCGTGGGATCGAACAGATACCAGGCGCCATCGAGATAGCATTCGAACACCGCATGGAAGTCCGGCGGGTCGAGCTGCCACGCATAGCAGCTCGCGAAGCGCGCCGGGATCGACAGCGCCCGGCAGAAGGCGATGCCGAGATGGGCGAAGTCGCGGCACACCCCGGCGCGCTGCACCATCGTGTCGTAGGCGGAGGTTTCCGCGTCGCTGCTGCCGCTGAGATAGTCCACATTGTCGTGGATCCAGTTGCACACCTGCGTCACCCGGGAATGGCCGGGGGCAAGGTCGCCGAATTCGCGCAGGGCGAAGCGGGCGAGCCGGTCGGACTGGCAGTAGCGGCTGGGATTGAGGAACGGCATCACCTCGAGCGGCAGCTCGGCCACCGGCGTCTCCGGCACCGATGCGGGATCGGCATCGTGCATCGCGAGCTCCACCGTCGCGGCGTAGCTGACCTCGAAGGTGCCGGGCTCGACGATGGCCCGCACCAGCCGGGTGCCGCCGTCCAGCACATGGCGGTCGAGCGCGACGGCCGGGGTGAGATCAAGCCGTTCGGTGAGGATCTTCTGGTTGCGCAGCGCGGCGGCCTCGACATTGAGGACGAAGACGGTGCGGGAGCGAACCTCGTAGGAAAGCGTCGAGGCGACGTTGAAGGCCATGGCGGGGTTGTCCGGGTGAGAAGGGGAGCGCGGTACCCTAAGACGCCGCCGCCCCCTCCCGGTTCCCTTGCCGCAACGATTTCTTGCCCAACCGCTCAGTCGAGCGCACGCAGGCGCACGTGATTGTCGTGGAACGCCGCGCCACCCACCGGGGCGCCGGGCCGCCCGGGCAGCGCTTCGCCGGGCGGTGCTGTGCCGGCCATGGTCCGCGCCTAGCGGACCAGGCTGCGGGTGGAGCGCCCGATGAACTCGACGAAGGGCCCGAGTTCGGGCTGGG
>CAZIXP010000169.1:1545-8257 GCA_964543245.1 uncultured Starkeya sp.
TGCCGCGGCCGCCTTCATGCGCCGCGTTCGGCCAGATCGATTCGGCCACCACCACACCGCGCCGCACCCCGTCGAACAGCCGCGCGTGCAGCACCACCGCCCCGCGCGGGCTCTCCACCTCGACGCGCTGTCCGGCCCGGATGCCGAGGACGCCGGCATCCTCGGGGTGGATCATCAGCTCCGGCCGCTTTTCGCGGGCGAGCGAGCCCGGGGTCTCGGTGAAGGTGGAATTGAGGAAGGACCGCGCCGGCGAGGTGACGAGCCGGAACGGAAACGCCTCTGTCGCCTCCTCGGTCACCGCCCAGTGGTCGGGGAAAGAGGGCATGTCCGCCACCGGTCCCATCTTCGAGGGGGCGGCATAGGGCACCTTCGGCCATTCCGCCCTCAGGCGGAACCGGCCGTCCGGCCAGTTGAACCCCTTCACGTAATGGGCGGTGTCGAAGTCGGGCTGCACGTCGATGAAGCGGTTCGCCTCGAGTTCCTCCAGCGTGCCGCGACCGCTCTCGCGCAGCAGCCAGTCGACATGGTCGCGCGCGCTCATCGCGAAGCCGGGATGGCGGGCGCCGAGCCGGCGCGCGAGGTCGCAGACCAGATCGTGGTTGGAGCGGCATTCGCCCGGCGGGTCGATGAGCCGGGGGCCAAAGATGACGTACTGGTTACCGCCGCCCTGATAGATGTCGTCGTGCTCGACGAACATGGTCGCCGGCAGCACCAGATCGGCCATCTTCGCCGTCTCGGTCATGAACTGCTCATGCACGGCGACGAACAGGTCCTCCCGCGCGAAGCCCTGCTTCACCCGTTCCTGTTCCGGGGCCACCGAGACGGGATTGGTGTTCTGGACCAGCATCGCCGTCACCGGCGGCCCGCCGGCCAGCGCGTCGGCATCGCCCGACAGGATCGCGCCGATGCGCGACTGGTCGAGCTGGCGCACCGAGCGGTCGAGCAGGTCGCCACCCTCGATCATCGCCTTGCGCCAGCCGAAGATGGCACCGTTGGTGTGGAACGCCCCGCCGCCCTCGTGCTGCCACGCCCCGGCGACGGTGGCGATGCAGGTGACGGCATGCATGTTCACCGCACCGTTTCGCGAGCGCGTGAAGCCGTAGCCCGCCCGGATGAAGGTGCGCGGCGTCCGCCCGATGGCATGGGCGAAGGCCACGATCTCGGCCGCCGGCAGCCCGGTGATCGCCGCCGCCCATTCCGGCGTCCGGCTGGCGAGATGAGCCTCCAGCCCAGCCGGATCATCGGCATAGCGGGCGAGATAGGGGCGGTCGGCAAGGCCGTCGCGAAACAGCACATGCATGATGGCGCAGGCCAGCGCGCCGTCGGTGCCCGGGCGGATCAGGATCGGGATGTCCGCCTGCTCCATGGTCGGGGAACGGTAGACGTCGATCACCGCAATCCGTGCGCCGCGCTCCTTCCGGGCGCGCACGGCGTGGGTCATGACGTTCACCTGCGTCGAGACCGGGTTGGTACCCCAGATCACCACCAGGTCGGACTTGGCCATCTCGCGCGGGTCCGGCCCGGCGAGCCGGCCGGCGCCGGCGAGGAAGCCGGACCAGGCAGGGTTGACGCAGATCGAGGAGAAGAAGCGCGAATAGCCCTTGGCGTGGGTCAGCCGGTTGATGCCGTCGCGCATCACCAGCCCCATCGTGCCGGCGTAGTAATAGGGCCACACCGATTCCGCCCCGTGGCGACGTTCCGCATCCGTGAAACGGTCGGCGATGAGATCGAGCGCCTCGTCCCAGGAGACCGGCGCGAACTGGCCCGAGCCCTTCGGCCCGGTGCGCCGCAGCGGCCGGGTGAGACGGTCGGGGTGGTGCGCCCGTTCCGCATAGCGCGCCACCTTGGCGCAGATCACGCCGGCGGTGTAGCTGTTGGCGCTGGACCCCCGCACCCGCCCGATCCGGTTGCCCGCGATGTCGATGTCGAGCGCGCAGGTGGATGGGCAGTCATGCGGGCAGGCAGAATGGCCGGTACGCTCCGGCGGGACGTGCTGGTTCATGAAGTTCGCTCCGCCGGCATGGTAGAGCGTTTTTGCCCCGGCGGGCAGGAGTTTGCGAAAAATCTTTCCGATCAACGGGATAGATCAGTTTTCGTGAAGTCCACCTTCACGGCAGGTGATGGTCTGTCCGCCGAAGCGGAAACGCCCCGCCTTGGGGGCGGGGCGCCAGCCGAGGATGTAGGGCGGCCCGAGCGCCGCCGAAAAGCGTAGGGCGGCGCCGGAGCGCCGCCCGAGAAGTGTGGGGGCGGCGCCGGAGCGCCGGCCGAGAAGTGTGGGGCGGCGCCGAAGCGCCGCCCGGGCCGGCATCAGCCGTGCGAGCCGCTTTCGAGCGCGCGGGAGGCGCGGCGGCTCTTCCAGATCCAGCCGAAGCTGAGCACGAAGGCGGCGCCGACCGAGGCCGCGAGGTAATGCGGCAGCGGAGCGGCCTTCAGACCCACCGGATCCTCCGGGTCCTCGATCCGCTGCACCATGTCCGGCGCGGCGGTGGAGAGATATTCCAGCACCACCTTGTCGCCGAGGATCATCTCGCCCGCGATCCAGCCGAGCAGGCCGCCGCCCGCCCAGATGAGGGCGGGGAAGCGGGTCAGCAGCTTCAGGATGATCTGCGAGCCCGCGATGATCAGCGGGATGGTGAGCAGCAGGCCGAAGATGAACAGCTCGGCATGGCCGCGCGCCGCCGCCGCGATGGCGACGACATTGTCGAGGCTCATGACCGCGTCGGCGATGGCGATGGTCCGCACCGCCTTCCACAGGCTGTCGGCGCCCTCGACATGATGCTCCTCACCGCCCTCGTCAATGACGAGCTTGATGGCGATCCAGAACAGCAGCACGCCGCCGAGCACCTTCAGGAAGGGCACGCCGAGCAGATAGGAGACGACCAGCGCGAACAGGATGCGCAGGCCGACCGCGGCGCCGGCGCCGAGCAGGATGCCCCATTTGCGCTGCTTCTCCGGCAGGGAGCGGCAGGCGAGCGCGATGACGACGGCGTTGTCGCCGGAGAGCAGCAGGTCGATCCAGATGATCTGGAGCAGCGCCACCCAGAAGATGGGATCTGCGAAATCCATGGTGTCCTCTCTGGTGTTTCAGACCGGCCGCGTCAGTGGCCCGAGGGCTGGGCGCTGTGGCGCATGCGGGTGATGGTCCACCCGATCAGCAGCACCAGCGCCGCGCCGGCTGCCGCCAGCGGGTATTCCAGCGTGTGGGTAAGTTCGTCGCCGAACCATTCGTGGATCTTCACGTCCGAGACGAACATCTCGCCCGCGACCCAGCCCAGCAGGGCCGCGCCCGCCCACACCAGGAAGGGGAACCGCGCCAGCAGCGACATGATGAGCGCCGCGCCGGCGATGATCATGGGAATGGAGATCAGCAGGCCGATGATGATCAGGGTCCAGTTGCCATCGGCCACGGCCGCGATCGCCACGACATTGTCGAGGCTCATCACCAGATCGGCGACCGCAATGGTGCCCACGGCGCGCCAGAGGCTGTCATGCGCCTTGACGCCGCCCTCCTCGCCTTCCGCTTCCGGCAGGACGAGATCGACCGCGATGTAGAGCAGGGCGACGGCGCCGACGATCTTGAGCCAGGGCAGCCCCAGCAGGGTGGCGACGACGGCGGTGAAGACCACCCGCATGCCGACCGCGACGGCGGCACCGAGGATCATGCCCCAGCGGCGGAGCTGGTCGGGCAGCGACCGGCACGCCATGGCGATGACGACGGCATTGTCCCCGGAGAGCAGGACGTTGATCCAGATGATCTTGAGGAGAGCGAGCCAGAACAGGGGCTGCATGATGTCCATAAGTCTTTCCCTCACCTCCCGCCCATGTGACGGACGGGACTCGTTATGGTTCAATCGGCGTTGGCGCGCCGTGATACGGTGAGGCAAGAGGAGGTGGCTCCGGCGGGCCCACTCCCGGGCGCTCTTGGCGCGCCAAAACGGCTTTCCCCGCTGCGGGCCACTTCTCCGTGGCCGGACCCCCGCAGCGCCCATGACGGGGACCATACATAATAATCCATGCGGTGGCCACGCCTGTTGCTGCAAATTTCGCAGCGTCAGCACAGTTTGCACCGCATCATTACCTTGCTGCGCCAAAGCAAATGCCCCGCCCGGGGACCCGGGCGGGGCATTCGTGCAGAATTCGTCGCGGAAGCCGCGAAATGTCAGCCGACGATCTCGTTGCCGGAGAAGAACTGCGCGATTTCGATCGCGGCGTTCTCCTGGCTGTCGGAGCCGTGGGCGGAATTCTCGCCGACCGACAGGGCGAAGTCCTTGCGGATGGTGCCCTCGGCGGCATTGGCCGGGTTGGTGGCGCCCATGACTTCGCGGTACTTCGCCACGGCGTTCTCGCCCTCGAGAACCTGCACGACGATCGGGCCGGAGATCATGAACTCGACCAGTTCGCCGAAGAAGGGCCGCTCCTTGTGGACGGCATAGAAGGTCTCGGCCTGGGCGCGGGTGAGAAGGATGCGCTTCTGCGCGACGATGCGCAGCCCGGCCTTCTCGATATAGGCGTTGATCGCGCCGGTGAGGTTGCGCTGGGTCGCGTCGGGCTTCAGGATCGAGAAGGTGCGCTCGAGCGCCATGACGTTCGTCCTTATAGACAGGATGGAGGGAGGGCCGTGTCGCGGCGGCTTATAGCGAGCCCCCCTTCTCACGGCAAGATGATCGCAGTGCGGTAGGAAACCGACTACGCCCGTCACGCCCCGCCACCAACATGAACGCCAGCCGAACGCGCGGTTCACGCCGCGTTGCGGTGCGGCATCGCACTGTCGCACCGCCGTGGCAAGCATGCGGAAGGCCGTCGCCCGGGTGGCGGGCGGGATCGAGGTGGACCATGACGCGACCAACCCTGTCGAGACGCGCCGCGCTCGCGCTGGCGGGCGCCCTGCTCGTCGCCGGCGCTGTCGCCCTTCCCCCCGTCGCCCGCGTCCTGACCGGCGCCGTGGTCCGCAGCGCCGATGCCGCAGCGGCGGCGGGTGCCGCCCTGCGGCCGGTCCGGCCGGCCGGCTTCCGCACCTGCTTCGTGCGGCAGGCGATGGACTATTCCGGGCCCGCGCCGCGCCGCGTGCCGCAGACCGTCTGCGAAACCGCGCCCTGAGCCGGGCCGCCGCCGCCGACCGGCGGGATGCGGCCCGGCCGGCGGGCGTACCCCTCCGTCACAGCCTCTCCGTCACAGACCCAGCGCGCAGCCGTCCTTGCGCGGGTCGGAGCCGCCGATGAGGCAGCCCCGCGCGCGATCGACGAGGATCATCTGCGCGCCGCCGATCGGTTCCACCGCCCGTTCGAGCACATGCCCGCGCCGTTCGAGCTCGGCGAGGACGTCTTCGGGGTGGGTGGGTTCGATCTCGAGGGTGCCGTTGAAGCCGAAGGCGCGGGGGGCGTCGATGGCGGCCTGCACGTCCAGCCCGCGGTCGATCAGCCCGGAGAGCAGCGCGGCGTGGCCGGCGGCCTGGTACTGCCCGCCCATCACCCCGAACACCCCCAGCCCCGCCCCGTCCCGGCGCAGCAGCCCGGGGATGATGGTGTGCAGCGGCCGCTTGTTCGGCCCGATCGCGTTGGGGTGGCCCTCGATCAGCCGGAACTGCGAGCCCCGGCTGTGGAACAGCACCCCGCTCACCGGGTCCAGCCGGGTCGAGCCGAAGGCGTGGAAGATCGAGTTGATGAACGAGACCATGTTGCCGTCGCGGTCCACCGCGCAGACATAGACCGTGTCGCGGTGCTCCGGCTCGTTCCACAGCGCCGGCACCCCGGCCCGCCCCAGGTCGATCCGCCCCGCCAGCGTGTCCAGCGTCGCCGGCGCCAGCAGTTCCTCCACCCCCACGCTCATCGCCGCGGGATCGGCGATCAGCGCGTCGCGGTGGTGGTAGACCAGCTTCGAGGCCTCGGCGTGCAGATGCACCCGGTCGGCCGCCGTCCTCCCCGCGCCGAGGTCGAAGCGGGCGAGGATGCCCAGCAGCATCAGCGCCGCCAGGCCCTGACCGTTGGGCGGGCATTCCTCGACCGTGATCCCGCGATACGCCGCCGCGATCGGCGCGGTGTAGAACGCCGCCTGCGCCCCGGCGGCGAAATCCTCCTCGGTGTGCAGCCCGCCCAGGCTCCTGAGATGGGCCACCATCGCCGCCGCCGTCGGCCCCTCATAGAACGCCCGCGCCCCGCCGCGGGCGATCGCCTCCAGCCGGTCACCCAGAAGCGGCTGGGCGTGGCGGTCCCCCGCCGCCGGCACCCGCCCGCCGGGCTGGAACAGCGCCGCGGCATGGGGGTCCTGCGCCACGATCGTCGCCTCCGCCGCCCAGTCGAACGCCACCCGCGGCGCCACAGGGTAGCCCTCGCGGGCATAGCCGATCGCCCGCGCCAGCACCCGGGCCAGCTCCAGCCGGCCATGGTCGGCGTGCAGCCGGGTCCAGGCCGAGACCGCGCCCGGCACCGTCACCGCATGGGGCGAGGTGCGCGGGATCTCCCCCGTCACCCCGGCCGCCGCCAGCGCCGCCACGCTCGCCCCCGCCGGCGCCCGGCCCGAACCGTTCAGCGCCACGGTGGGCCCGTCCTTCGGGGCGTAGAGCACGAAGGCGTCGCCGCCGATCCCGGTCATGTGCGGGTCCACCACGCACTGCACCGCCACCGCCGCCAGCGCCGCGTCAACCGCCGAGCCGCCCGCCGCCAGCATCTCCAGCCCCGCCGCGCTCGCCAGCGTGTGCGACGTCGCCACCATCGCC
>CAZIXP010000170.1:0-8251 GCA_964543245.1 uncultured Starkeya sp.
GAGCATTTTCGAGCGAAGTGGATTCCGGTTCGCGTGAAGAAAATGCGGCAAAACAACAACCTGGAGCCTATCCGGCGAACGTAAGTCCACCGGATACGCTTTAGCCCTGCGCTGCCGCGAAGGCGTCTTCGAGGATGTCCAGCGACCGCGACATCTCCGCGTCGGTGATGGTCAAAGGCGGGCACAGGGTCAGCACCTTGCCGCCGCCCACCTTAAAGCTGAGGCCCCGCTCCAGCGCGGCATAGAGGATGCGGTCCGCCCGCGCCGCGGCCGAAAGTCCGGCATGGTCGCGCAGCTCCACGCCGAAGAACGCGCCGATATGGCGGACCTCCCGCACCTCCGGCCGCGCCGCCGCGAGGGCGTCGAGGCGGGCCCGCCCCGTCTCGCCAAGATGCCGGGCGCGGGCGCACAGGTCCTCGTCCTCGATCACCTTGATGGCGGCAAGGCCGGCGGCGCTGCCCAGCGGGCTCTTCTCATGGGTGTAGTGACCGAGCGCCACCTGGCCGGCAATGTCCAGGTCGCGTCGCACCAGAAGGGCCGCCTGGGGCACGATGCCCCCGCCGAGGCCCTTGCCCAGCGCCACCATGTCGGGAACGCAGCCCATCTGCTCGAACACGTAGAACGTGCCGCAGCGGCCGAGCGCGGAGGGGATTTCGTCGAACACCAGCAGGGTACCGTGGCGGGCGCAGCTGGCCTTCACCTTCGCCCAGAAGCCGGCCGGCGGCGGCTCCACCGTGGTCCAGCGCACCGGCTCGGCGATGAGGGCGGCGACATCGCCCTGCACCTCGAGGACATAGTCGATATAGTCGGCCAGCCGGTCGACGGCGCCGTCGTCGTCGCCGAAGAAGCGCCGCGCCAGCCCGGGCGGGGGCACATGCTCCGCGCCGGGCAGAAGCGGGCCCACATCCTTGCGGAACAGCGCCTCGCCGCCCACGGAAATGGCGTCGAGATTGGCACCGTGGAACGCGTCCCACATCGACAGGGTCTTGTGCCGGCCGGTGGCATAGCGCGCCAGCTTCAGCGCCATGCCGATGGCTGCCGAGCCGGACGGCGCCAGCAGCACCTTGCCGAGCGGCTCGGGGGCGAGGTCCGCCAGCTTCTGCGCGAAGCTCACCGCCTCCGGGCAGGTGAAGCGGCGGGGGCAGAAAGGCAGCCTGTCCAGCTGCGCCTTGATGGCGGCGACCACGGCGGGATGGCCGTGGCCCAGCTGGTGAACGCTGTTGCCGTGGAAATCGAAGATGCGACGGCCGGACTGGGTGACGAGGACGGAGCCCTCGGCATGAACGACCACATCGAGGCAGGGCGAGGAAAGCGACTGATGCAGGAAGACATCGGCGTCCGCCGCGAGCAGGGCCTGGGTGGAGCCGTCGAGCCCGGCCCTCCAGGCGGCGCGCAGCGGAGAGGTGTTGACGTCGCCTTCGCTTGCGCCACCGTGCACGATGCCGTCTCCTGCCATCATGGCCTTGCCCGCGCTCACGGCCGGTCGCCCCGCGCCATGGCGCCTTCGATCTCGTCCAGCACATCCGGCAGGTCCGCCACGCTGTCGATGACGAAATGGGCGCCGGCGCGGGTCAGCTTGCCATAGGCCACGGCGCGGCGGGCATCGAATGCGTCCTGGGACAAGGCGTCGGTCTCGGCGGCATCGAGGCCGAACACATTGCCGGTGAGGGCGACGCCAACGCTCCAGCAGCCGGCGTTCAGGCCCTCGGCGACGCCCACCTCGGTGTCGTCAACCTTCACGACGGCGGCGGCGGGCCACACGTCGAGGTCGAGGAAGGTCCTGTACATCATCAGCGGCGTCGGCCGGCCGGCCGCGAGGTCGCCGGCGCACACCAGATTGTCCGGCGCATAGCCCTGCGCCGCCGCAAGCGGCAGCAGCGGCGCCATGATATCGCGGGTATAGCCGGTGGTGGAGCCGATCTTCAGGCCCGCGGCGCGCAGATGGGCGGCGGTTTCGGCGGCGCCGGGGATCAGCCCGGCAAAGTCGGTCACGACTTCCACATTGAGCGGCACGAAGACGTCGTAGATGGCATCGATGTCGGCTTCGCCGGGGGCGCGGCCATGGCGCTGTTCCCACTGGGCGGCGATGCGCGGCAGGCGGATGAGGGTGGCGATGTGGTCGCGCTTGGCCATGCCCATCGGGCCGCGGGCTTCATCGATGGAGATGTCGACGCCGAAATGGGCGAAGGCGCGTTGGAACACGCCCATCGGCGCCTTCGAGCCGTGATCCACCATGGTGCCGGCCCAGTCGAACACGACGGCCTTGAGATGGGTAAAAGTCATGCGGCGTCTCCAAACAGCTCGGCCAGGGTTTCCTCGGCGATGGCGAAGGCGGTGGAGGCCCCGGTGCCGCTGGTGACGATCACCAGCCGCACATCCGGTTGGGGGGCCGTGCGCACCATCAGTTTATCAGGGAGAGAGGCGTAGGTGCCCATCCAGCGCTCCGCCACCCGCGCGCCGGGCAGGCGCAGCACCGCGTGGAGCTCGTCCAGCATGATGCTGTCGACGGTGTCGGAGGAGAAGGGCGAGGGGCTGAAACCGTAATGATGGCTGTCGCCCACGATGAGCCCGCCATCGGCGCCCTGCACCGCAATGAGATGCACCCCGTTGGCGAGCGCCTGCGGCTGTTCCTGCTCCAGCCGGGCCCGCAGCGCTGCCGCCTCGGGCAGCTCGGCATAGCCGAGATAGCGCACCAGCGAGAGGTCCGACATGACCGCGGCCGGCAGCCGGAAGCCGGCATCGGCGGGCATGACCTTCAGCATCTGGAGCCAGCAGCGCTGGATCCCGAGCGCGGCGATCTCGGCCGGGAACAGCGTCACCAGGTCATCATTGGTGCACACCACCACGCGCGCGCCGCGGAGTTCGCCCTGGCTGGTGAGGACGCGGCCGCTCTCCACCGCCGAGACATGGCAACGGCGGCGGAACGTGACCCCCTTCGCCTCCTCCAGCCAGCGCGCGAGCTGCGGCACGGCGAAGCGGCTCTCCACCCGGCGTTCATGGGGGCTGTAGAGCGCGCCTTCCAGCCGCCCGTCGCTGAGGATGGCGCCATAGTGGCGGCGGGTCTCTTCGGCGGTGAGCAGCGCGCAGTCCGCCCCCATTCCGGTGGCGCGGAAGGCTTCCAGCACCGCCATCGCCTCCGGCCGCTGCGCCACCACGAGGAGGCCCTCATGCTCCACCGCGATGCCGGCTTGGGGTGCCACCTCGAGCCAGATCTCCCGGGAGCGGCGCGCGCGGCGCCAGCAGTCGCCGGCCTGCTGGCCGGTGACGGTGACGAAGCCGAAATTGCGCACCGAGGCGCCGATCGCCTCGCTCTCCCGGTCCACCACGCAGACCGAGCGGCCGAGCCGGGTGGCGATCAGCGCATGGGCGAGGCCGACAATGCCGGCCCCCACAACGACCAGGTCATATTCGCTCGTCATCGGGCGCGCCATTCCTGGGTGCGGGCGAGGCCTCGGGACAGCACGGCATGGACGCCCCGGGCCACGAGGTTGGTGTAGAAGATGAGCATGCACATCGCCGCGGCCGCCTGGATCTGCCCGGCATCATCCATGTTCAGCGCCGCCACCGCCGCCAGCGTGGTGGAGGGCGCGTACAGGAACACCACGGCCGACACGGTGGTCATCGCATTGACGAAGTAGTAGGCCGCCACATCGAGCCCGGTCGGCATGCACACCGGCATGGTGACGCGGGTGAACATGCGCGTCACCGGCTGCTTCAGCGAGGCGGCCACCGACTCGAATTCCCGGTCCATGGCCTTCAGCGCGGTGAGCGCGGTGAGGTGCGAGACCGTGTAGAAATGGGTCACCGTGCAGATCACCAGGATCGCCATGGTGCCATAAAGCGGGTTCAGCGGGTTCGAGCGGTCGTTGAAGAAGAAGATGTAGGCGAGGCCGAGCACCAGCCCGGGAATGGCCATGGGCAGCATGGCGAGGAAATGCAGGCCCGTCCGCGCCGCCAGGAAGCCCCGCCCCTTCTCCACCAGATAGGCGCCGACGAACACCACCACCGTGCCGATGATGGCGGTGTAGAAGGCAAGGCGCAGCGAGTTGAAATAGGAGCCCCAGCCGCCGCCATCCACGCCCTCGAAGGCGAAATGGGCGAGGCTCATGGACAGGTCATAGGGCCAGAACCGCACCAGCGCGGCGTATTGCGACACGCCCAGCACCAGCAGCAGCAGCCCCGCCACCACGCAGCAGAAGGCGAAGGCGGCCCAGTCGAGCCCCGGATTGCGCTGCGGGGCATAGGGGACGGCGCGGGCGGTGAGCAGCGCCACCTGCCGGGCGGTGACCAGCCGGTCGACGAAGAAGGCCACCACCGCCGGAATGAGCAGGATCACCGACACCACCGCGCCCATGGCGAAGTTCTGCTGGCCCACCACCTGCTTGTAGATGTCCACCGCGAGCACGTTGAAGTCGCCGCCCACCACTTTCGGCACGCCGAACTCGGTGATGGTGAGGGTGAACACCACGAAGGCCGCCGAGATCAGGCCATAGCGCGCCCCGGGCAGCGTCACGGTGAAGAAGGCCCGCCGCGGCGGGGTCCGCAGCGCCCGCGCCGCTTCATAGAGCCGGGCGTCCGAGACCGCCAGCGCGGTGGCGATGATGAGGAAGGCGTGGGGAAAGGTGTAGAACACGCAGCCCGCGATGATGCCGCCGGCGCCATAGATCTTGGCGCCGAACAAAAGCTCCTTCAGCAGGCCCTGATTGCCGAACAGATAGACCAGCGACAGCCCCGCCAGCAGCGACGGCACCAGGATCGGCACCATGGCGATGGTGCGGAACACGCCCTTGCCCGGCATGCAGGTGCGCGTGAGGGCATAGGCGAAGCCGAAGGCCAGCAGCACGGTGATGAAGGTCGTCGCCAGCGACACCGCGAAGCTGTTGACGATGGACTGGGTCAGCGCGGGATTGCTGAAATAGGCGATGTAATTGTCGAGGCTGCGGACGGTGCCGGCGCGCAGCACCAGGCGCCGCAGATCCTGGACGGAGACCTCCGCCCACTGGCCCGGCTCCACCGGCTTGCCGGAAAGGTCCAGCGTGCCCGCGCCGGGGGCGGCGGTGAGGCGCAGGCGCAGGCCCTTCAGCGGCGCGCCATTGAAGGTGCGGGTGGGGAAAAGCTGCGCCGCGGTGAGCGAGGTGGAACGCCGCGCCTGGTCCACCGCCCCGGCGAGGCCCTGCCCCGGCGCCAGCGCCTCAAGCGTGCCGGCGGGAACGAAGCCCGCGCCGGTATCCACCTGCAGTTCCACCGCGCTGTAGGGGAAGGCCCGAACCTCGGTCGACTTCCACAGCATGAACAGGATGGGCAGCGCCAGGCTGACCGCCAGATAAAGCCCGATCATGAGCGTGAAGACCAGCATCAGCCGGTCATCCCGCCCCACCTTGGGTCGAACCGAAGAGGCGTGGGAAAGCGCGGCAGGCGCGGCGGCAGCGGCGTCAGTCATGGCGCGCTCCCGCGGCCGCGGCCTTGTCCTCATAGATGCGCAGGCGTTCGGCGGGCAGGCTCACCTCGACCGGCTTGCCGGCCACGATCTGGAAGGCGCGCACCACCTCCTGGGTCGACTGCGCCACCACGAGGGCCGGGAGATCCGGGTGGCTGAGGCTGATGCGCACATGGGAGCCGAGGAACTCCACATGCGCGACCACCATCTCCACCCGATTGGACGACTGCCAGTCGGAATGGGGGTCGAGGCCGATGATCCGCACATCTTCCGGGCGGATGGCGGCGGTGACCCGCGCCCCCTCGGCCGGAAGGCCGCGCCCAGCCCGCAGCCGCACCCGGCCTATCTGCACCTCCCCGCCAGGGGTGACCTCGCCCGAGAAGAAGTTCATCGCGCCGATGAAGTCGGCGACGAAGCGGGTGGCCGGCGCGTTGTAGATCTCCTCCGGGGTGCCGACCTGCTCCACCACGCCCACATTCATCACCACCACGCGGTCCGCCATGGACAGCGCCTCGTCCTGGTCGTGGGTGACCATGACGGTGGTGACGCCGAGGCGGGCCTGCAGCTGCTTCAGTTCGTTGCGCAGGTGGAGGCGCACCTTGGCGTCGAGCGCGCTCAGCGGTTCGTCGAGCAGGATCAGCCCGGGGCTCGGCGCCAGGGCGCGGGCGAGGGCGACGCGCTGCTGCTGGCCGCCGGAAATCTGCGAGGGGTATTTGTGGCCATGCTCCTTCAGGCCCACCAGATCCAGCAGTTCCTCCACCCGTGCCGTTACCGCGGCGCGCGGCATGCGGCGGTTTTCGAGGCCGAAGGCAATGTTCTGCCGGAGCGTCAGGTTGGGGAAGAGGGCATAGGACTGGAAGACGATGCCGAAGTCGCGCTCCTCCGGCGGCAGGGCGGAGATATCCCGCCCGCCCTGGCGGATGGTGCCGGAGCTCTGGATGTCGAGCCCGGCAATGGCGCGCAGCAGGGTGGTCTTGCCGCAGCCGGAGGGCCCGAGGAAGCAGACGAACTCGCCTTCGCCGACCTCCAGCGAGACGCCCTTCAGCGCCACGAAGTCCTTGAAGCGCTTGGTGACGTTCTCCACCACCAGATAGGGCGGGCGCACCGGCGGCTCGAGGGCGGCCAGTGCCAGCTCGGCGGCATGTTCAGTCATGTGGGAGCCCTTCCATCCGCAAGCCGGCCGCAGCGCCGGCATCCATGGCGACCGGGCGGCCTTCGCACCGGCGCCGCACGCCGCCTCCGGCGGTTGCCGTCTCGATGAACCGTCCCTCCGGCGCGCCCGACGGCGCGCCGGAGCCGGATGGGGATGCTCAGCCCTTCGGCTCGGACTTGTTGCCGAAGCGCTTCTGCCATTCCTCGAGAATGGCGGCGCGGTGCGAGGCCGCCCATTCGAAGTCGTTCTTGATGAGCTTGGACTTGATGTCCGCCGGCACGTTCTTGATGGTCTCTTCCATCGCCGGATTGCCGAGGATGGCGTAGTTCTTGGCGTAGATCTTCATGGCGTCGGCGGAGACCGCCCAGTCGATGAGCTTCCTGGCGTCCGCCTCGTTCGGCGTCCCCTTGAGGATGGCGGAGGCTTCCACATCCCAGCCCACGCCTTCGGTCGGCACCACGGCCACCACCGGCGCGCCCTGGTCGATCACCCGGGCGGCACGGAATTCGAAGGAAATGCCGATGGGATACTCGCCGGAGGCGGCGAGCGTGCAGGGCTTGGAGCCGGAGTGGGTGTAGGTGGCGATGTTCTGGTGCAGGGCGTCCATATAGGACCAGCCCTTCGCGTCGCCCCACATCTGCAGCCAGCTCGACACGTCGAGGAAGCCGGTGCCGGAGGAGGCGGGATTGGGCATCACGATGAGGCCCTTATATTCCGGCTTGGTGAGATCGGCCCAGGAGGTGGGAATGGGAAGGTCGCGCTTCTTCATCTCCACCGTGTTGACGCACAGCGCCGCCGCCCAGGCATTGGTGCCGACCCAGGTGGGAGGGGTATCCTTGGAGACGAAGCGCGGATCGATCTTGTCGAGGCCGGCGGGCGCATAGCCTTCCAGCATGCCCTCGGCGTCCAGCAGCTGCAGCGAGGTGGCGGCGGTGCCGAGCACCGCGTCCGCCTGCGGGTTGTCCTTCTCCGCGAGCCGCTTGGCGGTGATGATGCCGGTGGAGTCGCGGACCCAGCGGATGCTGATGCCGGGATTCTTTTCCTCGAAGCTCTTCTTGTAAATCGGCAGAAGATCGGCCTCAAGTGCCGTGTAAACTGTCAATTCACCCGCGTTGGCTACCCCGGAGATCAGCACAAACCCCGCCACCAGGAAAGACTTTACAAGCGTCATTGCTCTCTCCTGCATAAATTATGCGCCCGCGGACGCATAATATGCGCTGCAAAAACTTCGATATCGAGATTGGAACCCCGCCGTGACGGCCGTATGACGCATACCGGTAAGGTGGCACTTCCGCCTCTGCTGACCCGGCACCGACGAGAGCCGACACCGCGCGCCCGGGCAGAAGCGGCCATGCCTCCGGCCGAAGGGCGCCCAGAGGTAATGTGATGATGGCCGTGACAGGACCACGCAGGTCCGCCCCGGCCCCGGCTTACGAAAGGCCGAAGCCGCGCGCGGCGATGCGGAATGACATTGGCGGCGCGGGACAGGCGCATCACGGGAAGCGGCGGGTCCGGGGCCACGCGCAGGGTGGCGGGAGACGCGATGCCGCACGGTCGCCCAAAAGCAAACGGCCCGCCGAGAGGCGGGCCGTTGGCATTTCTGCAATGGTTGCGGGGACAGGATTTGAACCTGTGACCTTCAGGTTATGAGCCTGACGAGC
>CAZIXP010000171.1:0-7792 GCA_964543245.1 uncultured Starkeya sp.
GTGCTGCCGCCGGTCGCGCCCGGTGCGGCCGGGCTCACATTGACCGGCGGTCTGAGTCTCGCAACGCCGGAAGGCGCGCCGCCCCGCCTCGAGGCCAGCCTCGCCGCCACGGGCGCCGACCTCGACCCGCTGGTCGCCCCGGTGCGGCGGCTGCTCGCCATGGGCGGGCAGGCCTTCGACGTGGCGCTGGCCTTCTCGGCCGGCAATGCCCGGCTTTCCGGCCTGCCGGTGCAGCAGGTGGACATCCGCCTCGCCACCGGCCCGGCCCGGCGCGGCATGGCGGTGGAGCGGCTGGCGCTCAAGGGTTTCGGCGGGCTGGACGTGGAGGGCGCCGGCCGGCTGGCGGGGGGCGAGACGCTGCGCGCCGGCAGCGTCGAGGCCCGGCTCACCGGCACCGCCGGCGAGGGGCTGGCGGCGCTGGCGCGGCTGCTGCGGCCCGACGCCACCGACACCGTCATGGCCCGGCTGGCGCCGCTGCTGGCGCCGCTCGACGTGCGGCTGAAGCTCGACGGCGCCGATGGCCGCTCCAGCCTGACGCTGGACGGCCACGCCGGCCCGCTCTCCGGCCAGGCAGAGCTGGCCTTCGGCGCCGGCGCCGCCACCGGTGCCGCGACGCTGGATATGGCCGACGGCGCGGCCGTGCTGACCCGGCTGGGCGTGCCGGGCCTGCGTGCCGGCCTCGGGCCGGCGCGGCTGGTGCTGCGCCTCACCCCGGACCTCGATGCCGAGCTGATGCTCGGCGGCGCTCATCTCGCGGCGCGGGGCGATCCCGGCCTCGATGCCGAGGGCGGCCCCCGGCCGAACCTCCAGATCGAGGCGCAGGCGGACGATCTTGCCCGGTTGCTGCCGCTGGTGGCCGATGCCGCCGATCCCGGCGCGGCGGTGCCGCTCGCGCTCACCGGCACCCTGACCCGGCCGCCGGAGGCGAATGGCGGCTGGCGGCTCGCCGGGCTGGCCGGCAGCCTCGCCGGCCAGCGGATCGAGGGCAGCGCGCTCTACGCCCCGGAGCGGGTCGACCCGCTGGCGCTGGAGCTGCGGCTCGACCGCTGGAGCCTCGGCCGCGCGCTGGCGCTGCTGGGGGGACGGGTGCTTCCCGGGCCGGGCGTCGCCTGGACCGATGCGCGCTTCGCCCCGGCCCCGCTGGCGGGGATCGCCGGCAGCGCCGCGCTCACCCTCGGCCGGCTCGACCTGCCCAACGGCACGACGCTGACCGACGCCCGCCTGCGTGCCCGCATGGCCGACGGACAGGCCTCCATCGAGGAGATCGCCGGCGGCCTCGCCGGCGGCCGGCTGAACGCCAGCGGCAAGCTGCGCCGGCGCGGCGATGTCGCGGAGATGGAGGGGCACCTCACCCTCACCGGCGCCGACCTGCCCCAGCTCCTCGCGCCCTATGTCGCCAGCCCGCCGCTGCGCGGCCGCATCGCGCTGGGGCTGGACCTCGCCGGGCGCGGCCGCTCGGTCGCCGCCCTGGTGCAGACGCTGGCGGGGCAGGGCAGCCTTGCGGTGGAGGGGCTCGAGATCGGCCGGCTCGACCCCACGGCGCTGCGCCAGACCATGCTCGCGACCGACCGGCTGCCGCCGCAGGAGAGCGCCCGCATCGCCGACATGCTGGAGCAGGGGCTGGCGCGCGGCCCGTTGCGCATCCCCCGGCTCGATGTCTCGCTCAGCGTGCTGAACGGCATCGTCCGCACCGGCACGGCGCGCTATGCCGAGGGCGGCCAGCGCGTCGCGCTGGAAGGCAGCCTCGACCTGCCGCGCCTCGCCTTCGACGCGACGGTCGAACTCGACGACGCCACCGATCCCGCCGCCACCGCCCCGCCCGGCGCGGTGGTGAACTGGCGCGGCCCGCTCGCCGCGCCGGAGCGCCGGCTCGACATCACCGCCCTCAACGCCGCGATCAACATGCGCACGCTGGAGCGGGAGACGAAGCGGCTGGAGCAGCAATATGGCCGCACCCCGCGGCCCGCCGCGCAGCCGGTGCCGGCCGAGCCCGCGCCGCAGGCCGCACAGCCGGCGCCCGCCCCGCAGGCCGCGCCCATGCCGTCGGCGATACAGCCGGCGCCGGCCCCGGCAGCCGGGGGCGTGACCGGGCAGGCGGCTTCCCCCGCGCCGGCCCAGCCGGCGCCGGCCACCGCCCCGCCGCCCCGGCTCGGCGCGGGCAGCGCCACGGATGTGCCCTCGCCGCTGATCCTGCAACCGGCACCGCTGCGCAGCCAGCCGGTACCGCAGCTCGCCCCGCCGGCGATGCCGCCCGTCGCCGCGCCCGCCGGCGCGGGCGAGACTCCCTATGTGCCGCCCTTCCTGATGCAACCCGAAGCGCTGACCCAGCCTTCGACGCCGTGACACAAGCTGAGCCGCGCTGAGCCGGCACCGGCTTTGCCGGCGCGTCAGGCCTCGACGAATTCGTCGCGGCGGAAGCCCTGCAGGTAAAGCAGCGCGGTGAGGTCGCCATGGTCGATGCGCACCTGCGCCGCCGCCGCGACCTGCGGCTTGGCGTGGTAGGCGACGCCGAGCCCCGCGGCGCCGATCATGGCGAGGTCGTTGGCGCCGTCGCCCACCGCCAGCGTCGCTTCCGGCGGCAGGCCGTGCCGGGCGCGCAACTCCTCCAGCGTGGCGAGCTTGGCCTCGCGGCCGAGGATCGGCTCGGCGACGGTGCCGGCGAAGCGCCCGTCCTCGATGTCCAGCCGGTTGGCGCGCTGGTCGTGGAAGCCGATCATCGCCGCCACCCGGCTGGTGAACACGGTGAAGCCGCCGGAGACCAGCATGGTCACCGCCCCGCTCGCGCGCAGCGTGCGCACCAGCGCGGTGCCGCCGGGGGTGAGGCGGATGCGCTCCGCCATCACCGCGTCCACCACCGAGAGCGGCAGCCCGCGCAGCAGCGCCACCCGCTCGCGCAGCGCCGGCTCGAAGGCGATCTCCCCGCGCATGGCGCGTTCGGTGATCTCGGCGACCCGCGGCTTCATCCCGGCGAAATCGGCGAGCTCGTCGATGCATTCCTGCCCGATCATGGTGGAATCCATGTCGGCGAGGAACAGGCGCTTGCGCCGGCCCTGCGCCGGCAGCACCGCGACATCCACCGGCGCGCCGCCGAGCGCGGCGCGTAGCGCCTGGATCTCGGCGCCGGCGGCGCAGTCGATCTCGGCGGCGACGCCCTCGGCCAGCCAGCGCGCCGCGCCGGGGGCGGGCAAAGCGGCGCGGGCGGCCTCCACAAGGGCGGCGTCCAGCGCGGGCCGGGCGGGATCGCAGAGCAGCACGGCGACATGGGAGGCGGGGGAGGCGGCGTTCGACATCGGGTTCCGGCCTGGCCTGGGTGCGGCCGGGCGGCCGCATCCCGCGGGGGCTTGCCGCGCCGGCGCGGGCGGGCAAGAAGGGGATGACGGGGTGATCGGCGCGCGGCGCCGGCACCCGGCTGAGGGAGGCGGTGCGTGGCCCCGCGCGTGGTGCTTATTGCAGGGCCGACGGCGAGCGGCAAGTCGGCGCTGGCGCTCGATCTGGCGGCGCGCGCCGATGGCGTGGTGATCAACGCCGATTCGATGCAGGTCTATGCCGACCTCCGCCTGCTCACCGCCCGCCCCACCCCCGAAGAGGAGGCGCGGGCGCCGCACCGGCTCTATGGCCATGTCGATGGGGCGCAGGACTATTCCGTCGCCCGCTGGGCGGAGGAGGCCGCCGGGGTGATCGCCGCCTGTGGCCGGGAGGGGCGGCTGCCGATCGTGATCGGCGGCACCGGGCTGTATTTCCGCGCGCTGACCGAAGGGCTGTCGCCGATCCCTTCCATCCCGGCGGCGATCCGCGAGCGGGTCCGCGCCAGCAGCGAGACCGCGCCGGAACTGCACGCCCGCCTCGCCGCGATCGACCCGGAGACCGCCGGCCGGCTGCGCCCCACCGACACCCAGCGCATCCTGCGCGCTCTGGAGGTGTTCGAGGCGACCGGGCGCCCGCTGGTGCGCTGGCAGGAGCAGCCGCCGGCCCCGCCGGTGCTGGGCGGCGTCGAAGCCGTCCGCCTGTTTCTCGCGACCGACCGCGGGGCGCTGCGCGCCCGCATCGCCGAGCGTTTCCGCGCCATGCTGGAGCAGGGTGCGCTGGAGGAGGTGCGCCGCCTCGTCGCCCGCCGGCTCCCCGCGGATCGTCCGGTGCTGAAGGCGCATGGCGTGCCGTGGCTGGCGCGCCATCTCGCCGGGGAAATCACGCTGGAGGCGGCGACGGAGGGCGGCATTCTCGACACCCGGCATTACGCCAAGCGGCAGGAAACGTGGTTCCGCCACCAGCTCGATGGCTGGCAGGCGGTCACGCCGGCGGAAGCGGCGGGCCTGCTGCGCGCCGTGTTCGGCTGAGGCCGGGGCGCTCCCGGGCTCGCGGCGGTCAGGCCCGGGCGGCCCGGCGGACCGGCAGCGGCCGGAGCCGCAGCACGAGGGCGCTGGCAGCGGCGACGAGGACACCCGCGCCGAACACCCACCAGGCGGGGCGTATGGAATAGTCGAAGGCGAGATTGGCGCCGAGCACCCGGGCGGGATCGATGCCGGTGGCGAGGCCATACCACCCCGCCTCGAGGGCGGCGGTGGCGAGGCCGGCGGCGACGGCGAGGCCCAGCAGCGCGACCGTGCCGGTGCCGAGGTCGCGGCGCTGCAGCCACCGCCAGCCCATCAGCCAGACGAACAGGCCGGCCATCAGGGTCGGCTCCGTCACATCGAGCTTCTGCTGCATGAAGAAGTGCAGGATGCCGAGCGCGGTGGCGGGATAGGCCAGCGCGTGCAGCCGGTTCCAGCGCTCGGCGCCCAGCCGGCGAATCGCCGCGTCGGTCGAGGTCGCCCCCAGCGCGAGGAACGCGAGCAGTGCGACGAAGCCGATGGTGAGATAGACCCGGAGCACGATCTCCCGCGCCACCAGCGCGAGGTCGCCGCCCATGTCGGCGACATAGAGCGCGACGTGCAGCACGAGATAGCCCAGCGCGGCGAGGCCGAGCGTGCGGCGGCCGAGCAGCAGCTTCGGCCAGTTGAACAGCCGCCGCGCCGGGGTGACCGCGAGCGTCACCAGCAGCAGCCGCACGGTCCAGTCGCCGACGAAGCGGATGACTTCGGTGAGCGGGCGGGCGCCGAGCGCCACCGCGCCGCCGAGGCTCGCGCCGCCCAACCCGCCGCCTCCAAGCCCGCTACCTCCGAGCCCGCCACCTCCAAGCCCGCCGCCCGCCGCGCCACCCTCCGGTGCGGCGAGGCCGCCGCCGAAGCTGGCGCCGGCGAAATCGCCAGACAGGGCACGCCACAGCAGCCAGCCCAGCGGCAGCAGGGCGACAAGGAGGGCGAGGGTCTTTTCCGGGCTCAGCCGGCCGGAGCGTTCGCGCAGAAAGGTCATGGCCATCGCGGGATCGGGTGGGGAGGGACGACGGGACTTCTTCGTTCCCATCCCCCCGGACGTCACGCGGCCGGCGCGCAACTTCCCGTGAAGCCGGCGCCGCGGCCGTTCATTCCGGCAGGATGCGGGTCCAGTGGCCCATCTTGCGGCCGGGCCGGGCTTCAGCCTTGCCGTAGAGATGCAGATGCGCGCCGGGCTGCTCGAGCAGGCGGAACCACTCCCCGGCCTCGTCGCCGATGAGATTGGTCATCTCCACTCGCCCGCGCCGCGCGGTGAGGCCGAGCGGCCAGCCGGCGATGGCGCGGACATGCTGCTCGAACTGGCTGGTCTCGGCGCCGTCCAGCGTCCAGTGGCCGGAATTGTGGACGCGCGGGGCGATCTCGTTCACCACGATGCGCTGCTCCGCGCCCTCGCCGACCACGAACAGCTCCACCGCGAACACGCCGACATAGCCGAGCGCGTCGCCGATGCGGCGGGCAATGTCCTGCGCCGCAGCCTCTCCCGCCGGGGTCACGTCGGCCGGCACGGTGGAGCGGTAGAGGATGTGGTGGCGGTGCTCGTTCTCCGTCACCTCATAGGCGGCGAAGGCGCCGTCGGCGCGGCGGGCGGCGACCACCGACACCTCGCGCAGGAACGGCACGAAACCTTCGAGGATGGCGGGGTGTTCGCCGATGGCGGCGAAGGCGGCGGCGGGGTCGTCGCCGGGGCGGATGAGGGTCTGGCCCTTGCCGTCATAGCCGAAGCGCCGCGTCTTCAGCACGGCGGGGGTGCCGATGCTGGCGAGTGCGGCCACCAGCTCATCGAGGGTATCGACCCGGGCGAAGGGGGCGGTGGGAATGCCGAGCCCGGCGACGAAGCTCTTCTCGACCAGCCGCTCCTGGGTGATGCCGAGCGCGCGGGTGCCGGGATGCACCGGCACCCTTTCGGCGAGGTGCTCGGCGGTGGCGACCGGCACGTTCTCGAACTCGTAGGTCACCACGTCGACGGCGGCGGCGAAGCGGTCCAGCGCCGCCGTGTCGTCATAGGCGGCGCAGCTGTGGGCGCTGGCGACGTCGAAGGCGGGGCTTTCCCGCTCGGGCGCGAAGATGTGGACCTTGAGGCCCAGCGGCGCGGCCGCCAGCGCGATCATCCGCGCGAGCTGGCCGCCGCCGAGAATGCCGATGGTGGCGCCGGGATGCAGCATGGCGGCGTGGGACATCAGACCGGGAACTCCGTCACCGCGGCGGTGCGCGCCGCCCGCCAGGCATCGAGCCGTTCCGCCAGCGCCTCGTCGGTGGTGGCGAGGACGGCAGCGGCGAGCAGCGCGGCGTTCACCGCGCCGGGCTTGCCGATGGCGAGCGTGCCGACGGGGATGCCGGCCGGCATCTGGACGATGGAATACAGGCTGTCGAGGCCCGATAGCGCCTTGCTCTCCACCGGCACGCCGAACACCGGCAGCGCGGTGAGCGCGGCGACCATGCCGGGCAGGTGGGCGGCGCCCCCGGCCCCCGCGATGATGACGCGGAAGCCGGCGGCGCGGGCGCCCCGCGCGAAGTCGAACATGCGGTCGGGGGTGCGGTGCGCGGACACGATGCGGGCGCTGTAGCCGATCTCCAGCGCGTCCAGCGTCTCGGCCGCGTTGCGCATCGTCTCCCAGTCCGACTGGCTGCCCATTATGATGGCCACCGGCCGCTCGCCGGCGGTCGTCGAGGCGTTCATCTCGCGTCCTTCGCTTCGAAAAATGAGGCGCGGATTATAGGACTCGCGGCCCGCGCGGCAAGGCCGGAAGGCTGTCCACGGTGTCCCCAGCCGGCTTTTGTTTCGTTAATCAGACATTAATGCGTCCCCGGGAACATGGTAGCCCAGAGTCGGCGCTTCGGCTCCTTCCCATCATGCGGCTGTCGTCCCCCAGGGCCCGCCCTGTGGCATTGCGGTCGCGTCGGAAAGGAACCGGCGCGGGTCGTCTCTTCTTGAGTTGAAGTCGGCCCCCTTCGGCCCGCAGGATGACGCGCGGGAATCGTGGGCGGCTTTCCAGGCGTGCGCAACGGGAACGAGACGGCCATGACCAAGCGGCTCCACGATCGCAACGGTGATCACCGCGGCACCCTTCAGGCAGGGCTGCGCGCGGCGCTGCTGGCCGGCGTGGCGCGCAGCCTCGGGCTGGCGCTGCTGCTGCCGGGAATGGCCGTGCTGCCGACGCTGGCCGAAGCGGCGCCGACCGAGCTGGCGGTGAGCACCATTCCGGCTGACACCCCGCGCACCCAGGCGGGCATGGGCACGGGCGAGGGCCTTGGCCCGAACGATGGCGGGCCGGCCCCGGTCGCCACCCATACGAGCCCCGCTCCCGCCAACCCCGACGAAGTGCTGGAAGCGCCGCTGACGCAGGAGTCGCTAACGCCGCAGCCGGGCGACAATGCCGGGCGCGACGCGCGTGCGAGCGAAATCTACGGCGTGATCGATGCCT
>CAZIXP010000171.1:7802-8083 GCA_964543245.1 uncultured Starkeya sp.
CGCAGGCCACCACGCCCGCGCCGACCCTCGCCGAACCCGCCCCCTCGGCCGCGCCTCTTCCGGGTGCCGAGCCGGCGCCGGCCCTTGCCGTGCAGCCGGCCGAGGACCCGGTGGCGCAGAGCCTGGCCGCGCTTCTGACCGGCCCCGATCTCTCGCGCTACCTCCCGGTGAAGGCTGAGCAGTACGCGGTTATCGCCTTCTATGCCGGCCGCGCCGATCGTCCCGTCGTCACCGCCGGTGCGGCGCTCTCGCCGGTCGGCACGGCCGTGCTGGCCCAGCTC
>CAZIXP010000172.1:0-8071 GCA_964543245.1 uncultured Starkeya sp.
TGCGGCGCGGCGGCCGGCGGCGTAATCTGTATTTAGAATTCTTCTAAATTGGATGCCGCCGATGCTCTCGCCCTTCAACCAGCGCCGTCGCTTCTCCGACCTGTCGGAAGCCGAAGTCCTCGCGCTCGCCATCTCCTCCGAGGAGGATGACGGGCGCATCTATGCAACCTATGCCGAGCGGCTGCGCGAGAAATACCCTGACAGCGCCGTCATCTTCGATGAAATGGCCGCCGAGGAGGACGGCCATCGCCGCCGGCTGATCGACCTCTATGAGGCGCGGTTCGGCAAGGTCATCCCGCTGATCCGGCGCGAGCATGTGGCGGGCTATTACAACCGCCGCCCGGTCTGGCTGGTAGAGAATCTCTCCATCGAGCGCATCCGCGGCGAAGCGGCGAAGATGGAGGAGGACGCGGCGAACTTTTACCTCCACGCCGCGCAGGCCAGCAGCGACCCCGCCACGCGCAAGCTGCTCGGCGATCTCGCCACGGAAGAGCGCGGCCATCACGACAAGGCCGAGAGCCTGGAGGCGGCGCATGCCGGCACCTCCGCCCGGCAGGAGGAGGACGAGCAGGCGCATCGCCAGTTCGTGCTGACCTGGGTGCAACCGGGGCTGGCGGGGCTGATGGACGGCTCGGTCTCGACGCTGGCGCCCATCTTCGCCACCGCCTTCGCGACCCAGGATTCCCGCACCACGCTGACCGTCGGCCTTGCGGCCGCCGTGGGCGCCGGCATCTCAATGGGCTTCACCGAAGCCGCCCATGATGATGGCGTCATCTCCGGACGCGGTTCGCCGCTGAAGCGTGGTCTGGCCTCCGGCATCATGACCGCGGTGGGCGGCCTCGGCCATGCGCTGCCCTATCTGATCCCGGAGTTCTGGACGGCGACGGTGCTCGCCTGCCTCGTCGTCTTCGTGGAGCTCTGGGCGATCGCCTGGATCCAGAATCGCTATATGGAAACCCCATTCCTGCGGGCGGTGTTCCAGGTGGTCGTCGGCGGCGCGCTGGTGCTCGCCGCCGGCATTTTGATCGGCGGAAGCTGAGGGGTCAGGCCAGCAGCGTGAGCGCGTGGTCCAGCAGGGAGTTCTGCACCGCGCGGTCCACCAGCACCGCCAGCAGCGCCAGCCCGAGGAAGACGAGGAAGAACACCCCGAACAGGATCAGCGAAATCCGCCGCGCGACCGCGGAGATGCCGGAAAAACCGATAGCTCCGGCAATGAGGGAGATGGTGAGAAACAGAAAGGCGTATTTCAGCATAGCGGCTCCGGCGGCTGACGGTGGTGCTCTTCAACCGCCACACGCCCCGGGAGTTCCCCGTTTCCGGTTCAGGCGCTGGTAGAACCGGTGCGGCGTTCCACCGTCTCCGGCACGCCGACCATGCCCACCGGGGCGATCGCCGCGGCGTCGTGTCCCGCCTTCTGCTCCGGGGTGCAGGCTTTCTCCCAGCGCATGCGCCAGACGACGAAGACCAGGAAGGCGAAGTGGCTGGCCGCGGTGAACAGGAACAGCGAGCCCGGGCCGAAATGCGACATCGCCACCGAGGCAACCGAAGGGCCGGCGACCGAACCGATGCCATAGGCCAGCAGGATGCCGGCGGCGGTCTCCACCGCCTCCTGCGGCGGCGTGCGGTCATAGGCATGCGCCGCCGCCAGCGAATAGGCCGGTAGCGCGAAGGCGCCGAAGACCATGCCCAGCGCGCAGAGCAGCCCGAGCTGCGCCGGCACCAGCCCGAGCGCCACGCCCGCCAGCGTGGCACCGAGCAGCAGGAAGGTCAGCAGGTTGCGGCGATCCATCCGGTCCGACAGCCGGCCGATCGGCCACTGGGCCAGAGCGCCAGCGGCAACGACCGCGCTCATGAAGGTTGCGGCGCCGTCGGCCGTCAGGCCGCGCCCGATGCCGAAGATGGGGCCCAGCGACCACAGCGAACCGTTGGTGAGGCCGATGATGAAGCAGCCGACCATCGCCACCGGCGCGGCCTTGAGCAGGCGGACGGGCCGGATGCGCGCGGCCTCGATGGGGGAGGGCTGCCCGGCCCGGGTGATGGTCACCGGCAGCATCGACAGCGCGAACAGGATGGTGGCGAGCGCGAAAGGCTCGAACCCCTTGACGGGATAGACTGTCACCAGCATCTGGCCCACGGTCAGCGCCACATAGTCGACCATGACGTAGACCGACATCACCAGCCCGCGGGTCTTGTTGGTGGCGCGGTCGTTCAGCCAGCTTTCGATCACGAGATACAGCCCGGCGAAGCAGAAGCCGGTGATGGCGCGGAGCGCGAACCAGGCGAGCGGGTGCAGCAGGATCGCGTGGCCGAGCATGGTGGCGATCGCCCCCGCGGTCAGGGCGGCGAAGGCGCGGATATGCCCGGCCCGGCGCACCAGTTTCGGCACGATGAGGCAGCCGGCGACGAAGCCGAAATAATAGCACGAGCCGAGAATGCCGAGATTGACCGCGCTGAACCCCTCGAACGCCCCGCGCAGAGGCAGCAGCGTGCCCTGCAGGCCGCTCCCCGACACAAGGAAGAACACGCCGAGCAGCAGCGAGGCGACGGGGCCGAGGGTCTGGGCCATGGTGAGAGAACCGGCGGCGAGAGGAAACGACGAAAAGTCGAACGGCGCCCGGTGCACGGCGCTCCCGGATCGGTTAGACCTGAACCGAGGCAGAGTCGAGATGGCAGGGCAGCATGACGGATATGCCGGTGAAACTCAGTTCGCGTCTGCTCACGGCCGAGATCGGCACGCCTGGCGGCGAGCTCGTTCGGCTTGCCGACGGCGAGGGGCGCGACCTCCTCTGGAACGGGGACGCAAAATGGTGGGCCGGTCGCGCGCCGCTGCTGTTCCCGATCGTCGGTCGGCTGCCGGGGGACACCCTCGTCCATGAGGGCGTCTCCTATCCGATGAAGCAGCATGGCTTTGCCCGTCGCCGGGACTTCGCGCTGCTCAGCGCCACCGAGACCCGCGCCACCTTCCGCCTCACCGAGGATGAGGAGACGCTGAAGCAGTACCCCTTCGTCTTCGGCCTCTATGTCACCTACACGCTGCAGGAAGCCAGCCTCACCATTGAGGCCCGCGTCCATAATCCCGGCACAGTGAACCTGCCCTGCAGCTTCGGCTTTCATCCCGCCTTCCGCTGGCCGCTGCCTTATGGCGGAACGCCCGAGCAGCATCAGATCCGCTTCGAGATGCCCGAGGTGGCGCCGGTTCACCGACCGGTCGATGGCCTGCTTTCCCGCGCCACCGAGCCAAACCCGGCGATGGACGGCGCCTTCGCCCTGGATGATCCCACCCGCTTCGAGCGCGACGCGCTGATCTTCACCGAGCTGCGCTCCCGCCATGTACGCTATGGCGCGCCGGGCGAACCGGGGCTTGAAATCGCCTTCGAGGGCATGCCGCAGCTCGGCATCTGGTCGAAACCCGGCGCGCCCTTCGTCTGCATCGAGCCGTGGTTCGGCTACGCCTCGCCGGAAGACGACCGAGCTCCCTTTGTCGACAAGCCGGGGCTCATCCAGGTGCTGCCGGGCGCCGAGGTGCGCTTCGCCATGACCATCCGCTGGCTGCCGGACGTGGGTCGCAACCTCGTGGCGTGACGGCGCGGCGCCGACAGCTTCGCCGTCGTCCTAGCGCCCTGCGCCCGGTACGGCGTCGTTCGATCTCCCCACCTAGAGTTTTGCCGCATTTTCTTCACGCGCACCGGAATCCACGGCGCTCGAAAAGGCTCTAGCTGCGCTCGGAAAAGGCGATGCGGTTCCGGCCCTGCAGTTTCGCCCGGTAGAGGGCGGAATCCGCCGCGGCGATCAGCCTTTCGATGTTCGCGCCGGGTCCCCGGTGGGTGGCCGCTCCCACGCTGGCGGTGATGTGGGGCATCAGCGGGTGAGGGATGCCCGTCCGGGATATTTCGGCCCGAATGGCCTCGGCGAGGCTCATGGCCCGCTCGGCATCGGCCTCGCCAAGGATCACCGCGAACTCCTCGCCGCCGTACCGCGCAACGAGATCGTCCGGCGTCCGCTGGAACGCGGCGAGCACCGGCCCCAGCTGCCGCAGGACCTCGTCGCCGGCGAGATGGCCGCGGATGTCGTTGATGGCCTTGAAGTGGTCGATGTCGATCAGCAGCAGCGACGCGGCGGCGCCGGTGCGGTTGATGCGCCGCACCACCTGCTCGAGATGCTCGTCAAAGGTGCGGCGATTGGCAAGCCCGGTCAGGGCGTCGATCTGCGAGCGTCGCCGCAGCTCGCGCGTGAGCTGCCAAAGCTCGATCTCGTCCATCGCAATGGCGGCGAGTTCCTCCAGCGGGCCGAGGTCGAAGGCCGCGGGATCGCCCGGCTCATGGTTCATCACGCAGAGCGTGCCCAGCACCAGATCGGGCGGAGCGATCAGCGGCACGCCGGCGTAGAAGCGCATCGGGAGGTCGGCCATCACATGGCCGGCCATGCGCGGGTCGGACCAGATGTCGCCGATGACCACCGGCTGCCCCGCCGCGACGACCAGCTCGCACGCGGATTCCTCGCGAAGAACATTGTCGTCCAGCAGGTCGTTCGTGGTCGCCTTGAGCCATTGGAAACGGCGGTCGATCAGGCCGATGAAGGCGACATCGGCGCCATAGAAGCGGCCGGCGAGGCGAACGATGCGCTCGAAACGCTCGCTCCGGCCGCTGTCCATGATACCGCTGTCGGTAATATATTCCAGCCGGCGTGCTTCGTTTGCCGGAGGCGGAGGCATTTTCCACACATCGCACCTCTGGAGGATATCAAAGGCAATATGCGGGGCGCCATCGGGTGTGGAAAGCGCGAATTGCAGGCGAAGTGCATATAACTCTTAGTCAGACGGGTTCTGACGCGGAGATTCCGGCCTGTTTCGCTCTTCCCACGAGTCGAGATCGTCCAGGAACCGCGCGCACCAATCGTGGATGGTGTTGGCGACCACATTGTCCATGTTGGCGCGCCAACGTTCCCGCCGCTCTTCGATAGGCATCAGCAGTGCCCCGTTCATGGCGTCGGCCATCCCTTCGATGTCGTAGGGATTGACGGTCACCGCGCCGGGCAGTTCGTCTGCCGCGCCGGCGAAACGGGAGAGGACGAGAACGCCGGGATCGTCGGGGTCCTGGGCGGCGACATATTCCTTTGCCACCAGATTCATGCCGTCCCGCAGCGGCGTCACCAGGCCGAGCTTCGCGGTACGATAGATCGCCGCGAGCGTGGCGCGGGGGAACGGCTTGTTGAGATAGCGCAGCGGTACCCAGTCGAATTCGGCATAGCGCCCATTGACGTGGCCCGCCAGCTCCTCCAGCTCACGGCGGAGCTGCTGATACTCCGCGACCTCGCCGCGGCTCACCGGGGCGATCTGCATCATCGTCACCCGCGAGCGGTGCTCGGGATAGCGCTCCAGCAGGTTGTCGAAGGCGTTGAACTTGTTCGGCAGCCCCTTGGAGTAGTCCAGCCGGTCGACCCCGACCGCCAGGGACCGGCCGGCGAGGCTCGCCAGCAGGCGCTTGCGGTCCTTGCTGCGTTCCGCAGCCTTCGCGTCGGTGACGAAGGCATCGGCGTCGATGCCGATCGGGTAGGCTGCCACGCGGAAGCGGCGCTCCTGCAGCCCCACCACCCCGCCCGGGCCGATCCAGCCCCGCGCTTCGGCGGAGATGTAGGTGAGCAGCGCGCGGACGTCGTGCTCGGTCTGCAGCCCGACCAGATCGTATTGCGCGAGATCGCGTACCAGCGCGGCGTGGGACGGCAGCGAGTAGAACACCTCCGGCGTCGGCCAGGGGATGTGGTGGAAATAGCCGATGCGCCCTGTGAAGCCGAGCGCCCGCAGCTCGCTGGCGAGCGGGATGAAGTGGTAGTCATGCACCCACACCACATCGTCCGGCTTCAGCAGCGGCATCAGCGAGCGGGCGAAAGTCGTGTTGACCCTACGATAGCCTTCCCAGTCCGAGCGCCGGAAGGCGAACAGGCCGAGCCGGTAATGGCATAGCGGCCACAGCGTGCCGTTGGCGTAGCCGGCATAATGGGCGCGCTGGTCTTCGGTATCGAGCGTCTGCAGGGCATAGCTGATGGGGCCGGACCGCATCATCTTCGGCCGGTCCGGCGCATCCTGCGAGGTTTCCCCGCTCCAGCCGAACCACAGCCCGCCACGCTTGCCGAGGGCCTCGCGCAGCGCCACGGCAAGGCCGCCGGCCTTGGCGGCGCGTTCCTTTGGTGAGGCGACGCGGTTCGAGACGATTACGAGCCGCGCCAAAACGCTTCCTCCCAGCTCTTGGAAAGCCGCATGGCGGTGTCGATGAGACCGACCATGGAATAGGTCTGGGGAATGTTGCCCCAGAGTTCGAGCGTGGTGTTGTCGATGTCCTCGGACAGCAGCCCGGCGCCGTTGCGCCGCGCCAGCAGGCTCTCGAACATCTCGCGGGCCTCCTCGCGCCGGCCGATCATGTTCAGCGCCCCGGCATACCAGAACGAGCAGATGGTGAAGGACGTCTCGGGAAGGCCGAAATCATCCTCGTTGGCGTAGCGCATGAGATAGCCGTTGCGCTTCAGCTCGCTGCCGATGAGATCGACGGTGGCGACGTAGCGGGGATCGTCCGGCCGCACGAAGCCGAGCTCGGCGAGCAGCAGCAGGCTGGCGTCGAGCTGCCCGCCCTCATCCGCGTCGACGAAGCTGCCGAGCTTCTCGTTCCAGGCGAAGGCCAGGATGCGGGCCCGGATGGTGTTGGCCTGCTCGCCCCAGTAGATGGCCCGATCGGGCATGGCGAGGACCCGGGCGATACGGGCCAGCCGGTCGCAGGCCGCCCACGACATCACGGCGGAGAAGGTGTGGACCCGGCGCTTGCCGCGCAATTCCCACAGGCCGGCGTCGGGTTCGAAGGCGTAGTCGACCGCCCGCGCGCCGACCGCCTCCAGCAGGTGGAACAGGGCGCGGTCGCCGCGCTGGGGCAGGCGATGGTCGAAGAACATCTGCGCGGCGGCAAGGATGACATGGCCGTAGCCGTCGTTCTGCACCTGCAGCGCCGCCTGGTTGCCGACGCGGACCGGCCCCATGCCGCGATAGCCGGCGAGGCTCTCGGCGAAATGTTCGTCCAGAGGCGTGCCGGGCACGATGGAATAGACCGGCGCCAACCTGCCGCTCGGCTCGGAGGCGATGATGGTGGTGAGATAGCGGATGAAGTCTTCCATGGTCCGGGTCGCGCCGAGCTGGTTCAGCGCGCGGACGGTGAAATAGGAGTCCCGCAGCCAGCAGTGGCGGTAGTCCCAGTTGCGGATGGAATGCGGCGCTTCGGGGATGGAGGTGGTCAGGGCCGCGACGATGCCGCCGGTTTCCTCATAGGCGCACAGTTTCAGCGAGATGGCGGCGCGGATGACCGCCTCCTGCCATTCGAACGGAATCGAGAGGTAGCGCACCCATTCGAACCAGTAGTCGCGGGTCTTTTCCTCGAAGCTGCGGGTGGTCGCCACGAGGTCGGAGGCGAAGGGCTCGTCCGGCCCGATCACCACCACCGCGGAGCGGCCGAGCACGAAGGGGCGTTCCTCGGCGACATAGACGATGGGCAGGTCGGTGGTGGCGCGCATCGTGACGTCGTCGCCGGCGAAGCGCATGTGATTGCTGCCCCGCACCGGACGCACCGACTGCGCGCCCCACTGGAAGTGGGGCCGCAGACGCACCGTGATCCGGCACGTGCCGCTGAGCGGCTCGATACGCCGGACCAGCATGGCCGGGCGGTAGATGCGGTCATACAGCTTGAAGCGGGGGGCGTAGTCGATGATCCGCAGCCGCGCGCCCTGCTCGTTCTCCAGGATGGTCTCGATGATCGCCGTGTTCTCGATGTAGCGGCGGGTCGAGCGCACCTCGCCGCCCTCGAGAACGACGTCGAAGAATCCGCTCTGCGGCTCCTCGCCGCCGAGCAGGCTGGAAAAGACCGGATCGCCGTCGATCCGCGGCCAGCAGCACCACGCGATGCGGCCGGCGCGGTCGATCAGCGCGGCGATGGTTCCGTTGCCGATGGCGGCGAGATCGAGATCGGCCCTCACGATGCCGTTTGCTCCAGAAGTTGCGGGACGCGGGAGAGGAAGGCGCGCACCTCGACCGGCCCGC
>CAZIXP010000173.1:0-8047 GCA_964543245.1 uncultured Starkeya sp.
GCCTCGTACTCGTCGGCGTAGTGGGGGTCGGTGGCGCCGAGCGCCACCAGCGCCGCCGTGCCGATCGCCACCGCATCGGCGCCGAGCGCCAGCGCCTTGGCGACGTCGGCGCCGTTGCGGATGCCGCCGGAGACGATGAGCTGCACCTTGCGGTGCATGCCGAGGTCCTGCAGTGCCTTCACCGCCTGCCGCACCGCCGCGAGCGTCGGGATGCCGACATTCTCGATGAAGACCTCCTGCGTGGCGGCGGTGCCGCCCTGCATGCCGTCCACCACCACCACGTCGGCACCGGACTTCACCGCCAGCGCGGTGTCGTAATAGGGCCGGGCGGCGCCGACCTTCACATAGATCGGCTTCTCCCAGTCGGTGATCTCGCGCAACTCCTCGATCTTGATCTCGAGGTCGTCCGGCCCGGTCCAGTCCGGGTGGCGGCAGGCCGAGCGCTGGTCGATGCCGACCGGCAGGGTGCGCATCTTCGCGACCCGCTCGGTGATCTTCTGGCCGAGCAGCATGCCGCCGCCGCCGGGCTTGGCGCCCTGGCCCACCACCACCTCGATGGCGTCGGCCCGCTTGAGGTCGTCGGGGTTCATGCCGTAGCGGGAGGGCAGGTATTGGTAGACGAGCTGGGTGGAGTGCCCGCGCTCCTCATTGGTCATGCCGCCGTCGCCGGTGGTGGTGGAGGTGCCCATCGCCGAGGCACCGCGGCCCAGCGCCTCCTTCGCGTTGGCGGAGAGCGAGCCAAAGCTCATGCCGGCGATGGTGACCGGAATCTTCAGCTCGATCGGCTTCTTTGCGAAGCGGGTGCCGAGAACCACCGAGGTGTCGCAGCGCTCGCGATAGCCTTCGAGCGGGTAGCGCGACATCGACGCGCCGAGGAACAGCAGGTCGTCGAAATGCGGCACCTTGCGCTTGGCGCCGCCGCCGCGGATGTCATAGATGCCGGTGGCGGCCGCGCGGCGGATCTCCGACAGGGTGTAGTCGTCGAAGGTCGCGGAGAAGCGCGGCGTGGTGCGCGGGGTGTTGGTGATGTCGTTCATCGCGCGCCTCAATAGCTCGACACGTTGTCGACGTGGAAATGGTAGAGGGTGCGGGCGGAGCCGTAGCGGCGGAACTCGCCGATATCGACCTCGCCGAGCGCGCCGGCGGCCTCCAGCCGGGCGGCGAGCAGGGCGCGGTGTTCCTCGCGCATCTCCTTCTCGATGCAGTCGGCGCCGAGGCTGGCGACCGAGCCGCGCACGAACAGCTTCGCCTCGTAGAGGCTGTCGCCGAGCGCTTCGCCCGCGTCGCCGAACACGACGAGGCTGCCGGCCTGCGCCATGAAGGCGCTCATATGGCCGATCGAACCCTTCACCACGATGTCGATGCCCTTCATCGAGATGCCGCAGCGCGCGGAGGCGTTGCCCTCGATGACCAGCAGCCCGCCGCAGCCGGTGGCGCCCGCGGCCTGGCTGGCGTCGCCCTTCACATGGATGAGGCCGCTCATCATGTTCTCGCCGACACCGACGCCGGCATTGCCCTCGATGAGGATGCGGGCCTGCTTGTTCATGCCGCCGCAGTAATAGCCGACATTGCCGGCGATCTCGATGGTGACCGGGGAGTCGACGCCGGCGGCGATGGCGTGCAGGCCGCGCGGATTGGCGACGCGCCAGAGCGTCTCGTTGGTGGTGCCCAGCGCATGCAGGGCGCCGTTGAGCGCGCGCACCGGGGAGGTGGCGAGGTCGACGAGGCGCGCGCCGTCGGCGGCGGTGGCGATCATGTTCATGTCGGGGCTCGTGTGCAGGGCGACGTTCATGCCGCGCGGTCCCAGAAATAGACCCGCGCCGGCTCCGGCTCCCAGACGCGGGCGGCGTTGATGCCCGGCAGGTCGACCAGGGCGCGGTATTCCGAGCCGAAGGCGACATAGCCGTCGGTCTCGGCCATCACCGCCGGCTTGCAGGCGATGGGGTCGCGCAGCACGCCGAAGCCGCTCTCGGTGCCGACCACGAAGGTGTAGAAGCCGTCGAGATCGGACAGCGAATGCTCCAGCGCCGCACCGAGGCTGTCGCCCCCGCGCATGCGGTGGGTGAGATAGGCGGCGGCGACCTCGCTGTCGTTCTGGGTCGCGAGCTTCAACCCCTCGCGCTCCAGCTCGCGGCGCACGCCGGCATGGTTGGAGAGCGAGCCGTTGTGCACCAGGCACTGGTCCGGCCCGGTGGAGAAGGGATGGGCGCCGTCGGTGGTCACCGCGCTCTCCGTCGCCATGCGGGTATGGCCGATGGCGTGGGTGCCGGCCATGTCCGCCAGCCTGAAGCGGCGGGCGACGTCGGCGGGCAGGCCGACCTCCTTGTAGAGTTCCATGCGGCTGCCCGAGCTGATGACCGCAACCTGGGGAGCGACGGCGGCGAGTTGTGCCCGCACGGCGGCCTCGCGTTCCGCGGGAACGCTGACCACGGCATGGGTGTCACGGGGCAGCACCGGCAGGCCGAGCGCGGCGCCGAGCGCCGCGAAATCGGTTCCGGCCGGGCCGCGCAGCGTGAGCTTCACGGCGCCGGCGGCGCCGGCGCCATAGACCGCGAAGCCGGCCGAATCCGGCCCGCGATCGCACATCACGTCGAGCATGCCCGCCAGCAGCGCCCCTAGCTGGGGTTCGAGCTTCGGGTCTTTGATGAAGAGGCCGACAATGCCGCACATGGCAGGACGCTCCTTGGATGGCCGGCGCCGGGCACCGTTTCCACCGTTCTAGGAGCGTGCGCGCGGGCTGTCAACGAAGGGAATAAAATTTTCCCATCAGGAAAACAAAGGTGTCGGCCACGGCGACGTCAGCTCGGCTGGCGCGGGTACATGATGATGGAGAGATAGCGCATCGGCCGCACCACCAGTTCCTGCGGGCCATGGGTGGCGGCGCTGTCGAACAGCAGGGAATCGCCGGGGCGCAGGTGATAGGAGCGGTCGCCGTGGCGGTAGACCACCTCGCCACTCAGCATGTAGATGAACTCCACCCCGGCATGCTGGAAGCCGGTATAGGGCACCGCCTCCTCGCTCAGCGTGATGAGATAGGGCTCGACCGCGACCTCCCCGCCCAAAGCGTGGCCGAGCAGCTCGTACTGGTGGCCGACCTTGGTGCCGCGCCGCTCGATGTGCACGCCCTGTCCCGCCGGCACGAAGGAGCAGTCGCGCTTTTCCTCGAAGCTGGCGAACAGGCTGGACAGCGGCACGTTCAGCGCCGTGGCGATCGACTGCAGCGTGCCGAGCGAGGGCGAGATGAGGCCATTCTCGATCTTGGACAGCATGCCCACGGAAATGCCCGCCGCACTGGCGAGGTCCGAGACCGTCAGGTCGAGGCTGCGGCGGGTCGAGCGGACCTGAAGGCCGAGCGCCTGTTCCAGCGTCCGCGCGCCGGTGGCGGGCGCGCCCGACCCGGTGTGCAACTCTTCGGTCGGCGCCTCGACGGCGGCCTCGCTCTGCTTTCGGCGCATTCTGTCTCCCCGTGCGGCCCGGCCCATCGTCACAATCTAGGACAACCGTCGCCACACCGATACAGCCCGGCGTCATCTTGGCTTGGCATTGCTGATGCATTGCATTTCGCATCTTCCGTGGCGGCTTACCTGAAGTATCCCATGCACAGCTTCGACATGATCGTCATCGGCAGCGGCCCCTCCGGCCGCCGCGCCGCCGTCCAGTCCGCCAAGCTCGGCAAATCGGTCCTCGTCATCGAGAAGGGTCGGCGGGTGGGCGGGGTGTCGGTGCACACCGGCACCATTCCCTCGAAGACCCTGCGCGAGACGGTGCTCAATCTCTCCGGCTGGCGCGAGCGCGGCTTCTACGGCCGGGGCTACCGGGTGAAGAAGGACATCGCCGCCTCCGACCTCATTTCCCGCCTGCACAAGACGCTCGACCACGAGGTCGAGGTCCTCGAGCACCAGTTCGGCCGCAACGGCGTGAAGACCGCGCGCGGCGAGGCCAGCTTCGTCTCGCCCAACGAGATCGAGATCGTCGGCGACAATGGCGAGCGTTCCTGCGTGCGCGGCCGGCACATCCTCATCGCCTGCGGCACCCGCCCGTTCCGGCCGGACTATGTGCCGTTCAACGGCACCACGGTGTTCGACAGCGACGAGATCGTCGAGCTGCCCCGCCTGCCGCGCAGCCTCGCGGTGATCGGCGCCGGGGTGATCGGGGTGGAATATGCCACCATCTTCAGCGCGCTGGACGTGGCGGTGACGCTGATCGAGCCGCGCACCAGCTTCCTCGATTTCATCGACAAGGAGCTGATCGAGGAATTCGTCCACGAGCTGCGCGACCGCAACGTCGCGCTGCGGCTCGGGGCGGCGGTGTCCTCGATCCAGCTCGGGGCGGAAGGCCGCCCGACCTGCAAGCTTGCCGACGGGCGCAGCGTCACCTCCGACATGCTGCTGTTCGCCGCCGGCCGCGTGGGGGCCACCGACCGGCTCAACCTCGAGGCGGCGGGCCTTGCCACCGACCATCGCGGCCGCATCACGGTCGATCCCAAGACGCTGCAGACCGCGGTGCCGCACATCTATGCCGCCGGCGACGTCATCGGCTTCCCCAGCCTCGCCTCCACCTCGATGGAGCAGGGCCGGCTCGCCGCCTGCCACGCCTTCGGGCTGGAGCCGCCGCCGCCGCCGGAATTCTTCCCCTATGGCATCTACGCCGTGCCGGAAATCTCCACCGTCGGCATGAGCGAGGAGGAGGTGCGCAAGCGCGGCATTCCCTACGAATGCGGCGTCGCCCGCTTCCGCGAGACCTCGCGGGGCCACATCATGGGCCTCAACAACGGCATGATGAAAATGATCTTCTCCACCGAGACGCGGCACCTGCTCGGCGTCCACATCGTCGGGGAGGGCGCGACGGAGCTGATCCATATCGGCCAGGCGGTGCTGAACCTGAAGGGCACCATCGACTACTTCATCGAGAACACCTTCAACTACCCGACGCTGGCGGAGGCCTACAAGATCGCCGGCCTCGACGCCTGGAACCGGATGGTGCGCACCTGACACCCCGGCCCCCCGGCCTGCACACCGCCGCGTCGGCGCAGCGGTGTGCTGAGATCAGCGTGGTGACATCGGGGTGTCGACGTCGGGGCGGCGGGCCGCCGGCTACATGCCGGTAGCGGGCAGGAAGGTGAAGGCGGGCGTCGCGACGAACCGGTCAGCGGCGTTGCCGGAATAGACCTTGCCGCCGGCGATGGTGAGCTTCTTCACGGGCGCGCCTTCCTTCAGGTCGAGATCGGCGAGCGGCACCCAGAACGAGTTCGGGCTGGTGGCGCTGTCGAAGAAGTAGATCTTGTTGGTCTGGTCGGTGATGGTCCGCCAGAGGGTCGAGGAAATGTTGGGCTGGCCGGGGGGGGTGTTGCCCTGCGGCACGCTGACGCTGCGCATGACGCCGAGCACGCTGGCCGCCGCCTGATACTCGAACTTCTCGGTCGGAACCGCGGTGATGTAGCTCTTGTCGACCTTGGTCGGGATCGCGTTGATGAGGAAGGAGGCGCGGGCGAAGCGGTCCGCGGCGCGATTGGTGCCGGGCAGGAAGGTCAGGCCGCCGATTCCCTGCCAATAGGCATTGAGCGCGAGCTGCTGGTCGAAGCTCGGCGAATTGGTCATCACGTTGTACTGCTTGCCGTGATGCACGACGAGCTTGCCGCCCAGATATTCGAAGATGGCGGAATCGCCGCCCGCATCGGAAATGGCGAGATGGAGCTGGGCGCCCTTGCCGTTCGGCAGCGTCGGGGCGACAACCTGGAACGGGTCCTTCGACAGGGCGTCGACCGCCTCGGCGACCGTGCCGAAATTGTCCAGCACATACTGCGCCCACAGGCTGATCGAGAGAACGGGCCGGCCATCGGGCTGGCCATAGTCGGATTCGGCGAGATACAGCAGGTTGGCGACGAGGCCGGCCTCGTTCATGCCGTCGGCGGAGCCGACATCATAGCCGCTGGCGATCACGCTGCCATATTTCGAGGTCCAGGCCGGGGTCTTTTCACCGCCGGCCCCGGTGCGGGCGATGCCGCGCGGGAAGGCCCAGAGATTGGTGTGCATGTCCTCCGCCCAGTCCATGGAGCGGCCGGTGATGACCAACCCGTTCTCCGCGACATAGAGGGTGCGGGTGCAGGCCACAGCCGGCGAGATCGCGGTGGCGGCCATGACGCCCGCAAGGGCGACGGCGGCGAACTTTGCTATCCTCTTCATTTTTCTGTCTCTTTCTCTCGAGGGGTCATCCGGCCCGCGCGGGTCTGGCCGCCGCTCGGCGGCCACCCGCTTGATACGTAGCGGTATTGGCGGACGGATGACAGCCCCTTGACGCTCCGGCAGGCTGCCGGGGCTTGGCTCGCCCTGTGGCCGGCGCCGAATGGGAGGGCGCCGCGCAAAAGGGTTCATTCCGCGGCCGCTTCTGTATATGTCGATCCTGTTGGCCGGGGGGATGTGCCCCGCGCCATGCCGATCGACCGACCCAGGAGGTCGTCGCGCGGCCTTGCCGTTACCGGAGCCCTGCCATGTCGCCTACCGTCGCCACCGCCGCGCCGGAACCCGTCATCGTCGCCAATCCGCGCTCGCGCGTCATCCTCGCGAGCCTCATCGGCACGACCATCGAGTTCTACGACTTCTACGTCTACGCCACCGCCGCGGTGCTGGTGTTTCCGCACCTGTTCTTCCCGGCCGGCGACGACACCGTGGCGCTGCTCGCCTCGCTTGCCATCTTCGGCGCGGCGATGGTGGCGCGCCCGCTCGGGGCGGTGTTCTTCGGCCATCTCGGCGACCGGCGCGGGCGCAAGGCGACGCTGGTGGGCGCCCTGCTGACCATGGGCATCGCGACGTTCCTCATCGGCACGCTGCCGACCTATGCCGCGGTGGGCTGGCTCGCCCCGGCGCTCCTGGTGGTGCTGCGCCTCGCCCAGGGCTTCGCGCTCGGCGGGGAATGGAGTGGCGCGGCACTGGTGGCGACCGAAAATGCCCCTGCCGGCAAGCGCGCGGTCTACGGCACCTTTCCCCAGCTCGGCGCGCCGATCGGCTTCATCGTCGCCAACGGGCTGTTCCTCGCCATTGCCGCGCTGATGCCCTCGGACGATCCTTCGCGCCCCTCGCTGGCCTTCCTCGACTGGGGCTGGCGCATCCCGTTCCTGTTCTCCGCCATCATGGTGGCGGTCGGGCTGTGGGTGCGGCTGAACCTTGTGGAAAGCACCGCCTTCGAGAAGACGGTGCAGGCCGGCAAGGTCAAGCGCCTGCCGCTCGCCGCGGTGTTCCGTCATCATTTCCGCGAGGTCGTGCTCGGCACCTTCTACATGCTGGCGACCTATGTGCTGTTCTACCTGATGACGACCTTCTCGCTGAGCTATGGCCGCGCGGCGCCCACCGCCGCGGTGCCGGGCCTCGGCTATGACTACCGCACCTTCGTGCTGATGATGATCGGGGGCGTGGTGTTCTTCGGCATCTTCACCCTGCTGTCCGGCCCGTGGGCGGACCGCTGGGGGCGGCGGCGCACGCTGATCTGGATCACGCTCGGCATCATCGCCTTCGGCTTCCTGTGGGTGCCGATGCTCGCCGCCGGCCCGCTCGGCGTCATGGCGTGGCTGGTGCTCGGCTTCACCCTGATGGGCATGACCTTCGGCCCGATGGGGGCGCTGCTGCCGGAGCTGTTCCCGGCCAGCATGCGCTACACCGGCTCCGGCATCGCCTATAACGTCTCGTCCATCCTCGGCGCGGCGGTGGCGCCGTTCATCGCGGTGGCGCTGTGGCAGGCCGGGCATGGCAGCCCGTTCTGGGTCGGCGTCTATCTCTCCGCCATGGCCTGCATCACGCTGGTGGCGCTGCTGCTGGGCCCGGAGACGAAGGACGTCGACATCGAGCACTGAGGCGGCCCCGGCGCCGGGCCGACATCGAGCATAGAGCATAGAGCCGGTGCCGGCGCCGGCTGGCCTTGCGCCAGCCCGGCCGCACGTGCCGGTGCACCGGCGGCGGGAGGCTCAGTCCTCGCCGCGCTGGCGGCGTGCGGCGGTGAGGGTGTTCGCCAGCAGGCACGCGATGGTCATCGGCCCGACGCCGCCGGGCACCGGGGT
>CAZIXP010000174.1:0-7997 GCA_964543245.1 uncultured Starkeya sp.
AGGCCGAGAGCCTGGGTGAAGGGCAGCACGGTGAGGCTGCCGGTGCCGCCCACCCCCGCCCCCAGCGCGGCGATGGTGCCGCGCAGCAGGTTCACCTGCGGGTCGTGCCGGGTCAGGCTGCGCCACGCCGTTTCCATGTGCAGCGCCAGCGGCGGCGGGTCGGCGAGGCCGGCCGCCTCCAGCACGAAATGCCAGAGCCGGCGCATGGCGCGGGCCTTGGCGGTGGTGGCAAACTGGTCGGTGTCGGCGACCAGCGTCACCTCGATGAGCCCGGCAGCCTCGGCAAGGTCCAGCCCGGCCGCGTCCAGCGCCCGCAGATAGGCGAGGGCGGTGGCAAGGGTGCCGGCGAGTTCCTGCGCCTCGGTGGCGCCGGCGGCGTGGTGCAGCCGCCCGTCGGCGCGCACCATCGGCGCGGAGAGGCCGCGGGCGCGCAGCGCGCAGACGGTCTGCCCGAGCCGGGCGCTGAGCGCCTCCCACTCGATCGGCGCCGCCCCGCGCGCCGCGAGATCGCCGATCGGGTCCAGCCCGACCCGCAGGTCGAGGCGGGCGGGGTCGGCCTGCCCGAGGCGGCTGGAAAGGGCGAGGGCAAGGTCGCGGCCGCGAAAGCCGCCGGTCTCGACCCGCAGCGTCACCAGCTCGGCCAGCACGCCGCGCAGCACCCGCTCGATCGCCTCCGGCGTTTCCGGCAGGCCGAAGCCGCCGGCGGCCGGCGAGGAGCGGAACACCAGCGTGGCGCCGTCGGCGCCGCCGTTCAGGTCCTCGAGAAGCTGGGCGTTGGCAGCGGCGGGGTCGTCATGGTCGATGCGGGCAATGACCTTCCACGGCGCCCCGGCGGGGCGGCCGGCCATGGGGCGGGCCTCCGGCCGCGGCGCGGGCAGGGCGTCGAAGGCGAGGCCGTCCAGCGTGGTCGTCACCATCCGGGCCTCGTAGGGCGCGCCCTTCAGCACGCCCTCCACGAGGCGCAGCCAGTCCTCCCGGGTCGCGCCGGGGAAGGCGGCCGGCGGGCTGGCGGCGGCGTCCATCAGGCGAATTCCAGGATGACGGCGTCGACGGCGAGGCTGTCGCCGGCCTTGGCGAGCACCTTCTTCACCACGCCGTCGCGCTCGGCGCGCAGCACGTTCTCCATCTTCATCGCCTCGACCACGGCGAGCGGCTCGCCCGCCTTCACCTCCTGACCCTCGCCCACCGCGACCGACACGACGAGGCCGGGCATGGGGCAGAGCAGCTGCTTGCCGGAGGCGGCCGAGACCTTCTCCGGCATGAGCGCGGCCAGCGCCGCCTCGCGCTCGGTGTAGACGATGGCCTCGACCGTCACGCCGGCGTGGGAGAGCACGACGCCGTTGAGCCGCGGCCGCACCTGAACCGCGATGGCATCGTCGTCATAGGCGCCCTGCCACACCGGGTCGCCCGGCTTCCAGCCGGTGTGGAGCTCGTGGGTACCGGCGGGGCGGCCCTGCGCGTCGAGGAAGGTGACGATGAAGCCGCCGGCGGAGCGGTCCACCTCGCAGGGCAGGCTCTCCCCGCCGAGCCGCACCACGCGGCGATGCTCGAACACCACCGGCCGGCCGGGAAGCTGGCCGGAGATGCGGCGCTTGCGGGCATTGGCGATGTTGTCGATCACCGCCGCCACCGCGGCGATGCGGCGGGCGAGCGGCGGCTCCAGCGCCGCGCCGGCGAAGCCGCCGGGATATTCCTCGGCGATGAAGCCGGTGGAGAGCTGCCCGGCCTTCCAGCGCTCGTGCCGCATCAGCGCGGCGAGGAAGGGGATGTTGTGCTGGATGCCGTTCAGCGCGAAGGCGTCGAGCGCGTCCGCCTGCGCGGCGATGGCCTGGCCACGGGTCGGGGCGTGGGTCACCAGCTTGGCGATCATCGGGTCGTAGAACAGGGAAATTTCGCCACCCTCGAACACGCCGGTGTCGTTGCGCACTGTCACGCCGTCCCGGGTGCCTTCCGCCGGCGGGCGGTAGCGGGTGAGCCGGCCGATGGAGGGCAGGAAGTTGCGGTAGGGGTCCTCGGCATAGATGCGGCTCTCGACCGCCCAGCCGTTCAGCCGGACGTCGGCCTGGGTGATGGAGAGCTTCTCGCCCGCCGCCACCCGGATCATCTGCTCGACGAGGTCGATGCCGGTCACCAGCTCGGTCACGGGGTGCTCGACCTGCAGGCGGGTGTTCATCTCGAGGAAGTAGAACGAGCGGTCCTGCCCGGCGACGAACTCCACCGTGCCGGCGGAATCGTAGTTCACCGCCCGGGCCAGCGCCACCGCCTGCTCGCCCATGCGGCGGCGGGTGGCCTCGTCCAGCAGCGGGGAGGGGGCTTCCTCGATGACCTTCTGGTTGCGGCGCTGGATCGAGCATTCCCGCTCGCCGAGATAGACGACGTTGCCGTGCTTGTCGCCCAGCACCTGGATCTCGATGTGGCGGGGATCGACGATGAACTTCTCGACGAACACCCGGTCGTCGCCGAAGGAGGACTTCGCTTCCGAGGTGGCGCGCTCGAAGCCGTCCTTCACCTCCTCGCGGGAATGGGCGATGCGCATGCCCTTGCCGCCGCCGCCGGCGCTCGCCTTGATCATCACGGGATAGCCGATCTCGTCGGCGATCCGCGCGGCGTGCTCGGGGTCGGTGATGACGCCGAGATGGCCGGGAACGGTGGAGACGCTCGCCGCCGCCGCCGCCTTCTTCGATTCGATCTTGTCGCCCATTGCCTCGATGGCACCGGGGTTGGGGCCGATGAAGACGATGCCGGCGGCTTCCAGCGCCTGCGCGAAGGCGGCGCGCTCGGACAGGAAGCCGTAGCCGGGATGCACCGCCTCCGCCCCGGTCCGGCGGCAGGCGTCGACGATGCGGTCGATCAAGAGGTAGGACTGCGCGGCCGGCGGCGGCCCGATGTGCACCGCCTCGTCGGCCATGGCGACGTGCAGCGCGTCGCGGTCGGCGTCGGAATAGACCGCGACGGTCCTGATGCCCATCTTCCGCGCCGTCCGGATGACGCGGCAGGCGATCTCGCCACGGTTCGCGATGAGGATCTTGGAGAACATGTCGGCGTTCCTCGGCCTTCATCCATGTAGCGGCGCTGGTTTGCGCCCGCCTTGCGCTGGGTCATGGCCGCGGCGTCGTGGCCGCCCCGCCGGGCGGCGGACGATCACAGCGGCAGGTTGTCGTGCTTCTTCGCCGGCATCTCGACATGCTTGGAGCGGAGCATGGCGAGGGCGCGGGCGATGCGCTTGCGGGTGGTGCGGGGGGTGATGACCTCGTCGACATAGCCGCGCTCGGCGGCGACGAAGGGGGAGAGGAAGCGCTCCTCATATTCCTTCGTGCGGGCCGCGATCTTCTCGGGGTCGTCGATGTCGGCGCGGAAGATGATCTCCACCGCGCCCTTGGCGCCCATCACCGCGATCTGCGCCGAGGGCCAGGCGTAGTTCACGTCGCCGCCGACATGCTTGGAGGCCATGACGTCATAGGCGCCGCCGAAGGCCTTGCGGGTGATGACGGTGACCAGCGGCACGGTGGCCTGCGAATAGGCGAAGAGCAGCTTGGCGCCGTGCTTGATGAGCCCGCCATATTCCTGCGCGGTGCCGGGCAGGAAGCCGGGCACGTCGACGAAGGTGACGATCGGGATGCCGAAGGCGTCGCAGAAGCGCACGAAGCGCGCCGCCTTGCGCGAGGCGTCGGCGTCGAGCACGCCGGCCAGCACCATCGGCTGGTTGGCGACCACGCCGACGGTGCGGCCCTCGATGCGGCCGAAGCCGGTGACGATGTTGCCGGCGAAGGCCTGCTGGATCTCGAAGAAGTCGCCCTCGTCGACCACCTTCGCGATCAGCTCCTTGATGTCGTAGGGCTTGTTCGGGTTGTCGGGAACCAGGGTGTCGAGCGAGGGATCGAGCCGCTCGCCATCGTCGCAGCTCGGCCATTCCGGCACGCCGGCGGCGTTGTTGGCGGGCAGGAAGTCAATCAGCCGGCGCATCTGGAGCAGGCATTCGACATCGTTGTCGAACGCGCCGTCCGCCACCGAGGAACGGCTGGTGTGGACCTTGGCGCCGCCCAGCTCCTCGGCGGTGACGGTCTCGTTGGTCACCGTCTTCACCACATCCGGCCCGGTGACGAACATGTAGCTGGTGTCGCGCACCATGAAGATGAAGTCGGTCATGGCGGGGGAATAGACGTCGCCGCCGGCGCAGGGGCCCATGATGACCGATATCTGCGGAATGACGCCGGAGGCGACGACATTGCGCCGGAACACCTCGCCATAGCCGCCGAGCGCGGCCACGCCCTCCTGGATACGGGCGCCGCCGGCGTCGAACAGGCCGATGATCGGCGCCCTCGTCTTGAGCGCGAGGTCCTGGATCTTGGTGATCTTGGCGGCATGGGTCTCCGACAGAGAGCCGCCGAAGACGGTGAAGTCCTTGGCGAAGACGAAGACCTGTCGCCCGTTCACCGTGCCCCAGCCGGTGACGACGCCGTCGCCCGGCGTCTTCGCCGCCTCCATGCCGAAATCGGTGCAGCGGTGCTGGACGAAGGTGTCGAATTCCTCGAACGAGCCGGTGTCGAGCAGCAATTCGATGCGCTCGCGGGCGGTGAGCTTGCCGCGCGTGTGCTGGGCGGCGATGCGCCGCTCGCCGCCGCCGAGCCGCGCCTCGGCGCGGCGCCGGTCCAGTTGCTCCACAATGTGCTTCATGAGGCGATACCGTGCGCGTGCAGAGGAGTGCCGGCGGTGGCCGGCTCGGGTCCGGATGTTCTAGGCCCTTGCCGGGCAAAAGATAAGATGTGAAAGTGTAGCGCGTGAACGTGTGAATTCTTCACAAATCGGCGGTGGGCCGGCGCGGGCGGGCATGTCCAAGAAGATCTTCGCCGGCCATGCCGTGCGCAATGTGCGGGAGCGGCTCGGCCTCACCCAGCTGGATTTCGCCCGCCGGCTCTCGCTCTCGCCGAGCTACATCAACCAGATCGAGAGCAATCAGCGCCCGGTTACGGCGGCGGTGCTGCTGGCGATCGGCCGCACCTTCGACGTCGACGTCACCCGCTTCAGCGCCGACGACCTCGACCGCGTCGTCGCCGACCTGCGCGAGGCGCTGGCCGACCCGGTGTTCCGGGGGCTGGAGCCGAGCCTGCAGGACCTGAAGAACGCCACCACCCACGCTCCCTCCTTCGCCCATGCCTTCCTGCGCCTGCACGGGGCGATGCGGCGGATGGAGGAACGGCGGGCAGCGCTGGACGACGCGGTGGTCTCGGTGGCGGGCGACCATGACGGCGCCCGGCACCTGCCGGCCTATGAGGAGGTGCGGGACCACTTCCACTACATCGACAACTATGTCGATGGGCTCGACCGCGCCGCCGAGGCCCGCGCCGATGCGCTGGACCTGTTCGCCCGTGAGGACGCCGCCGCCCTGCTGGCGCGCCATCTGCGCGAGCGGCACGACATCGCGGTGGAGGCCGCCGCGGCCGACGAGCCGGACGCCCCGCTGCTGGCCTATGACCGCCATCGCCGGGTCGCGACGCTGGCCCGCACGCTCGATCCGGCGAGCCGCGCCTTCCGGCTCGCCGCGCTCATCGCCCGATTCGAGCAGAACGAGCTGATCGACCGGCACGTCGCCGAGGCCGGCTTCCGCAGCCAGACCGCGCGGGAGGTGTGCCGGCTCTCGCTGCAGAATTACTACGCCGGCGCGCTGATCCTGCCCTATCGCCGCTTCGCCCGGCTGGCGCGGGAGAAGCGGCACGATCTCGACCTCATGAGCGTGATGACCGGGGCCAGCCTCGAACAGGTCTGCCACCGGCTCTCCACGCTCCAGCGTCCCGGCGAGAAGGGCGTGCCGTTCTATTTCCTGAAGGTCGACCGGGCCGGCAACGTCATCAAGCGCCACAGCGCGACACGCTTCCACTTCGCCCGTTACGGCGGGGCCTGCCCGGTGTGGAACGTGCACGAGGCGTTCGAGCAGCCCGCCCGGACGCTGGTGCAGGTGGGCGAGATGCCCGATGGCGTGCGCTATCTCTGCCTCGCCCGCGGCGCGGTGAAGCCGCCGGTGCGCCATGGCCAGCGCGAGCGCCGCTTCGCCCTCGGCATCGGCTGCGAAGCCTCCTACGCCGCCGAGCTGGTCTATGCCGACGGGCTCGACCTGCGGGCGGCGACGGTGGCGCCGCTCGGCGTCAACTGCCGCATCTGCCCGCGCGCGGCGTGCCCCGAGCGGGCCTATCCGCCGCTCGACCGCGACATCGTGCTGGACCCGGACCGCCGCGGCGTGGTGCCCTTCGCGGTCCGGGACTGAGCGGGTTCAGATGTCGAGCGTGTTGTCGCGCTCCCACTGGGTGAGGTGGCGGGAATAGGCGTTCCACTCCTCGTTCTTCAGCTTGAGGTAGCCGTCGACCAGCGGCGCGCCGAGCGCGGAGCGCAGCACGTTCGACTTCTCCAGCGCCCGCAGCGCATCGAGCAGGTTCAGCGGCAGCTTCTTGGCGCCGCGCACCTTGTGCCCGTCGGTGTACATGTTGATGTCGAGCCGCTTGCCCGGCTCGCGCTGGTTCTGGATGCCGTCGAGGCCGGCGGCGAGCACCGCGGCGGGGGCGAGATAGGGGTTCGCCGCGCCGTCCGGCAGCCGCAGCTCCAGCCGGCCCGCATCGGGGATGCGGATCATGTGGGTGCGGTTGTTGCCGGTGTAGGTGACGGTGTTGGGCGCCCAGGTGGCGCCGGAGACGGTGCGCGGCGCGTTGATGCGCTTGTAGGAGTTCACCGTCGGGTTGGTGAAGGCGCACAGCGCGTCGGCGCTGTGGATCAGGCCGCCGATGAAGTTGTAGCAGAGGTCGGAGACGCCGAGTTCGCCGTTGGGGTCCTCGAACAGGTTGGTGTCGCCCTGCCACAGCGAGGTGTGCATGTGGCAGCCCGAGCCGGTGAGGTCGATGAAGGGCTTGGGCATGAAGGTGGCACGCAGGCCGTGCTTCTCCGCGATGGAGCGGGCCATGTACTTGAAGAAGACGTGGCGGTCGGCGGTCACGAGGGCGTCGTCGAAGTTCCAGTTCATCTCGAACTGGCCGTTGGCGTCCTCATGGTCGTTCTGGTAGGGCCCCCAGCCGAGCGCCAGCATGCAATCGCAGATTTCCTTGATGACGTCGTAGCGGCGCATCAGGGCCGACTGGTCGTAGCAGGGCTTGGTCGCGTTGTCGGCGCCGTCGGAGATCTTCTGCCCGTCCGGCGTGGTGAGGAAGAACTCGCATTCCACCCCCGTCTTCATCTGGTAGCCGATCGATTCGGCGCCGAGGATGGTGCTCTTCAGCACGTTGCGCGGGGCCTGGGCGACCAGTTCGTCGTTCATGACGAGATCGGAGGCGAGCCAGCCCACCTCGGGCTTCCACGGCAGCTGGATGAGGCTGTCGGGGTCCGGCACCGCGAACAGGTCGGGATCGGCCGGGGTCATGTCGAGCCAGGTGGCGAAACCGGCGAAGCCGGCGCCCGCCTTCTGCATGCCGCCGATGGCCGCGGCCGGCGCCAGCTTGGCGCGCAGCGAGCCGAACAGGTCGACATAGGAGATCAGGAAGTACTTGATGCCGAGCTCTTTGGCGGCATGGGCAAGATCGTTGGCCATTGCAATCCGGTTCCGTGCTGTTCCCCGGCCCCTTCGGGGCTCGTTGCGGTGTCGTCGACGTGCAAACCCCGCGCCGGGGCGCGGGGCTCGAAGGTTCAGAAGCTGCCGGTGCTGCCGGGAATCCAGTTGGTCCCGGCGAGAGGGACGTTGGCCATGGCGGCGGCCTCGATGGTGAGGGCGACGAGGTCCTCCGGCTCGAGATTGTGCACGTGGCTCTTGCCGCAGGCGCGCGCGATGGTCTGGCACTCCAGCGTCAGCACGGCGAGGTAGTTCGCCAGCCGGCGGCCGGCGGCGATGGGGTCCAGCCGCGCCATCAGCGCGGGGTCCTGGGTGGTGATGCCGGCGGGGTCGCGGCCCTCGTGCCAGTCGTCATAGGCGCCGGCCTTCGAGCCGAGCGCCTCGTACTCGGCGGCGTAATGGGGGTCGTTGT
>CAZIXP010000175.1:0-7975 GCA_964543245.1 uncultured Starkeya sp.
GGCCCGCCGCGAACTCGAAGCGCGGGGGCTGGTGGCATGAGCGCGGACGGCTCCGCCTTCACCCCCACGCCCGGCCCGGTGCTCGTCACCGGCGGCGCCGGCTTCATCGGCAGCAACCTCGCCGACCGGCTGGCGCGCGAGGGCCGCGAGGTGCGCCTGCTGGATTCGCTCGCCCGTCCGGGGGTGGAGCGCAACGCGGCGTGGCTGGAAGCCCGCCATCCCGGCCGGGTGCGGCTGATCGAGGCCGACATCCGCGACGAGGCCGCCGTGGCGGCCGCGGTGACGGTCGTCGCCGCGGTGTTCCACCTCGCCGCGCAGGTCGCGGTGACGAGCAGCCTCGCCGACCCCCGCGCGGATTTCGGCGTCAACCTCGCCGGCACCATGAACCTGCTCGAGGCGGTGCGGGAACAGGCCCCCGAGGCGCCGGTGGTCTTCGCCAGCACCAACAAGGTCTATGGCGACCTCGGCGACCTCTCGCTCAGCGAGATCGACGGCGCGTGGAAGCCGACCGACGAGATCCTGCGGGCCCGCGGCATCGCCGAGGACCGGCCGCTCGATTTCCACACGCCCTATGGCTGCTCCAAGGGCGCGGCCGACCAGTATGTGCTCGATTATGCCCGCTCCTTCGGGCTGCGTGCCTGCGTGATGCGGATGAGCTGCATCTATGGGCCGCGGCAGTTCGGCACCGAGGACCAGGGCTGGGTGGCCCATTTCCTCATCCGCGCGCTCGAGGGCGCCCCGATCGCCATCTTCGGCGACGGCCGGCAGGTGCGCGACATCCTCTATGTCGACGATGCGGTGGAGGCGTATCTGCGGGCGTGGCGGCGGATCGAGCGGGTGAGCGGGCGCGCGCTCAATCTCGGCGGCGGCCCGGCCAATGCGGTGAGCCTGCTCCAGCTGCTGAACCATGTCGAGGCGCTGACCGGCCGGCCCGCCGACGTTTCTTTCCACGACTGGCGCGCCGGCGACCAGCTCTATTACGTCTCGGACACCCGCCGCGCCCTGCGCGAGCTGGAGCTGCCGATCCCGCTCGGCTGGCGCACCGGCGTCGGCCGGCTGGCGCAGTGGCTGGTCGAGGAGGGCATCGGCGCCCCCGTTCGGCAGGATGCCGCCCTCCGGCTGTCGGGCGTACTGTGATGAGAGACGCCGCCGGCGTGGCCGCGCTCGCCCCCTCGCTCCGTCCGGCCTCCCGCCCGGGCCGCCGCTTCCGCCTGCTGCTCACCGCCGATGCGGTGGGCGGCGTGTTCCAGCACGCGGTGGACCTCGCCCGCGGGCTCGCCGCCCATGGCGCGACGACCACCCTCGCGCTGCTCGGCCCGTCCCCCCAGCCGGCCCAGCGCGCCAGCGCCGCCGCGGTGCCCGGCCTCACGCTGGTGGAAACCGACCTGCCGCTCGACTGGCTGGCGGAAGGCCCCGAGGCGCTGGCCGCGGCCGCCCGGGCGGTGGCGGCGCTGGCGGTGCGGCACGAGGCCGACATCGTCCATCTCAACGCGCCGCCGCTGGCGCTGGCGCCCTATCCCGTGCCGGTGGTGGTGGGGGTGCATTCCTGCCTCGCGAGCTGGTGGCGCGCGGTGAAGCAGGGGCCGATGCCCGAGGACTTCGCCTGGCGCACCCGGCTCACCGGCGATGCGATCGCGACCGCCGACGCGGTGGTCTGCCCCAGCCACAGCTTCGCCGACACGCTGGCCGCCCTCTATGGCCGCCGCCCCGATGTGGTGTGGAACGGGCGCGCTTTGCCCGCGCCGGTGGACGATGCCGTGCCGCCCGACCACGTGGTCGCCACCGGCCGGCTGTGGGACGCCGGCAAGGATATCGCGACGCTGGCGCTGGCGGCGGGCCTCACCCATGTGCCGGTGACGGTGGCGGGGCCGCTGCGCGGACCCAATGGCGCCGCGGTCGACACCGGGGCGCTGCGCGCGCTCGGCTCCCGCAGCGAGGCCGAGGTGCGCTCCGTCCTCGCGCACCGGCCGATCTTCGCCTCCACCGCGCTGTATGAGCCGTTCGGCCTCGGCGTGCTGGAGGCGGCGCAGGCCGGCTGCGCGCTGGTGCTCTCCGACATTCCGACCTTCCGCGAGCTGTGGGGCGGTGCCGCGCTGTTCGTGCCGCCGCGCCGGCCGGAAGCCTTCGCCCGCGCCTTCGACGAGCTGGACGCCGAGCCCTCCCGCCGCGCCGCGCTCGGGGAGGCCGCACGCGAGCGTGCCACGCGCTACGGCGTCGAGGCGATGGCCGCCGGCATGGCCGGCATCTACCGGCGCCTGCTGTTTCCCGCCGCCGCGGATGAGGAGGCGGCATGAAGCTGGTCTATTTCACCCACTCGCTGCGGTCCTGCTGGAACCACGGCAATGCCCACTTCCTGCGCGGCGTGCTGCGCGAGCTGATCCGGCGCGGCCATGAGGTGGCGGCGTTCGAGCCGGAAAACGGCTGGAGCCTCGCCAATCTGTTCGCCGATCACGGCGCCGACGGGCTGGTGGCGTTCCGCACCGCCTATCCCGACCTGTCGCCGCAGAGCTATGTGCCTGGCACCGACGTGGCGGCCCTGGTCGAGGGGGCGGACGTGGTGATCGTGCATGAGTGGAACGATCCGGCGCTCGTCGCCGCCCTCGGGCGCCTGCGCCGCGGGGGTGGCCGCTTCCGCCTGCTGTTCCACGACACCCACCACCGCGCGGTGAGCGACCCCGACGCCATCCGGGCCTTCGACCTCGACGGTTATGACGGCGTGCTCGCCTTCGGCGCCTCGCTCGCCGAGGTCTATCGCCGCTGGGGCTGGGGCGAGCGGGTCTTCGTCTGGCACGAGGCCGCCGACCTCACCCTGTTCCATCCCCCGGCCGACCCGGTGGACGAGCCGGCCACCCGCGAGGGTCTGGTGTGGATCGGCAATTGGGGCGATGGCGAGCGGACGGCGGAGATCGAGCGCTTCCTGCTGCGCCCGGCGCGGCAGGCAGGGCTTTCCCTCGACATTCACGGCGTGCGCTACCCGGCCGAGGCGCTGGAGCTGCTGGCGCGCTACGGCGCGACCTATCGCGGCTGGCTGCCGAACGCCCGGGCCCCGCGCGTCTTCGCCGAGCATCTCGCCACCGTGCACGTGCCGCGGCGCTACTACGCCTCGATCCTGCCCGGCATTCCCACCATCCGCGTCTTCGAGGCACTGGCCTCAGGCATTCCGCTGGTGTCGGCACCGTGGGAGGACAGCGAGGGCCTTTTCACCCCCGGCGAGGACTATCTCGTCGCCCGCAGCGGCGCGGCGATGACCCGGCATCTACGTGCCCTGAAGGAGGATGGGGAGCTGCGCGCGCGGCTCGTCGCCCACGGACTCGCCACCGTCCGCGCCCGGCATGGCTGCGCCCATCGCGCCGGGGAACTTCTTTCCATCATCGGCCGGCTCGGCCGCGAGGGCGTGGAGGCCGCCGCATGAAAATCGCGTTCTACGGATCCAGCCTGCTGTCCTCCTACTGGAACGGCGCCGCCACCTATTATCGCGGCCTGCTGAGCGACCTCGCGCGGCGCGGCCACGACATCACCTTCTACGAGCCGGACGCCTTCGACCGGCAGCAGCACCGCGACATCGAGCCGCCGGACTGGGCCCGGGTGGTGGTGTGGCCGGCGACGGAGGAGGCCGCGCGGCGCGTGGTGGCGGAGGCCGCCCGGGCTGATGTGGTGGTGAAGGCGAGCGGGGTCGGCGTGTTCGACGACCTGCTGCTCGAGGGCATGGTTGCCGCCTCGCGGCCGGAGGCCATCCGCATCTTCTGGGACGTCGACGCCCCCGCGACGCTGGCGGAGATCCGCCCGGCACCGGAGCACCCGCTGCGCCGCGCCCTCCCCGCGCTCGACCTGGTGCTCACCTATGGCGGCGGCCCCCCGGTGGTGGAGGCCTATGAGGGGCTCGGCGCCCGCGCCTGCATCCCGGTGTATAACGGGCTCGATCCCGCCACCCACCACCCGGTGCCGCCCGATCCGCGCTTCTCCTGCGACCTCGCCTTTCTCGGCAACCGGCTGCCCGACCGCGAGGAGAGGGTGACGCAGTTCTTCCTGATGCCGGCGGCGCGGCTGCGCAGCCGGCGCTTCCTCATCGGCGGCAATGGCTGGGGCGACCGGGCGATGCCGCCCAACGTCACCGCGCTCGGCCACGTCTACACGCGCGAGCACAACGCCTTCAACGCCACGCCCCGCGCGGTGCTGAACATCGCGCGCGACAGCATGGCGGCCACCGGCTTCTCCCCGGCCACCCGGGTGTTCGAGGCGGCCGGCGCCGGGGCGTGCCTCATCACCGACGCCTGGGAAGGGATCGAGCTGTTCCTGGAGCCCGACCGCGAGGTGCTGGTGGCGCGCGACGGCATGGACGTCGCCGCCCAGTTGGAGGCGCTCACCCCGGAGCGGGCCCGCGCCATCGGCGAGGCGGCGCTGAAGCGCGTGCTGGCGGAGCACACCTATGCCCGCCGCGGCGCGCAGGTCGACGCCATCCTGGCCGGGGTTGCGTCCCTGAAACGGGAAAGGAGACTCGCATGAGCACCATCGCCGGTGACAAGCTCTCCATCGTCGTCCTCGGCCTCAGCCTCTCCTCCTCCTGGGGCAACGGCCATGCCACGACCTGGCGGGCGCTGCTGAAGGCGCTCGCCGCGCGCGGCCACGACATCCTGTTCCTGGAGCGGGACCGGCCCTGGTACGCCGAACATCGCGACCTGCCCGCGCCGGATTTCTGCACCCTGCGGCTCTATGACGAGGTCGAAGACCTCATCGCCCACGCCGATGCCCTGGCGCAGGCGGACCTGGTGATCGTCGGCTCGTTCGTGCCGGACGGCATCGCAGTGGGCCGTTTCGTGCAGGAGCACGCGGGCGGGCTCACGGCCTTCTACGACATCGACACGCCGGTGACGCTGGCCCGGCTGGAGCAGGAGGCGGGCGAATATGTCTCGGCCGAGCTGATTCCGGGCTTCGACCTCTATTTCTCTTTCACCGGTGGCCCTATTCTGGAGCGGCTGATGCGGGATTTTGGCGCCCCCGCCGCGCGCGCTCTCTACTGTTCGGTGGACGAGAAGGTGTACCGGCCCGCCGATCCCGCGCGTCCCGTCGCCACCGAGTTCGACCTAGGCTATCTCGGCACCTATTCGGCCGACCGCCAGCCGACGCTGGAGGCGCTGCTGATCGAGCCGGCGCGGCGGCGGCCGGACCTCTCCTTCGTGGTGGCCGGGCCGCAATATCCCGCCGGCATCGCCTGGCCCGACAATGTGGCGCGGATCGACCATCTGGCGCCGGACCGCCACCCCGCCTTCTACAACGCCTGCCGCTTCACCCTCAACGTGACGCGGGCGGACATGATCCGCGCCGGCCATAGCCCGAGCGTGCGGCTGTTCGAGGCCGCGGCCTGCGGCACGCCCATCGTGTCCGACATCTGGCCGGGGCTGGACACGCTGTTCCGGCCGGACCGCGAGATCCTGCTCGCCCGCACCACCGAGGATGTGCTGGCCGCGCTCGACCTGCCGGAGGCGACCCGACGCCGGATCGGCGCCGCGGGCCGCGCCCGCATCCTCGCCGCCCACACCGCCGCGCACCGCGCGGCCGAACTCGAACAGCACGTGGCGGAAGCCGGAGAGGCGCGCCGGCACGGCCGGTCCCGCCCTCTCGCCGGCCGCACCGCGCACGCCACACAGAACAGGGGGATCGCGCCATGAGAGACGACCAGACCGCGGGCCGGAACCCGCCGGCGGGCCAGGCCCCGATGGCGAATGTCGAACAGAAGGCGGGTCTGCAGCAGAAGGCGGGCGCCGACCGCAAGGCCCGCAAGCCGGCCGACGCTGCGCCCCGGCGCACCGCGCTGGTCGCCGGCGGCGCCGGCTTCATCGGCTCCCATCTCACCGACGCGCTGCTGGCCCGCGGCTTCCGCGTGGTGTGCCTCGATAATCTGCAGACCGGCCGGCTGGACAATCTGCGCCATCTCGAACGCGAGCCGAACTTCACCTTCATCGAGGCCGACATCATCGAGGCGCCGCTCGCCAAACTGACCGGCACCGGCCCGGCGCCCACCCATGTGTTCAACCTCGCCTGCGCGGCCTCGCCGCCGCACTACCAGGCCGACCCCGAGCACACCCTGCTGACCTGCGTGCTCGGCACCCGCAACCTGCTGCACCTCGCCCAGGCCCACGGGGCGCGCTTCCTGCAGGCCTCGACCAGCGAGATCTATGGCGACCCGGAAGTGCATCCCCAGGGCGAGAGCTACTGGGGCAACGTCAACCCGACCGGGCCCCGCGCCTGCTACGACGAGGGCAAGCGCGCGGCGGAGACGCTGGCGTTCGATTTCCTGCGCGCCCGCCGCGTCGAGGCCCGCGTCGCCCGCATCTTCAACACCTACGGCCCACGCATGCGGGCCGATGACGGCCGCGTCGTCTCCAATGTCGTCACCCAGGCGCTCGCGGGCGAGGACATCACCATCTATGGCAGCGGCGAGCAGACCCGCTCCTTCTGCTATGTCGACGATCTGATCGAGGGCCTGCTGCGGCTGATGCTGCATGAGGGGCCGCTGCCCAGCGCGGTCAATCTCGGCAATCCCACCGAGCTGATGGTGCGCGAGCTGGTCGAGCGGGTGGTGGCGCTGACCGGCTCGCGCTCCGCCGTGACCTACCATCCCCTGCCGGTCGACGACCCGCGCCGGCGCCGGCCGGACATCGCGCTGGCGCGCGAACTGCTGGGGTGGGAGCCGCGGGTGGCGCTCGATGCCGGGCTCGCCCGCACCGTCGCGCATTTCGCCGCGGAAGCGGAAGGTGCGGCCGGCGCCCGGATCGGGCACAACCGGCGCGGCGAGCGCGAGGAGCGGGTCGGCGCGCCGTGACGGCGGAGGCCTGCTGCCTCAGGCGACCTCGCGCTGCGCTTCCGTGTCGACATGGGCCGGCAGGGTGATGGTGAACACCGCGCCGGCGGCGTCATTGGCCACGGTGAGCGCGCCGCCATGGTCGCGCACGATGCCGAAGCTGACGGACAGGCCGAGCCCGGTGCCCTTGCCGACCGGCTTGGTGGTGAAGAAGGGCTGGAACACCTTCTCCAGCACCTTCTCGGGGATGCCGCCGGCATTGTCGCGGACCACGATGCGGATGACGGGCGGCTGGTCGGCCGGGGCGAGGCGCTTGCAGGACAGCCAGATTTCGGGCTGGAAGCCGGGGTCGCTCTCCTGCCGCGACCGCAGCGCGTCGCGGGCGTTCAGCAGCAGGTTGATCAGCACCTGCTCGAGCTGATCCTCCCGGCAGAGCACGTTGAGGCGCTCCGGCGGGTCGACGTCGGCGTGGAGCTGGATGCCCTCGATGCGCAGATCGGCGCCGATGACCTGCAGCACGCCGTTGACCGCGTTCGCCGCCGAGCTCGCCTCGGGCCGCAGCGTGCTGCGCCGGCCGAAGATGCGCATGTGGTCGATGATGCCCTTCATCCGCTCGACCTGCCGGATGATGCGGCCGATCTTGTCTTCCACCATCTGGCTCGGCTGGCCCTTGGCAAGGGCGGTCTGGGCATTGGCGGCGGCCAGCCGGATGACGCCGAGCGGCTGGTTGATCTCGTGCGCCAGTCCCGTCACCAGCTCGCCGAGCGCCGCCATCTTCGACATCTGGTAGAGCTGGTTCTCCTCGAACCGCTTGGCGGTCTGGTCGACAGCGAAGACGACGATGGCATCGTCGGCGGGTTCCTCGAGCGAACCGTCCTCCGCCGCCGCGCGGACGATGCGGCCAACCACCAGCTGCACCTCGAATTCCTCGCCGTCGCGGGCGAAATGCTCGACGATGACCGGTGGGGCGTCCGACGCCCGGGCGCTGGCCAGGAATTCCGGGCTGCGCACCCGCTCCTCGACCAGCGTGGCGAGCGGCTCCTTCAGCCCGCTGCCGATGCGCGTGGCCTCGCTCCCGACGATGGAGATGACGCCGATGCCGGGCACCTGGCTGATCGCGCGCAGCACCCGCGCCTCCCGCCGCCGGGCATCCGCCTGGGCCACGCGGCGCTGCAG
>CAZIXP010000176.1:0-7901 GCA_964543245.1 uncultured Starkeya sp.
CTTCGGTCCGATCAAGGACTACGAGTGCCTGTGCGGCAAGTACAAGCGCATGAAGTACAAGGGCATCATCTGCGAGAAGTGCGGCGTCGAGGTCACCCTCTCGCGCGTGCGCCGCGAGCGTATGGGCCATATCGAGCTGGCCGCGCCGGTCGCGCACATCTGGTTCCTGAAGTCGCTGCCGAGCCGCATTGGCCTGCTGCTCGACATGACGCTGAAGGACCTCGAGCGTATCCTGTACTTCGAATATTACTGCGTCATCGAGCCGGGCCTCACCCCGCTGAAGGAGCGTCAGCTCCTTTCGGAGGAGGACTATCTGCGGGCGCAGGAAGAATATGGCGAGGACAGCTTCACCGCGCTGATCGGCGCCGAGGCCATCCGCGAGATTCTGCGCGGCATGGACCTCGAGCAGATCGCGGCGAACCTGCGCAAGGAGATCGCCGAGGCGACCACCGAGCTGAAGCCGAAGAAGCTCGCCAAGCGGCTGAAGATCGTCGAGGCGTTCCAGCAGTCCGGCAACAAGCCGGAATGGATGATCCTCACCCATGTGCCTGTCATCCCGCCGGACCTGCGCCCGCTGGTTCCGCTGGACGGCGGCCGCTTCGCCACGTCCGACCTGAACGACCTGTACCGCCGCGTCATCAACCGCAATAACCGGCTGAAGCGGCTCATCGAGCTGAAGGCGCCGGACATCATCATCCGCAACGAGAAGCGCATGCTTCAGGAAGCGGTCGATGCCCTGTTCGACAACGGCCGCCGCGGCCGCGTCATCACCGGCGCCAACAAGCGTCCGCTGAAGTCGCTCGCCGACATGCTGAAGGGCAAGCAGGGCCGCTTCCGCCAGAACCTGCTCGGCAAGCGCGTCGATTATTCCGGCCGTTCGGTGATCGTCGTGGGTCCCGAGCTGAAGCTGCACCAGTGCGGCCTGCCGAAGAAGATGGCGCTCGAGCTGTTCAAGCCCTTCATCTATTCGCGTCTCGACGCGAAGGGGCTCAGCGCGACCGTCAAGCAGGCGAAGAAGCTTGTCGAGAAGGAGCGTCCCGAGGTGTGGGACATCCTCGACGAGGTGATCCGCGAGCACCCGGTGATGCTGAACCGCGCGCCGACGCTGCACCGCCTCGGCATCCAGGCGTTCGAGCCGACCCTCATCGAAGGCAAGGCGATCCAGCTGCACCCGCTGGTCTGCGCCGCCTTCAACGCGGACTTCGACGGCGACCAGATGGCGGTGCATGTGCCGTTGTCCATCGAGGCGCAGCTCGAGGCGCGCGTCCTGATGATGTCGACCAACAACATCCTGCACCCCGCGAACGGCGCGCCGATCATCGTGCCCTCGCAGGACATCGTACTCGGCCTCTATTACCTCACCATGATGCGCGACGGTGAGCCCGGCGAGGGCATGGCCTTCGCCAATATGGGCGAGATCGACCACGCCCTGGCGGCCAAGGTCATCACCCTGCACACCAAGGTGCGCGGGCGCTATATCGGTGTGGACGAGAACGGCAAGCCCGCCTCGAAGATCTATGAGACCACCCCGGGCCGGATGAAGCTCGGCGAGCTGCTGCCGAAGACGGTCAAGACTCCCTTCGACGTCGTCAACAAGCTGATGACGAAGAAGGAAATCTCGAACATGATCGACACCGTCTACCGCCACTGCGGTCAGAAGGAGACGGTCATTTTCTGCGACCGGATCATGTCGCTCGGCTTCCACAACGCCTTCCGGGCCGGCATCTCCTTCGGCAAGGACGACATGGTCGTCCCCGCCAAGAAGTGGGAGCTGGTGGAGGAAACCCGTACCCTGACCAAGGAGTACGAGCAGCAGTACAATGACGGCCTGATCACCCAGGGCGAGAAGTACAACAAGGTCGTCGATGCGTGGGGCAAGTGCACCGATCGCATCGCCGAGGAGATGATGCGCGAAATCTCGTCGGTCAAGAAGGATCCCAAGACCGGCCGGGACAAGCAGATCAACTCGATCTACATGATGTCGCACTCGGGGGCGCGCGGTTCGCCGGCCCAGATGCGCCAGCTCGCCGCCATGCGCGGCCTGATGGCCAAGCCTTCGGGCGAGATCATCGAAAGCCCGATCATCTCGAACTTCAAGGAAGGCCTGTCGGTTCTGGAGTACTTCAACTCCACCCACGGCGCCCGCAAGGGCCTCGCCGACACCGCCCTGAAGACCGCGAATTCGGGCTACCTCACCCGTCGTCTGGTCGACGTGGCGCAGGACAGCATCATCACGACCGTGGACAGCGGCAGCTCCAACGGCATCAAGATGCGCGCCATCGTCGATGCCGGCCAGATCGTGGCCTCGCTCGGGTCCCGCGTTCTGGGCCGGACGGCTGCCGAAGACGTGATCGAGCCGGCCACCGGCAACGTCATCGTCCCGACCGGGCGGATGATCGAGGAGGCCGATGTCGAGCGCATCACCAAGGCCGGCATCCAGGAGATCAAGATCCGTTCGGTGCTGACCTGCGAAGCCAAGAACGGCGTCTGCGGCACCTGCTATGGCCGCGACCTCGCGCGCGGCACGCCGGTGAACATGGGTGAGGCGGTGGGCGTCATTGCCGCCCAGTCGATCGGCGAGCCGGGCACCCAGCTCACCATGCGCACCTTCCACATCGGCGGCGCCGCCACGCTGGCGGACTCCTCCTTCGTGGAGTCGAACTTCGAAGGCAGCGTGCGCATCCGCAACCGCAACGTCGCCCGCAACTCGGACGGCGAGCTGATCGCGATGAGTCGCAACCTCTCGGTCGTGATCGTCGATCACGACGGGACGACGGAGCGCGCGGTGCACCGCATCCAGTTCGGCGCCAAGCTGAAGGTGGATGAGGGCGACTCGATCAAGCGCGGCCAGCGCATCGCGGAGTGGGACCCCTATACCCGTCCCATCCTCACCGAGGTCGACGGCACCGTCGGCTTCGAGGACCTGGTCGAAGGCGCGTCCATGAGCGAGTCGGTCGACGAATCGACCGGTATCGCCAAGCGCGTCGTCACCGACTGGCGGACGGGTCGCGGCACCGAGCTGCGTCCGGCCATCGTGGTGCGCGGTCCGGACGGGAAGCCGGCGAAGCTGGCGCGTGGCGGCGAGGCCCGCTACGCCCTGCCGGTCGAGGCGATCATCTCGGTCGATCCGGGTTCCACGACCCGGGCCGGCGACGTGCTCGCCCGCGTGCCGATGGAAAGCGCCAAGACCCGCGACATCACCGGCGGTCTGCCGCGGGTGGCGGAGCTGTTCGAGGCGCGGCGGCCGAAGGATGCGGCGATCATCGCCGAAATCGCCGGTACCATCCGCTTCGGCAAGGACTACAAGAACAAGCGTCGCGTCACCATCGAGCCGCAGGACTCCAACGACGATCAGGTTGAGTACCTCATCCCGAAGGGCAAGCACATCCACCTGCAGGATGGCGACCTCGTCGAGAAGGGCGACTTCATCGTCGACGGCAACCCGGCGCCGCACGACATCCTGGCCATCAAGGGCGTCGAGGAACTCGCCGCCTATCTCGTCAACGAGATCCAGGAGGTCTACCGGCTGCAGGGCGTGCTCATCAACGACAAGCACATCGAGGTGATCGTCCGCCAGATGCTGCAGAAGGTCGAGATCGACGACGCCGGTGACACCGAGCTGCTCACCAACGAGCAGGTCGACGTCAGCGAGCTCGACGAGATCAACACCGCGATGATCGCCGAGGGCAAGAAGCCCGCGTCCGGCCATCCGGTTCTGCTCGGCATCACCAAGGCGAGCCTGCAGACCCGCTCCTTCATCTCGGCCGCCTCCTTCCAGGAGACCACCCGGGTGCTGACGGAAGCCGCGGTCAACGGCAAGACCGACGACCTCGGCGGCCTGAAGGAGAACGTCATCGTCGGCCGGCTGATCCCGGCCGGCACCGGCGCCCAGATGGCGAAGCTGCGGGTCACCGCGACCACGCGCGACGACCTCATCCTCGCCCAGAACGAGCAGGATGTGGACGGTTCGGCCCCGGCGATCGAAGGGCCGGCCGCCGCGGAGTGATCGCCCTGCGGTGAACCGCCGGTTCGTGCCACGACGGAAAAGGCCGCCCTTCCGGGGCGGCCTTTTGCTTTGGATGGCCGGGCGGCAAAGGCGCGGCAGGGGGAGGTGCCGGCCGGGAAACCCCTCGTCGCCCACCCGGTAACGAATCGGAAAGACCGTTGCGGTAGCTGACCGTGCTTGCGCGGCGGATTCGGCGGCTTTCCGTGGCCGCGGGCGTGGGCAGTGGCATTGCCGGCCGGTGCCGCAGCGGCAGCCCTGGGAATGGGCTGTGGCCGATGCCGGCGGCGTTCGGGTGCCGCCCTCGGCCCTTGCGTCATGCGCCCGTCATCGGGCGCTGTCAGCGCTCTCTGCGGCTTGATGAGGCAAGGCGCGTGGCGCAGCCGCGATTCAGCCTCCCGCACCCACCGCCAGACCTCCGGCGGCCCGCCGATCCGGCCCATGTCTTAACGAACGGGGTTGACTTCTCCCGAGTCGCCACGTAGAAGGCCCGGACTTTCGCGGCAGGCCAGTCAGTGTTGCCGTGTTCGGGCGCCATGTCCGGACAGAGAACGCTGAGACGCTGCCGGAACGCAAGCATGACCAAAGCAGGCGCATGATCGCGCCGCCGGGCCGCAAGGCACATGGCGTGATCCTCTGAACGTGCAGCGCCCTCGGCCAACGGCCGGCGGCGCTTATTTCGTTCGTAGCCATGCTGGACATGCCGGGGCATGCAGGTCGTGCTCGTTCCGGACCGACGAAATCTGAATGCGGTTGCGGCCGCGGAAATGGGTTCGCGCGGGGGTTCGCTCCCGTCGCAACAGAGACGAAGGCGAGAGACGTGCCGACGATCAACCAGCTGATCCGCAAGCCGCGGGAAGCCCAGAAGGCCCGGAACAAGGTTCCGGCGCTGCAGGCCAGCCCGCAGAAGCGTGGTGTTTGCACCCGCGTTTACACCACCACCCCGAAGAAGCCGAACTCGGCGCTTCGTAAGGTGGCCAAGGTTCGCCTGACCAATGGCTATGAAGTCATCGGTTATATCCCGGGCGAAGGTCACAACCTTCAGGAGCACTCCGTGGTGATGATCCGCGGCGGCCGCGTGAAGGACCTTCCGGGCGTTCGCTACCACATCCTGCGTGGCGTGCTCGACACCCAGGGCGTCAAGAATCGTAAGCAGCGCCGTTCGAAGTACGGCGCCAAGCGGCCGAAGTGAGGATCTGAACGATGTCCCGTCGTCACCGCGCAGAGCGTCGCGAAGTCACCCCGGATCCGAAGTTCGGCAGCGAAGTGCTGAGCCGGTTCATGAACGCCGTCATGTATGACGGCAAGAAGTCGGTTGCCGAAACCATCGTGTACGGCGCGCTCGACATCGTCGAGAGCCGCGCGAAGGCGGAGCCGCTCGGGGTCTTCACGCAGGCTCTCGACAATGTGAGCCCCTCCATCGAGGTGCGCTCCCGCCGCGTCGGCGGCGCGACCTACCAGGTTCCGGTCGAGGTTCGCCCGGAGCGTCGGCAGGCTCTCGCCATCCGCTGGCTCATCACGGCGGCGCGTGCCCGCAACGAGAAGACCATGGTGGAGCGCCTGTCGGGCGAGCTGCTGGACGCTTCCAACAACCGTGGCACCGCGGTGAAGAAGCGTGAAGACACCCATCGTATGGCGGAGGCGAACCGCGCCTTCTCTCACTATCGCTGGTGATGACGAAAGCCGGGACGAGGAACTGATATGTCGCGCACGCATGCCATTGAGGACTACCGCAACTTCGGCATCATGGCCCACATCGATGCCGGCAAGACCACCACGACCGAGCGGATCCTCTACTACACGGGCAAGAGCCACAAGATCGGCGAAGTCCATGACGGCGCCGCCACCATGGACTGGATGACCCAGGAGCAGGAGCGCGGCATCACGATCACGTCGGCCGCGACGACCGCGTTCTGGCACGGCAAGCGCCTGAACATCATCGACACCCCCGGCCACGTCGACTTCACCATCGAAGTCGAGCGTTCGCTTCGCGTGCTTGATGGTGCGGTGTGCGTGCTCGACGGCAACCAGGGCGTCGAGCCCCAGACCGAGACCGTGTGGCGTCAGGCCGACAAGTACAACGTCCCCCGCATCGTGTTCGTCAACAAGATGGACAAGACCGGCGCGGATTTCTATCGCTGCGTCGACATGATCGTGGATCGCGTCGCCGGCAACCCGGTGTGCTGCCAGCTTCCGATCGGTTCCGAGTCGAACTTCAAGGGCGTCATCGACCTCGTCCGCATGAAGGCGGTGGTCTGGGACAACGAGGAACTCGGCGCGAAGTATCACGACGAGGAAATCCCGGCGGACCTCGCCGAGAAGGCTGTTGAGTATCGCGGCAAGCTGATCGAGGCGGCCGTCGAGCTCGACGATGAGGCGCTGACGAACTACCTCGAAGGCATCGAGCCGGACGAGGCGACCCTGAAGGCGCTGATCCGCAAGGCCGTCATCGGTCGTGTGTTCAACCCGGTGTTCTGCGGCTCGGCCTTCAAGAACAAGGGCGTGCAGCCCCTGCTCGACGCGGTCGTGGACTTCCTGCCGTCGCCGATCGATCGCGGCGCGATCAAGGGCATCGACTTCAACACCGAGGAAGAGACCGACCGCAAGCCGTCGGACTCCGAGCCGCTGTCGGTCCTCGCCTTCAAGATCATGGACGACCCCTTCGTCGGCACCATCACCTTCTGCCGCGTCTACTCGGGCAAGCTCGAGACCGGCATGGGCCTGCTGAACTCGACGCGCGACAAGCGCGAGCGCGTCGGCCGGATGCTGCTGATGCATGCGAACAACCGCGAGGACATCAAGGAAGCCTATGCCGGCGACATCGTCGCCTTGGCCGGCCTCAAGGAAGTCCGCACCGGCGACACGCTGTGCGACCCGGCCAAGCCCGTGATCCTCGAGAAGATGGAGTTCCCCGAGCCCGTCATCGAGATCGCGATCGAGCCGAAGTCGAAGGCCGACCAGGAGAAGCTGGGCATCGCCCTGTCGAAGCTGGCCGCCGAGGACCCGTCCTTCCGCGTGTCCACCGACCACGAGAGCGGCCAGACCATCCTCAAGGGGATGGGCGAACTGCACCTCGACATCAAGGTCGACATCCTGAAGCGTACCTACAAGGTCGATGCCAACATCGGCGCGCCGCAGGTGGCCTATCGCGAGACGATCACGCGCAAGACCGAGATCGACTACACCCACAAGAAGCAGACCGGCGGTACCGGTCAGTTCGCCCGGGTGAAGTTCGTGGTCGAGCCGAACGAGGTCGGCAAGGGCTTCGCGTTCGACAGCGCCATCATCGGCGGCGCGGTGCCGAAGGAATATATCCCCGGCGTGAACAAGGGTCTCGAAAGCGTGCTCGGTTCGGGCGTGCTGGCGGGCTTCCCGGTGGTCGACGTCAAGGTGACGCTGATCGACGGTGCCTACCACGAAGTCGACTCCTCGGCGCTGGCCTTCGAAATCGCCTCCCGCGCGGCCTTCCGCGAGGCCCTGCAGAAGGGCGGTGCCGTCCTCCTCGAGCCGATCATGAAGGTCGAGGTGGTGACGCCCGAAGACTACACCGGCTCGGTCATCGGCGACCTCAATTCCCGCCGCGGCCAGATCCAGGGCCAGGACATGCGTGGCAACGCGAACGTCATCAACGCGATGGTGCCGCTCGCCAACATGTTCGGCTACGTCAACACGCTGCGTTCCTTCAGCCAGGGCCGCGCGACTTTCACCATGCAGTTCGACCACTACGAGCAGGTGCCGTCGAACGTCGCTCAGGAAGTCCAGGCCAAGTACGCGTGAGCGTCGGCCTGACGTCCTGAACGAGCAGTCACCAACATTCGCCTTACTGACCGACGGAGAGTCCCGTGGCCAAAGAGAAGTTCAACCGTTCGAAGCCGCACTGCAACATTGGCACGATTGG
>CAZIXP010000177.1:0-7861 GCA_964543245.1 uncultured Starkeya sp.
CCCCGGATTTGCTGCCTTTTAGCCCAAGGTTCGACTCCCCTAGGGCGCGCCATCTGCTTTTGTTCATCTTCATGCCTGACATGCGTTTGAAGGGCATGGAGATTCGGGCGGTTCGATAAGTCGCTGATGGGCTCCCGGGCGGTCTTCCGCAATGGGTGTCCCGTTCCTGTGGCAGCCCTGATATTCACCCTTTTTCCTGCCGGTCTGAAGTCAGGCTCAGCTGGCTCCTGCTCATCATCGGACCGTCTGGCGAAGCTCGACGGTGCGGGGCCGCCGAGGCGGGTATGGAGTTTGACGGCTTTGTCGTCGCTCCACCTGGCCTCGATGATCTGCCGCGCCGCGCAGCACGCCGTGATATGCGACCAATGCGGTACAAAAATACGGAGAATCCACCTACCTCTTGGGGTTGATCTCGTATCATAATCCGTTTTGGTGGAGGGCTCCTCGAGGCAGAGCATCTACCGACAGGCGAGGTTCATTTTAGACAACGATCGATTGCTGGATGATAGGCACACTGCCGGGCAGCCCGCACGCTATATGGATCACGACCAAAGCAATCCGGCGCACATCATGCGGCAGCGAATAAGCCCGTTTCTGAGTATTTTCGCCGCCGTGACGATGGGTGTGTGCTTGGGCGGGTGCGCTCAGTTCGCCAGCCCGTCCCAATCGTTGTTTGGCGCCTATTTTCCCTATTGGTTGTCCTGCGTCGCCATCGGCGTGGTCGGCACGACCCTTATCAGGGCTGTCTTTATCCGCATCGGCCTCGATGAGATTTTGCCGGCGCGGATCGTCGTCTATGGCGCACTCGCCGCCTTGATCGGCTTTGCTGTCGCGCTGTCGGTTTACGGGCGCTAGGCATGGCACGTTCGGCCTATTCCCGTTCACGGAGCTTGGTCGGGACCAGCGTCGCGGCCCTCATCATCATTGCCGCGATTGCTCTCGGCGGCATTTATCTCGAGCGCGCCGACAACAACCCGCTGTCGCAAGATGCGGTGCTGACCGCGAGCATCGTCAATGTCGCGTCCAGCGTCGCCGGGCGGATCGTCACGCTGGAGGTCCGCGAGAACCAGAAGGTCGCCAAGGGCGAACTGCTCTTCACGCTGGATGCCGAGCCTTACCGGCTGGCGGTTGAGCAGGCGCGCGCGGAACTTCGCCTGGCGGAGGCGGCGCGGGACGCACAGCAGCGCTCTATAGACGCGGAGCGTTCGAACGCGGTGATCGCCGACCAGCAGATCGCGCGCGCACGCACCAATCTGGCCCTCGCCGAGCAGACGCTCGCCCGCCTGACGCCCCTGCTGCCCAAAGGTTATGTCACCGCGCAGCAGGTCGATGACGCCCGCACCGCGCGCGACGATGCGCGCACCAGCCTCGCCCAGGCGGAGAAGCTGGCCCAGGCCGCCGCCAGCCTTGTCAGCACGCTGGACGGCCCGCAGGCGCTGGTCGACGCGCGCCGCGCGGCATTGGCGCTGGCAGAACTCAGCCTCGCCAATACCGAGATCCGCGCCTCGCAAGAAGGGCGCGTCGTCGGCCTGACCATCGCCACGGGTGAGATGGTGGCGCCCGGCCAGTCGGTCTTCACCCTCATCGACACCCAGAACTGGTTCGCCAGCGCCTCCTTTCGCGAAACCGAACTCGGGTCCATCGAGGTCGGCGACTGCGCGCGGGTGCTTGCTCTTGCCGACCGGTCGCTGCCGATACGCGGGCGGGTCGAAGGCCTCGGCTGGGGCGTGCTGACCGAAGACCTGGTGAATGTGCCGCGCGGCCTGCCCTATGTACCCAAGTCCCTCAACTGGGTGCGCATCGCCCAGCGCTTTCCCGTGCGCATCCGGCTGATCGATCCGCCGGAGCGGCTTATGCGCATGGGGGCCTCGGCGGTCGCCATCGTGCATCATGGCGACAGATGCGAATGAGCGCGCACCCGCTGGCTCATCCCGCGCTCACGCAGGCCCCCGCAGGCTGGGCAAGGCTGCTGGCGGACCTCGCACCCTTTCCCGGCCGCACGGCGCTGACATGGCGCATCGCGCTGCTCTGCGCCCTCGTGTCCGCCACGGCGATGCTGTTCCAGACGGCGGAAGCCGCGATCAGCTGCTACCTCATCCTCCTGCTGATGAAGCCGAATGCCGTCGAGAACATCGGCAAGGCGGTCAGCCTCACCATACTGGTGGCGGTGGTGATCGCGCTGATGATCCCGCTCATCAACGCCACGGCGGATTCGCCGGGTCTGCGGCTGCTCGCCATCGCGTTTGTCTCCTTCGCCCTGCTCTTCCTCAGCTCGGCCAGCCAGCTCGGCGAAACCGGCAGCGTCATTGCGCTGATGGTGGCGTTCCTGCTGACGCTGGTGAACCTCGCACCGGTGACGGATGCGCTCAGCTTCGGGCTGCGCTACGTCAGCTATATGGCGATGATGCCGATGGCCTGGATGATCGGCTTCAACCTCGTGCTCGGTCTGTCGCCGGTAGGGCTGCTGCGCACGAGACTGCTGCAAAGGCTGGAGGCGAGCGCGCAGGCCCTTGACGGCGGCTCATGCGCCGCGCTGGACGCATTGCTGCGGGCGGGCAATGAGGCGGCGGCGAAGCAGAGCGACGTTGTTCGCCGGCTTGCTCTCCTGGCACGGGATGATGCGGCGCAGGTTGGGCGGGATAGCCGGGCCAGCTATCGGCTCATGCTGGCGGTGGCGGGGCTTGGCCCGGACGTGCCGCCCGCGCACCGCGCGAGCCTCGCCGCGGCGGTCCGCGCGGCCCATGAGGCGCTGAGCGCGGATCACAGGCCGCCGCGCCCCATCGCTCCACCGCCCGAGGCGACCGCCGCCGAGCACGCCGCATGGGAGGCGCTGGCCATCCTGGCTGGAGGGCCGGAAGGCCGGGTGACGCCCGCCCCCAAGCCGCCATTCCTTGCGCCTGACGCCTTCAGCCATCCCGGCCATGTCCGCTTCGCGCTGAAGACCACGGCTGCGGCTGTGCTTTGCTACCTCATCTATAACGTCCTCGACTGGCAGGGCATCCACACGGCGATGGTCACCTGCTATGTCGCCGCCCTCGGCACGGCGGGCGAGACGGTTCACAAACTCGGCCTGCGTATCGCCGGCTGTCTCATCGGCGCGGCGATGGGGATGGCGTCGATCCTGTTCATCATGCCCCATATCGAGACCATCGGCGGACTGATGGCGCTGGTCTTCGCCGGCGCGCTGATCAGTGCCTGGATCTCGACCGGCCCGGAACGCATTTCCTATGGCGGGGTGCAGATCGGCCTCGCCTTCCTGCTCACCGTGCTGCAGGGCTTCGGTCCGACCACCTCGCTGGACACCGCCCGCGACCGCGTCATCGGCATCCTGCTCGGCAATCTCGTGGTCTATCTCATCTTCACCCGCCTTTGGCCGGTGTCGATCGAAAGTGCCGCGCGTGGCCATCTGCGAGCCGCCCTTGGCGGGCTGGCGCGGCTCGCCGACATGGCGGGCGACGAGCGCGGCGGCGCCACCACCCAGGCGGCGCAGGTCGAGGTGGAGATCGGCAAGGCCGAGGAGCTGATCGAGCTCATCCCCTTCGAGCCCCGCACCATCCGGCCGGCCGAGGAAACCGAGGCCGCGCTGCTGGCAAGCCTGCGGGAGACGAGCGCCCTCAACCGTGACCTGGTTCTGGCCCGCGAGGGAGACGACGTTCAGGATCGGCTCGCCCACCTGCGCACGATGGTAGCGGCATGAGGCGAGCGCTCCTGATCTCTTTCCTGGCGCTCGCCGGCTGCGCGCCGAATGCGGCGAACATGACATCGCCTTCGGCCGAGGCGCCGTGGACACCCAATGGCGGCGAAGACGGGCTATGGAGCACCCGCACCGAGCCCTCCGTGCCGCCGCCACCGACTCGCACAGGCGCGGCGGATTTCGCCATTCCCGCCAATCCGGCGCTGGCCGAGCTGCCACCGACCGAGGGCATCGATCTCGCCCGCACCTATCGCCTGCCGGAACTGATCGACCTCGCCCAGCGCAACAACCCCGCGACGCGGGGGGCCTGGCAGCGGGCGCGCGAGGCGGCGCTGGCGGTGGGCATGGTCGAGACGACCTATCTGCCGGTCATAACCGCCAATGTCGTGGCGGGGCGGCAGGACACCCAGATGCCGCTGCAGGTGCCCATCGGCACGCAAAAATATTTCACCACGACCGCGGAAGGTGTCGCGCCTTCGGTCGCGCTGCAATGGCTGATCTTCGATTTCGGCCAGCGCGCGGCCGTCGCGGATGCGGCCAAGCAGGGCGCCATCGCCGCCAATGTCCTCTTCAACGGCACGCATCAGAAACTGATCTTCGACGTCACTCGCACCTACTATGTCTATGGCGCGGCGGTGACGCGCCGCCAGATCGCCGGGCAGGCGCTGAAGAACAGCCTGGCGATCCGCAGCGCCGCGGAGGATCGGCTCGGGCGCGGCCTGGCCACCACGGTCGAGGTGGCGCAGGCGCGCCAGCAGGTCGCGCAATCCGAACTGCGCCGCGTGCAGGCGGAGGGGCAGGAGCGCGACGCGCATCAGGCGCTGATCGCCGCCATCGGCATCAACGCCACGGCACGGCTGAAGGTTGAGAACTCCGGGACGCGCCGTCTGCCGGCTCCGACCGACGTTCCTCTCGACGCGATGGTCAAGCTGGCGCTGGCCCAGCGCCCCGATGTCTGGGCCAGCTATTCGGCTCTGGCGGCAAGCCGTGCCGGCATCAGGGCAGCGGAGGCCGAATTCCTGCCCAAGGTGTTCGTCGCCGGTGCCATTGCCTCCGGCGACAACAGCTTCAACGCCAACGGCCTGCCGACCATCGGGCAGCAGGCCACCGGCTCGGGCCTGCTGATCGGTGCGACCGTGCCCCTCTACGACGCCGGGCTGCGTGCCGCGCAGCTGAAGCAGGCGCAGGCGCGTGTCGCGGCAGCCGAGAGCACCTTCCGGCGGGCGCAGACCGACGCCGTGGCGGAGATTGTCGGCGCCAGCAATGCGCTGCGCACCGCGCTGGAATCCTACAAGGCTGCCAGCGCGCTCGTTGCCGCCGCGTCGACCACCTATGACGCGGCCATCGAAGCCTACCGCAATGGTGTGGGCACAGTCACCGCCGCCAGTGCCGCCGAGACCGGCCTGCTCGACGCGCGTCAGGCGCAGGCCGACGCTCATGCGAGCGCGCTGATCGCCGCGGCCAACCTCGCTTTCGTGGTTGGCGCCTTGACCTCGCGGGATGCCGCCGTCCAGGCCGCGCCGGGATGAGCCACCCGGCGCCCGGCTTTCAGGGTTCATCATCCGCTTCGCCGCGAAGCGCGCCGATTCTCGCAACATCCCACCTCGCATCTTCTCCGCAGGCCACACACTGCCGGCTTCACGAGTCTCGTACATGCCGAAACAGGGCCTCGGCCGACATGGCGGCTCCCTCTTTCGCCGCGTCCGGACGTGCGTAGAGCTCCGCGTCGAGCTGCGCGGTTTCCCGACCCGTAGTCGGCAGGCCGAGGTCGCGCCGGCGGCGCAGATAGCGTTCGGCCGCCCGGCGCAGGGCGAGGCGATCGCCGGTTATCGCTGCCCGCTTGACGGCCCGCTTCGTTGGATCGAGGGGTGAGAGCCGGCGCAGTTGCCGAAGCAGATCGGCCTTTCGCCGCGGGGAGAGCCCGGCCAAAGCGCCGCCCAGACCCACCACGATCCCGGCGGCGATCACGGCCAGCGCGACGCCGGTCTGCGCGGCGGGCAGCCGCGCAGCGCCGCTGCGGTTGTCGTGAAAGCTGGCATAGCCGAACGGCAATGCGGGGATCTCGGCGGTGCGCATCCGCCGCGCGACGGTGTCGAACCACGGGATGGACGTCGCCGGCAGCACGCCGGGCTCCCCGGTCTTCGGCCGCAGACGCCATTCCCAGATCACCGTCGTCACCGGGCCATCCGGGGTCGTCTGCATCTGGCGTTGCTCCGGCGCGACGAAGCTGATCAGCCAGGGCTCCCGCAGCACGGGACGCGGGGGGAGGAGATGCGGCAGCGTGCCAACGGCCCTGAGGGTGACCCGCCGGGTCAGGGTTTCGCCGTCGCGCAAGCTGCCGGGGGGAGTGGAGAGAGCATCCTCGATCGTCAGATCCGCTGCCGCGATCGGCATGCTCCCGGCGGGAAAGGGCGCCACGGCGAGTTGGACGGGAGGGGCGGTGACCTCGAGCGGGTCGCGCCGATTGTCGGGACCGACCACGGTGAGGTGGTGAGTGACCGGCCCGATCACGAGCGGGCCGGCCTGGCGCGGAAAAAGGGCGAGCCGCCGCTCGAACACCCTGATCTTCCGACCGCCGATTTCCTCATCCCGCCACTGGTCACGGGCCAGCTGCACCCAGTCATAGGCCGGCGCATTGGGGAAGGTGACGCTCTCCAGCGCGATGAGGCTGGTGTATTCGCCGCGCAGCGTCACCGGGATCATCTCGCCGACCACCGGCTGCGCCTGCTGCGGCACCACGAGGCGCAGGCTGTCGGCATGGGTGACGGCACACGAACCACCGGCCGTGAACAGCAGGACGAGAAGCGCGATCCGCCTCACCATGTGTCGGCCTCCTGCGGCCGCAGCAGGCCAAGGCCGGCGCGCCGCTCATATTCCTTCTGCAGCCGCAGCCGCAGGAATTCGCCGGGATCGTCGACCAGCGTCGCGAGCCAGGCGTCCGAGGCGACGAAGCCTCGCGCCTCGATCGGCTTCTTCCAGGCGGGATCGGGCGTGCTCGCCATCATCTGGCCGTTTGCGGGTTCCGATGCCGCAAGGCCGCCCCGGCCGGGCAGCCGCCCCGGCGCGATGCTCTCGCCCCGTGTGGCGGGGACCATCGAGGCGACGAGATCGCGCAGCCGCCGCGCCTCGGCATCGGCCGGATTGGCAAACAGCACGGCATCGAGATAGGCGACGGAGAGCCCATGCTGCCCAGTCGCCGCGAGGGTCAGGGCCCGGTTGAAGGTCTGGCTGCGGCCGGCGGCGGCAAAGGCGGCATCGGCCGCTTCATAGGCGCCCTCGCGGTAGAGGGCGAGGCCGCGCGCCGCATCATCGTCCAGCAGCCGGGCGGCGCCCGGCATGCCCGACCACAGGGCGAGGCGGCCCCATGCCCCCGGCCCGGCAAGGATGACGAAGGCGAGGCCCACGCCCGCGAGTTGGACAGCCCGGTTCATGCCCGCCTCCGGAACAGGCTGAGCAGCGGCAGGACCGCCAATGCGGCAACGAAGGGGCCGAGATCGCGGAATTGCAGCACCGCCAGCACCGGATCGCGTTCCGGCGCATCGCCGCGCGCGAGGCGGCGCAGCACCGGATCGGGCGCGCGGGCCGGGGCTGCCGCCGTGCCAAGGGCTTCGAGCGCCGCCACATCCCCTGCCCCGCCCGCGGCACCGTCCAGCATCAGGACGGACAGCCGGACGCCGTCGCCGGCGAGACGCTCGGCTTCGGCGCGCGCCGCGTCGTCGACGCCGCCGCCATCGGAGATCAGAACGAGATCGGCGCCGCGGCTGCCGCGGAGCATCTGCCGCGCCAGGGCCAGCCCGGCGGCGGGCCGGCTGCCGGCGCCCGGCATGGTATCGCGCGCCAATACCGCGATCTGGCTCTCCAGCGCCGCCGGGTCGGCGGTGGGAGCGGCGACGTCAAAGGCTTCGCCGGCAAAGAGAACGAGGCCGACCGGCCGGCCATTGGCCGCGGTCAGGACTTCAGCGGCGGCAGCCTGCGCGTCGGCCAGCGCAGGACCCGCGGCAACCGAAGGCGACATGTCGAGAACGATGAGGATGGCCCCGCTCTCCGCCAGGAGCGGGGCGTCGGGGCGAAGCACCGCCGGGCCGCTGAGACCGAGTCCGATGAGGGCGGCCGCGGCGAGCGGGGTCGAGCGCTGATGGCCGCTGGCGCCGGTGACATGACCCAGCG